>JAJFVB010000029.1 GCA_021372055.1 Desulfobacteraceae bacterium | reverse complement strand
AACATTCCACCGCTTCGGCAGAGGGCCGACGACGTCGTGCTTCTTGCGGAGTATCTGATTGCAGGCATGAATCCGGAACTAAACAGAAACGTTACGCGTATTCCCCTTGAATACATCGAGGCGATGAAGGCCTACGACTGGCCCGGCAATATCCGAGAGCTTGAAAACGTGTTGAGAAGGTCGATGATCCTGTCCCGGGGCGAAGTCCTCGAACTGGATACCCGCCTGCTGAAGTCGGAAACGACTTCGACGCAGCAGACTGCCGGGGCGGCGAGCGACAAGCTGGGTAGCCTGGAGGACATCGAGAGGGAACACATTTTGAAAACCCTTCGGCACACCGGGGGGAATTTTGGGGAAGCATGCAAAATCCTGGGTATAACCAGGCCCACCCTTCGCAAGAAGATCAGCGACTACGGCCTTAAGGAATTCATCGAGAAATAGCTTTCATTTCGGGACATCAAAATGAGCAGCGCAGCTGCGTGTGGGGTGTGGGGAACAGGCTCCCCACGGTCTGAAAGCCTGGCATCATCTTGAACGCTCATTGGTATGAAAGATCTTTGCAAGAGGGGTGTAAAAAGGAGTGAGGGCTGGGGGGACGTCGCGCCCCCCGCAACCTTCTCACCACTGGAGTGCCGGATCTGGTATCCAAAGCCGTGCGGAACTGAACTCCTTGGCGGCTCGGGATGTTACGGCCTCAATGTACCGTGCAATCCGTAGGTATCCGGGGACCACTCGCTGGCGCTGGAATCATAATCTCTGCTCACTATCGAGTTGTCAGCGCGATCAACTCCGAAAACATTCAACGCGGGGGTGAGGGGAGTGACGCTCTCGCCGCTGATGCCGGGAACTGCTTTGACCGCACTGAACGATCCAAACCCAAGAACCAGGGCAGAGGACACTGCAACGATCGCCACGATGGAAAAAAGTTTTCTGTTCATTTTGTGCTCCTTATCAAGGTGCTAATGTTCGTTTGTCAAAGTCCTTATCAATATGGCGCTCTTTCTTTGCAGGGCTGATTCGCCCCGCTTTTATCCCGCGGCGAGTTCGCCATTTGACTCTCCGCTTCTTTCACGTGCTCCGTCTTAATTGGCCAAGCCCCTCATGGGTCCCGGTCTCCTTCGACTTGCCTGATAATAAAAGCAATACCTGGGCCAATCGCAATCGAGTGACGACTTTTTTGTAACCAACTAATAAATCTATAGAATATTATTCTGCGGCTGAGCTGGGCCATCGATTTGAGTGGAAAGATTGAAGGAAACTTACAGTTCCGTTGAAAGATCCTTTCAACAGGATGGAAATCGGGCATTTTGGAAGGGAGGCTTCTATTTTCCGCCTGTCTCCTCCCCGAGATTTGATCGCGTGCGCCCTCACACCCCGCAGGCCCGGCCTCACGCGCCGAAATGAGCAGCGCAGCTGCGTGTGGGGTGTGGGGAGCCGGCTCCCCACGGTCTGAAAGCTTGGTATCATCTTGAACGCTTATTGGTATGATGCGTGATGCTCTATAAGCATGCTATGAATGGCTTGACAAATACATAAGAAAACAAGCATCTCTGGATATATCTTCTATACATACCCGAATCGTGCGACCACGATTTAATGGATAATCAAATATAGATATCTCTCAACTCTTGATGTAGCATGCGGCTATGATTGCTATCGTTGATACTTTTTTTTCTTGACTTGAAAAATCGCCTGATGCATATTTCCTTCCAGGTATATTTTCAAACTAACTCACAAATTCCAGACTGGAAAATTGCAGTAACGTCATATCCTATGCCGCTTGACAAAGCAGCTGTAGGCTTTTGAATACACTTCGTTATAGCATCCGGTATGAATCAGGAGGATGCGTCACGCATTTTATATCCTCCAGTCAAGCTCATATATTATTTGCATAAAGGCCCATCAAGGCGCGGCCGCAAAAAATGCAAACACGCACCCCCGTAGCGCCAGAGCGAGCCGCGTAGCGGCGTGGCTTTGAGCCAACTGCCCATCCTCAATCAAGCAAGGAGGACAAGTCATGAACACCGATCAGAGCAAACGCGACAAGAAAGGTTCACGCATCCCGGTGGTTGAAGGTGAGTGGCAAGGCCGGAAGGTAACGTATCGAGCCGACCGGATTGTCGTCGGCGTAAAAGGCCCCCCCGGCGTTGCCGTCAGCGGCGCTTCCAAGCTGATCTGCGATGCGATTCTCAAAACCCTGCCCGACGCCAGGATACTTCGTTACCCCAAAAGGTCGCGCGTCGCCGTCTTCCGGGTGCCGGAGGGCTCGGACATCCCGGCTTTGGCGCAGCGGATCGCTCAACGCGACGACGTCCGCTACGCCGAGCCTGACATCGTCGGCGAAATATGTGTCACCCCGAACGATCCCCGCTTCAGCGATCAGTGGGGTCCTGAAAAGATTGATGCCGAAGGCGCATGGGATCTTGAAACGGGAGGGGCCGGCATACTCATCGGGGTAATTGATACGGGAATAGCGACGGATGCCGGCGGCACACCAAATCACGCCGACTTGGACGATACCGCGCGCTACATCCTCGGTACCGATTTCGTGGGCGACGACGCACTGCCCCGCGATGATCACGGCCACGGCACGCACGTGGCCGGGATCGCGGCCGCCGAAACCGATAACAGCAGCGGCATCGCCGGCATGAACTGGGGCAGCCCCGTCTACATCTGCAAGGTTTTTGACAGCAGCGGTAATGGATCTGAATCGGATGTGGAGGCTGCGGTTCAGGAGATCGTGGATCATGCCGTCAACAACAATCTGGCTGCCGTCATCAACATGAGCGCGCGGTGGACCTCGCCTGCCACCGCTCTTCGCGACGCATGCGATTACGCGAATGATCATGGGATGATTTTCTGCGTCGCCACGGGTAACGTCGATGGCCCTGTAGGATATCCGGCCGCTTACTCGGTGGATTTCGAAGGTGTTGTCGCCGTCGGATCGACTGACGATAATGATTCGGTGTCCGACTTCTCCAATACCGGCCCCGAGGTTACGGTAGTTGCGCCCGGCAGAGGAATTCTTTCCACCATGCCGCCTTATGCCGTCACTTTAAACAGCTATGGCTATTCGCAAGACTATGCGGCGTTGGACGGTACGTCCATGGCCAGCCCGCACGTGGCCGGATTGGCCGCGCTGGTGTGGAGCAGAGTGCCGCGACTGAATAACGATCAGGTCCGGGATGTGGTCATGAACACGGCTGTCAAGTTGGGAGCGGGGGCCTTCAGCAACGACTGGGGACACGGTCGCGTGGATGCCGCGCAAGCGGTGATGAAGGCCGGCTGGGAGGTTACGCTCGAGACTGCGAATCTCGTTTTCATGGACGTTCCCGAGGGCGAAACAACAGCCAGGGCCGTGAAGTTCAACGTCAGGAGCTTCCACGTCACGAGGTTCGAGATCGTGAGCGGTCCGAGCGGCGGGTTCTCCGTGCTGTCCTCCGCTTCCGTGAGCCTCGGCAAATCCACGGATTATGATACGCCAAGGGCAGCGTATCTCTGGATCTCGTATACGGGAACGACGGACGGCGATACGGCCGCCGGCAGCGTGACAGTCCGCTGTGTGGACACCGAGGAGCAATGGGATATCCCGATTTCGGCCAATACGATCGCTCGTCCTACCGTGGCTACCGTGCTGGCGCTGGATCAGAGCAACTCGATGCATTGGGCCTCGGGCCTGCCCGGCCTCTCGCGAAGCGATGTGCTCAGGTTCGCCGCCCCGGTCTTCGTCAACCTCCTGCAGGAAAACAATGGAATCGGGATTGTTGCCTTCGACCACGATGCATATGACCGGATGGCCGTCCAGGCCGTCGGGCCGCCTTCCGCTTTCGATCCGGTCCGTGGCACGGCCCTGGGCGTCATCGCCGCCCATACTCCCAACCCCGCCGGAAATACCGCTATCGGCGACGGCTTGGAAAACGCGCACAATATGCTAAACGCTACCACGGGTTACGACTACCTGGCGATAGTCGTTTTCACCGATGGCTTTGAGACGGCCGCCAAGTACATCGCCGACGTCGCACCGCTGATCAACGAGCGGGTGTTCGCCATCGGCCTTGGCACCGCCGATCAGATCCAACCGGCATCGCTGACGGCGTTGACGAACGGCACAGGCGGCTACATACTTCTCACCGGCGCCATGGGCCCTGACGATCTGTTCCGCTTGAGCAAATACTACTTGCAGATCCTGGCCGGTATCACGAATCAGGACATCGTGCTGGACCCGGAAGGGGCGCTGAAACCCGGGCAGAAGCAGCGCATCGACTTCGACCTCAACGAGGCCGATATCGGCGTGGACGCCATCCTCCTCGGCGAAGCGAATCTGCAGCTTTTCAAATTTGCCCTGGAGACGCCGGCAGGCGATGTCATCACCCCGGCTGTGGCTGGAGCTACCGCCGGCATTGATTATATCGGCGCCCAGGGGGTGAGTTTCTACCGTGGCATATTGCCGGTACCCATCGGGGCTGCTGGTGCGCGCGAGGGCAAGTGGCACGCCCTGCTCAGCGTCGACGCAGGGAACTACAAGCGTTACCTGGGCACGTTGGAAAAACACCCGGACTGGTACAAGAGGGTGCTGGCGCACGGGGTGCGCTACAGCTTGAGCGTGCAATCCTATTCCGGCCTCCGGTTACAAGCGCAGTTGCTGCAGAGTTCCCAGGAACCCGGGGCCACGCTCACGGTCCGCGCCGTGCTCACCGAATACGGATTGCCCATCCCCTCCAGCCGGGCCAATGTACGGGCCGAGTTCAAGCGCCCGGACACCACGGGCGGAGTGCTGATGATGCCCGAAGAGCAGCCCGGCTCGGGCATCTATACGGCGAGTATGCCGGCGCCGCTGTCGGGAGTGTATCCATTCCGTATACTTGCGGAGGGCAAATCGCTTCGGGGGCGTGAGTTTACACGAGAACACCTCTTGACCGGAGCGGTGTGGAAAGGCGGGGATAATCCGCCGCCGACCGGGAAGGACGATCCGAACGAGGGGAAGGAGCGGCTGTGCAGGCTGCTGTCGTGTCTGCTGAGCGGAAAGGTGATTCAGCCTGAGTTCGAGGGGAGACTCAAGCAACTGGGTATCAGTCTCGAAGCCCTCCGCGAATGCCTAAAGGTATGGTGCAGGCCGGCCCAACAGGCTTTTGCCGCGAGCCCGTTTCTTATGGCGCAGGCAAACCCGAGCGCGGCTCCCGCCGGAACCGGCAAGGCAATTACGGCGCAGGCGGTAGAGCTCATTTTGCAGCTTGCGCGGGAGTTCGAAGAAAAAGATTAACCGTCGTTTCAACTTCTTGCCGCCCGGCTCCATCGGCCGGGCGGTCTCATACGCATCAGAGTACGCTTTTGAAAAGTGTGGGGATCTGCGCTCCCCACACCCCCACACCGCTACGCGGCTCATTTTGGCGCTACGCCTGCCGGCCCCGAAGCGGTGATTGTCCCAGCCCTGGTTTACCGATTCGAATCGTTTTTGTTTTGCTTTTTCCGGGGAAAAATAGTTAGCTGAAAAACTCGCGAAGCAGACTGCGGCGCGCTCCGAATCGTTTGCGGAGGGCCGGTTTAAAAAAGGGGAGGCAATACTTTTCAAGAGTTGGAAAGGGGCTTCATGAGTCCGTCTACTCAATGGCTTAGTCTAATCGCCGGAATAGCAATACTTGTCTATGGAATCACAATGATTTTTCAGGGAGATTGGATTCCGTTCATCCTGGGAATCCTTATCGTCGCGTTTACGGTTTCGAAAATGCTCAAGACCAAGGCGGCCAAAAACGCGCACTCCGACAAGAAGTGAACCCGCAAGCCCCGCGTTGCCGCCCTGAAGGGATCCGTGTTTTTCTCTAAAATTGACGTTCTTTGGCTTAAAGTCCCCAAATCCGGCCAAATTGCTCAACCAGACTGCCCCTAGCGATCAAAGACCCGTAGAGACAGGCAATTGGACAATGCCCTTGACGTCCAAGGGCAAATCATCTAACGTTCGTCGACTCATGTGGGTGTTGGGCGGCCCTGAATTATTCCTCAAAATCGTTTGGAAGGTCTTTCTTTCATGGATGACATGAACATTGTCATGCGGGAGCGGATGGAGAAGGCGGCTGAGCTGGAGCAGCAAAGCATCCCGATCTATCCCAACGGCTATGCCGTCCCGCACAGGATAGCCGATCTGTTGGAACATGCGGCCAACAAGACGGCCGAAGAGCTGGAGTCCGAGGCCTCGAACCTCTATACCGTTGCCGGACGCGTTCTTTCGGCGCGTTCCTTCGGGAAGTCCATTTTTATGCACATTTCCGATTCGAACGGAAGAGTGCAGATCTACATCCAGCAAAACCAGCTTGGCAAAGAGAGCTACGGGCTGGCGAAGAAGCTGGACCTCGGCGACATAGTCCGCGTTGCCGGGCCGCTTTTCAGGACGAAGACCAATGAGGTCACGATCCTCGTCAAGGAACTGGTTCTGCTGACGAAAAACCTGCGGCCTCTGCCGGAAAAGTATCACGGCCTCAAAGATATCGAACTGCGCTATCGTCAAAGATACGTTGACCTCATAGTCAACGAGCAGGTCCGGGACACCTTTAGAAAGAGGGCCCGCATCATTGCGACGATGAGGCGGTTTTTCTCCGAGCGGGGCTTTCTTGAAGTCGAGACCCCCATGATGCAGGCGGTGCCCGGCGGTGCTGCGGCCAAGCCGTTCAAAACGTATCATAACGCGCTCAATATGGACCTCTATCTCAGGATCGCCCCCGAGCTTTACCTCAAAAGACTCCTGGTGGGCGGATTCGAGAGGGTCTTCGAGCTGAACCGCAATTTCCGGA
>JAJFVB010000023.1 GCA_021372055.1 Desulfobacteraceae bacterium | reverse complement strand
AGAATGTCTCTTCTGTTGAGGTCGTCATGCAGTTCCTTAATCTCGTCAATGAGTCTCCTTTGCGCCGCTTTCCTCCTGGAGAGTAGTTGTCTACATACCTCAGGATTGTCCCAGAGTGTTCCGGTCCGAAGGCGTTCCGCGTCCCACCATGGTGCTGTTGCGATTTCTGCTGCGATTTTGGAAGTCAGCTCCAGTGTTTTGAACGGATTAAAGGTAATTTTGCCAGCTTTTTCGAAGTCTGGACTGTGTGCGCAGCGGAAAAGTTGAACTAAGCCATGTGTGAAACGATAGACTAAGGGTACTCCACCCCAACTCCAAAGTCGTAAGTGAAGATTCGCGAAGTCTGGGTCTTTTACTGGCCCGTCAGAGCGATAGATGAACGCCTGCGCCACGGGCGCTTTACCATAGCGAGGTGCTTCGAAGAAAACAGCATCCGCAAGGTAATGCTCGGCCTTCTCCATGATTTCCACTTCTTCAGCGCGTCGACCGGATTTGACATATCCCTTGACTGGTACAAGGCCATCCACAACAGCACTGCTGTTGCCGGCACTGAACTCGTTCAGCCAATTTTTAGAATCGCTCATCCGAAAGCTTTCATTCGATCAGGTTAAATCTATTAAATGAGACCGTCCTCGGGATTCCAGTCAACTTCAGCTGCAGGGACGCTCAGTAGCGGGGTTTGCGCTACCTGTACCCTTTTGATTGGACTTTAATTTGTCAGTTGTTCATTTCCCCTGCCGCAACTTGGGTTTTTTGTCAGCATTCTTTCGTGGCCTATTCCAATAGGGACTTTTGCACTTCGGGCAGACCCTTGGCTCTTCGTGGTTCCCCTGCCGGGGTACCCATTCATGACCACACCGTTCACACTTGAAGCCCTGCAAGGTTATTCTGCCCATACCTAAAGATAATATACTACTGTGGTCTCCTGTCAAGTAAAATACTTAAGATAATAGGTAACTGAGAATATACTGCTAATATAATACTAATAGGTCAACATCTCTCCGTGCTTTTGAATATCTGCCCGCAAGCGGCGCATTTATGATACCTGACCCTTATATTGTCTTCCCCCCACGGCATGGTGCGGGTTATTTCCGCCCTTGTCCTACCACAGTTCGGGCACGTGGCTCCTGTCCGCACGTTATAATCCGCACCGGCACATATACCTTGGTGCCCTGAAGTCACACTCCCCGCAAGGAGTCCGTGAGAATTGATGCTCAATGCCCCCCTCCCATCCACCTCGACTTGATCACCTTTGGCTTCCCGTTTTGTTGAGCTGTAGTGGCTTGTACCTCCATGGCACACCCTTTCAGCACTCCCAACCCACCGTAGCAGACCGGATCCACAAGGCACGAGGCCATGATTTCGGCATCGAAGTAGTGATTTTCTCCCCTCACGCGGACCCACTTGTACCTTCCGTCCCGGCCGCGGCGCTTCTCCTCGGAGACAATCTGCCTGGCATAGTCCTGAGCGGTTTCGCTGTGCAGATAAATGGCTCCCGGATCTCCCGCTTTGATCTGCAGCCGGTTGTGGAAAAGATCCTTGAAGTAGTCGGTATCGACCACCCAGAGTCGGAGCCCCCCGCCGGGGATTGGCACGCTCTTCTTTCCGGGTTTGGAGGCAATGACCGTTAGCTTCATTTTGCCCGTCATTTCCCTTGAGCTGCCTTTGAAGCCGAATACGCCTTTTCCGCATTGGGCGATGAAGGAATAGGCTTCCTCCGTCATGGACCGGTCCCCTTCGCCCTCACCACCGCCGGTATCGATAGCAACACGCCAGAGGCTCGCCCTCATGTCCGAACCATCTATTTCGTAGGTGTCCTCGAAGATCAGGCGATGGACATCTTCCCAGGTGAGAAGAAAGCCGTATCTTATGAGCCAGCTTGTCATGTCCTTCGCCCAGGCCCGGACTGCGAAGTAGAAACCCTGCTTCTGGCAATCTATCCCGCAGGTAAGGGCAATCGCTTCCCGAGGTACGACCTGGGGCGGCAGCTCGCAGCGGGCGCTTAGGATCCTGGACTCGGAGGTGATGGTTGCGATCTGCTTCCAGGGCTCAGCTCCCCAGCCGTTCCAGAAGTTTTTGAGCGGTTCCGTATCCCCGGATTCGTCTTTTGCCTGCATCGCCTTGAGGAACTTCTCCGCTATGTCCCCCCAGGTAAGCCACGGAGAGTGCCAGGAAGGAAGCCGGAAGCCCACCTTTTGAGGCTTAAAGGCAGAGTTCTTTACGACCGCCCATCTGCCGTTTTGAAGCATCCAGGCGCGGGAATCGTTTTCAATTGCCTGCCCGCACTTTTCACAGACGTAATGCGCGCTGCTTTTAGCTGCCTGGATCCTCTCGGGCCATGGAGTTTCCTTAGCACTTTGCTGCCACCGGATGTTTTTGAATTCGATTGTCTGATAATGCCTGCAGTGGGGACAGGGAGCCTGTCTTTCGCGGATCTCGTCGCAGGACTGCAGCTGCTTCCATATCCCTGTGTCCTCGAGTGTCGGGCTCGATACATCCAGGATCTTCCGGATATCCCAGAAAGATTTTGAGCGTTCCTCGGACAGTGACAGTGGATCAGCATCGTTTCCGATCTGAAGCGGGAACTTGTCTATCTCATCCCGGAGAATATTCCTGCATGGCTTCTGAGCGAGCGCTGCCGGGGAATTGGCGCCCACAAGATAGAGAATCATGCCGGGAAAGTGCATCTCGAGCAGCTGGAAGAGATCGTGGCGCGATGGCTTTTTCGCGAGAAGAGTCGGGCAATCGTTTATCATGGGCTGTATCCGTGCCCGAGATACATTCTTCGAGTCGTCTTCCCGCGGGTAGACGAAAAGAGTGCTGTAGGGGTCCTGGTCTATAATGTAGCCGAGCACGTTGTATTCGAACTCGGTCTTTCCCAGCTGAGTTCCGAAGCAGCAGACGATGTGTCGCACGTCAGGGTCATTGTAGGTGTCCATTACCTCAACGAGGTAGGGCGTTGTATCGTTCGACCACGGACCGGGCTGCCTGGATATGCCAGCCTGAAGGATCCTATGCCTTTCCGCCCACTCGGATACCTTGAGCTTTGAGGGAGGCTTGAACGCAAGCCGCTCGCCCTCCGTCCAGTCGATGGAAAGCGGATCGGCTGTGCCGGCAAGACACTGGTCAAAATCAAATGCTGAGCGTACGCAGAGCTTTATCAACTCATTTCCTCAGCGGCTCGTATTGCAGATCGATAGGACGCGCGTAATCGTTCATCGCCTGGCGTACCTCGTCGTCTACAATCGCAGTTACCTCCTGCTGTGTCTTCTGGCTGACAGCCGCTATGCGGTGAGCGATACGGCGAGACATGAGTAACAGCCGGCGGCTGAGCTCAAAGGCCCGGTCGGTAAGCGCACGCCCCCATTCCTCAACGGGGCCAAGACGCCTTTCAAGCTGCTCTCGCTCGATTCTGGAGATGAGCACGCGCTCCTTTCGAAATTCGTCCAGCCACTCGCTACTTTCCGGATTGGACATGTTCAGGCCCGCCATCTCATCCTGGGCTTTTGAGATGCGCCACTTGATCACCTCGGGCAGGTTGTAGGTGTCGTCCTTGTTGCGCGGGCAACCCTCCCAGTCTCTTATGGCCCGGTCCGTAATGCCGAAACACGCAGCCAGTTCCTTCTGAGTCAACCTCTGCACTGCGGATCCAAACTGATCTGATCTAAGCCTTCGATAAACCGGCATTTTTTGCTCCACTTCCGCTATAGTGCGGAAGTCGTCGGGAAATTCATTTTATTGCATGTAGGTAAATATCGGGGTTGCGCCACCCGCGTCCCGTCCGCCCCCGGGAAGGACCCGCAAAATATGAGAATCGGAGAACTATTCGCCACCCTCAATACCTCCCACCCGAGATCTTGATCACAAAGTTCCTCCGGATATTCGCGATCACCCGCTGCCTCTGGACCTTCAGCACTACCTCTGCGATAGGACGCGCAGCGCTCGCATGCATGCCGGTCTTTGGGATGAACGAGTGCAGGCCTCCAAACATGCCCCACTGGCCTCGTTCTGTGATTGCCCGGTATTTCTGCAGGAGCTTGGCACCCAAGGCTTTCTGGGCTTTCCGTGTGACCTGGATCCTGTAGCCTTTGGCCTGCCTCTTTGCGAGTATGGCCATGCTCCTTGATACCGGCCGGTCTCCAGCTTCGAGTACGCCGATCATTGCAGACAGGGCCGAAGCGTCGACCTGGTAACGCATCACTCGGGATAGAAACGGCCCTATCTGCGCCTTGCCCTTGCGAAGCGCTGTCGTGAGAGGCGATAAGGGCGTCTGTATGCCCTTGGCATAGGATGCCATCTCGCCGCGCAGCCTGTTTGCTTCGCTTTTGAGAACGCTTGCCATTGCCCTTTGAACTTGTGCGGGCTTCTTCCCGGCAAGACGCTGCAGCTCA
>JAJFVB010000017.1 GCA_021372055.1 Desulfobacteraceae bacterium | reverse complement strand
GGGTGACCAGGATAGAATATCCGGGTGAGGCAATACCGACGCTTGCAAGGAGCAGACGGGCAATGCTGTTCGGGAATCAGCGACGGCGAGAGGAGCGCGACCACTTTTTTCGCTCCGGCTCAAGGTCAAAAAGGATGCGCTCTTCCCTGTGGCCAGTTTGACCCGTCCCATGGAGTAAAATTCGAAAGGATTTTTGATACAATACCTGACGCAAATCCTTTTTGTTTTTGGATTCGGTTAGAAATAGCTTATTTTAGGAGATGGGTGCTACACGATGCTCGTGACCCCGCAGTTTCACGGGAAGGAGTATGGCAATGCAAAGGCGACTGACTCTGATCTACTGGAAAAGTGACCAATTCTGGCTCGGCAAATTACAGGAATACCCCGAGATCATGACCCAGGGTGAAACGCTGGAAGAACTCGAGGAGAATATCAGGGACGCCTATCTCCTAATGATGGCGGATGATGTCCCCGATGGATATCAGACGAAGGAAATCGCCATTTGAAACGCTCTGAATTCATCCGCGAGCTTCGCGCTGCGGGCTGTGTTCTCCTCCGCCATGGCTCCAGACATGACGTTTATCTCAACCCGGCAACCGGGCGCAAGCAGCCGGTACCAAGGCACAATGAAATAGACGATAAACTTGTGGAACATATAAGGCGGTTTCTCGGCCTGACATAGCTCCGTCTTTCTCTCCCTGCCCTCATGAAGCTATCCGCGCTTAGGGACAGTAGCGCTTTTCCGGTTGCCAGACTTGATCCCCTTTAGGGAGGCGTTTTCCGAGTGCGAAAATAGCTATGGCGTCCCTCTGGTGTCCCTTGGGCTGTGAACCCTTACCAGATAAAAACGGCGAAGGGTTCGACTCCCCCGTAACTTTGTTAAGTACAAGTTGATTATGCTTGCAGCAGGCGTCGTTGCAGGAGCGCCTGCATATCCCGTCGCCCGTCAGCGATCACAAGAACGTAGACGCTCTCAGCCATGACCCGGTAGATGATGCGATAGGGTTTGAAGAAAATCTCGCGGTACTCACGAATGCCTATGGTGAGCAATTCATTCGGTTGGGTTCCGCGTTGGGGATTTTCGGACAAACCGGCGAGGCCCTTTTCAATCTGTTCGAGGACGTGGTCCGCCTTGCCCGGCACATCGTGCGATTCTATGTAATCGTATAGATCTTCCAAATCCCTGGCCGCGTCATCTGTCAGAAATACCTGGAATGACATCAGAGGGTCTTCCTCCGCTCACGAATCCCTCTAATGACATCGGCGGCGGGCTGAACTCTGCCTTCTTCGACCTGCCGGGCACCGAGCGCCAAAATCTTCAGCAGCGCCATAGTTTCCTGCGTTTGCTCATAGCTTTCGATGTCCTGCATGACCACTTTGGTTTCGCCGTTCTGGGTAATGAACAAGGGTTCCCCCCGCTCACCCAGGCTGCGCACGATCTCAGCGGCGTGCGCCTTGAGATAACTAATGGGTTTGACCTGGCTGGACAGTTTCATGATTCACCCCCTTTCAAGGCATGACTAAATATAGTCCTTAAACGGGTCACAAGTCAAGTTACGAGCTTTCCTGCGCTTCATCATCATGCAGCTCAGTCCATCGCGTTCAGCTGACGCTACTTTGAACAGAAAGGGGGGGCACAGCTCTTGTGCTCCCCCATAAAGAACTTTTTGCCGATTTTTGGTGAACTTGTCCGAACAGTTGCAGTCTAAGGTTGAACGCTCATTCTGTGTCTACGGCGTTAACGGTCTTGAGCTGTCCATTCCGTCACCCTTCCCGCAAATCCGTATCCGGTCTTAGTCACAATGGGTTCGTGTTCCAGGTGAGTTCCTTGACCTTGTCGAGGATCTGTCCCTGTGTTTCGATATCGACTATTTTCCTCCAGCCGAGTTCGAAACTGAGTTCCGGGAACTCCGGCATCTGGTCTTTCCGGATCACCCGCCGTTTGACCAGCCAGACGAAAAAGGCATGGAGGTTCGCCTTGATGTTGTGCCGCGTCTTGGAACTGATTCCCTTCTGCTGCCCAAGAAGAAAATCCTCTATCTCTCCATAGGCGATTTCCTTAACGTTGATATTGGCGAACCATGCCGCGGCTTGCCCGATTTCGCGCTTGATATGGGTGAAGGTCCCCGGCTTTACGGTTTGCTCCTTGATGGCCAGGTACTTACCGGTGAGGTTTTGGAAGGCGAGCCGGTTTGAGGACTGATAATCTCCCTTGTCGAAAGAGCCCTCGTCCACTTTGTAGCGCAAGCCGGTGAGGAAGCGGCTCGCAAGCTGGTAGTCGGTGAAACGCTTCTGGATCGCGCGGCCGAATCGGACGTACAGGGCCTTTGCTCTTTGTCCCTTATGAACCGGGCAGACAACGGCATCACGCCCGTTGTCCTTCATTTTCCCGCCGCAGAGCGCGCACTTCTCTTCCGTGTAAATGCCGCCAAGCATACACATGCCTCCTCGTTCTGTTGTCCGGACAGAAGGCATGTGTATGTTGGCAGGCAACCGTTCATTTTCCCTCGAATGCTCTGGAAAACGAGCAAATCATCCAGCGTAAGAGCAATCTTTTCCGGCCAAGCGCAGCGTGTCCTTGGTCTCGACTTGGGTAAACCGGCTCTGTGCGCCTACGTAATACAGAAGCGTCTCGCCCCCGGGTCCATACCGGTGGGCCTCCACCCTGACGAGCGTTACCGGGTCCATTGACTCTTCCTTGGCAACAAATCCCCGTTCAATTTCCTTCACCTTGCTGGCTTTACGGTTCCTGTGGAGGATTACCATCTGGTCACAATCGGAATGGATAGCGCTAGAGTACTTAACGTCTTCTGCACTCATGATCTCGGAGGCGCCGTTTTCCCCCTTGCGAGGCTGGGCGATCACGGCAATGGAGATCTCCGCCTTCTCGGCCAGCAGCTTGAAGCCCAGAACAGCCTGGGCAAGCTGCTCGTTCACTCTCTCGGATAGGCAAAGCAGGTGCAGATTGTCGAACACGGCGAACTGAATCCCGTAAAGGACATCTCTCTTGGAGACTTCACCTGTCGCCATCCGAAGGCAACAGCCAAGGCAAGACAGCGCAGTTACCGGTCTTGGTGAGAATCTGACCGCTTTAGAGGAACCAAACTCAAGGAGGACTATCATGACGAAAACAAACCAGACTTCGAGGACGGAACTGGTGAGGGGTGCGGATATTTCGGTCGTGATGGACCGCCTCGACCTCATCCAAACAACCCTTGAGGAAATGCGGAGTGCCCTGCCGCTCAAAAGACGAAGGCTTTCGAGGGCCACCAGACGCGCCCATGCTGATTGCATCCTTCACCGCTATGAGGGAAAATGCCCACTCTGCCGCGCGACCCGGATTATCAGCGAGAGTGGGCTTCCCCTCCCGGTTTGCCATCAGGAGCATTTTGTCAACCGACATGAGAATGCCCTCGACAAGACCTGGCTTGTTTGCGCCGCCTGCAACTCCAAGAAGGCGACTGGGGAAGTAGCGCATACGGACGTTGATGCGCTGTTTCGAGCCTATCAGGTGACGCTGCGCGCGCACCTTGCCGGCCTTGACCGGAGACTGCCGCGGCAAATCAGAATGGAGAACTCCGGGAAGTTGTGCACGTTCGGCAAGAAGAAAGCGGGCGCCTGATTGTCCAGGACGTTCCACAGTCCATTTTTTTAGGGTAACCCATATCTGAGATCATGAAAAGGCGGGAGACGCGAGAGTGGGCAAAGGTTTACTCGGCATGAAGGAAATCGCCGCATATTGCGGAAGGGCATGGAATGTGATTCTGCGGTGGATTGAAAAGAGGGGATTTCCGGCAAAGCTGATAGACGGCAGGTGGAAAAGCGATAGGGATCTGATAGATGAGTGGAGGAGGGATCAAATCCGGGGAGCCATTTCCCGCCAAGCATGAAGGTCCTCAGGCGTAAGATTGCGCAATTCTGCAATTTCTGCGCTAGTCGGCGTATTTTCTTGCCGGTTTCGGCTTTCGTTAGTATTTTACCTTTACCGCCGCTGTACATCTCCCTGGGCAATTGACACTGCCGGCGGCATCATTTAGTTCCTCGATGAGCATGGCAAGGTCCAATCCGTCCTGCCCCTACCTGATAAAGCTCAAAAAATAAGCTAACTAACTGACGTTATTGTAATAAAAATGCCCAGTAACATGGAAATCATATGGGATGCGCAGCGCCGGACAGGCCGGTATCAGCGGATTGCGGTGGATTCACCCGAAGAAGGTCACCTTTTGGGACTCCATCCATCCCCGCATCCTCACCGATGAGGACCCGGTGCGCGGGATCGATCCCCCGCCCTGGAAATTCGTCTACCACCGCTACAAGGCCCGATCCGGCTACGATACGCGCGCGGGCATTCTCCGGGTGTGCGCCTGGATGTACCTGTTCAAAAATTACGCGGTGAAAGATTGGGTTGCCTTCGCGGAAATCTACGGCATGCCGCTGCGGGTGGGCAAGTACGAGCCGGGCGCAAGCAAAGGCGATAAAGACGCCCTCCTTGCCGCGATCCGGTCGCTCGGGTCGGATGCCGCGGGGATCATCTTTAAGTCAACCGAAATCGAATTCGTTGAAGCGCAAAAAACGGGAGGGACATCCGGGCAAAACACCTACGAGAGTCTCGTGCGCTTCTGCGACGCGCAGATGTCGAAAGCCATCCTCGGACAGACGCTCACCTCTGAGGCGGGCGGAGAAAAGGGACAGGGCTCGTTCGCCCTCGGCCGGGTCCACAACGATGTGCGCCAGGATCTCATCGAAGCGGATTGCCGCGCGCTCGGCAAAACCATCACGCAGCAGATACTCCGGCCGCTCGTGGCCTTCAATTTCGGCTGGGACACCCCGGTTCCCCGCTTCAAGTTCATGTACGAACCGCCCGAGGACCTCAGGGCCGCCGCCGAAACGTACAAGATCCTGCACGATATCGGCTTTGACATGAGCCAGGAGCACGTTTCCGCGCGGTTCAAGGTGCCGGTCCGCGCCGGGGACGAAACTCCCCTGGACGCACCTCGGCTATCCAACCCGGAATTCAATGTGGCAAAGCTTGTAGCCCGTTCGGCGGGCTCCCGCCAGGATGCCGCCGACATAATAGATGCGCAGCTCCAGAGGATCGCGGCCGCCGAGATGGACGTCATGATCGAGCGCGTCAGGGCCCTGGTCGACCGGACCGCGCGGGACGGCGGATCGCTCGACGATCTGCGCGATCGTTTGATCGATCTTTATGGAGACCTGGACCCGACCAGGCTGGGCGAGATGCTGCAACAGGCCCTTGCCCTGGCGGACCTTTCCGGCCGCGTTGACGGAAACGGGGGCGAGTGATGGTTACAAACGAGATCCTTGCCCAGGGCATACCGTTTGACGAGGCAATCGATTTCTTCCGCCAGAAGGTGCGGATTCCGACCGAGGCCTGGACGGATATTCGGGAAGGCATGCACAGCCGGGCATTTGTGATCGCGGGGGGCATGCGCGACGACCTTTTGAGCGATTTTCAGACAGCGATCATGAAAGGGCTCCAAGGCGGAACCACCCTCGCGGAATTTCGCAAGGACTTCGACGAAATCGTGCGCCGGCACGGCTGGAGCTACAAGGGCGGGCGCGGCTGGCGGACGTCGGTGATTTACAACACGAATCTCCGTACGGCCTACCAGGCGGGGCACTTTAAGCAGATGACCGACCCGGACGTTATCCTCGCCCGCCCCTACTGGCGCTATTCGGCTGTGATGGACGGGCGCACGCGGCCTGGCACAACGTGGTGCTACCCGCCAACGGTCCCTGGTGGCAGACCCATTTCCCGCCTAATGGCTGGGGCTGCAGATGCACCGCGGTCAACCATTCCGGCCGCGAAATCGAGCAACTGAAGGCCGGGGGCGAAGAACTCACTGAGGAAGCCCCTCCGATGGATTGGGAGGAGCGCGAGGTCCGCCTGCCGGACGGCGCGACACAAACCGTGCGCGTACCTCGGGGGATCGATCCGGGCTGGGCGTATAACGTGGGCGAAACGGCGTGGGGACGCCGGCTCTCAGATGAGGCAATGGAGGCCTGGAGGCGTCAGGGCGCGGCCTCCTGGGAACGCCTCACGCCGGGAGACTGGCAATCCTATGGCAGGCCTAAATCCATTCCTCTCGACCAGCCTGCGAGCATGCCGATCGCCCCGGCGAAATTCGTATCGGAGGCAGAGGAATATCTGCGGAAACTGCTGGGCGGAGAGGAGAAAGCGTACGGAATTGGATCTGAAATCAAGATCCCCGTAATGATCAACGCCAGGACCCTCGCCGAGCACATCCCGCTCGACCGCTCGGCCTTTTTGCCATTCCTGCTCGAATTGATCGTCGATCCTTTTGAGGTCTGGCTGAGCTTCGAGCGGCACAAAGGGACCGGCAAGGTTGAACTCCGGTCCAGATTCATTAAGGCCGTGCGACTCGAAAAGGGGCGCGGCCTGCTCATGATGGCCCAATCCGTGGGAGGACAATTGGAGGCATGGACGTTTTTCCCGATCGGGAATCTTTCGTACCTTCAGAAGCAACGCGCTGGGAAATTGTTGTTGGCAAGATGATGGGGGACCTCAGACTCCGCGACAATCTGGGCGCCCGGAATCAGCCAAAGGGGTCGCGGCCCGGCTGAAGCCTGCAAACATATAAATATAACGTTTTCGAGGGCTTGTCAATGACTGAAAGGCTCGGATTTTTCGCTCAGATGGTGGATGCCGTTCCGGTCGAGTTCCAGATTTTTCCCTATGGCCGCGTCGAAATCGAAGGCTCGGAGCCTTTCCTGGTCGACGGCGAAGCGATAAACGCGGTTGTCGAGCGCTTCAACGCACGGGGCCTGGATATGGTGATCGACTGCGAGCACCAGACCGAAGGGGGCGATTACTCCTCGCCGGACGGCCAAGCCCCCGCTGCCGGGTGGATCAAGGCCCTTGAAAATCGCGGACCGGACGGCCTGTGGGCGCGGGTCGAATGGACGGAAAAAGCCAGGCAATATCTGTCGAACCGCGAGTACCGGTACTTTTCGCCCGTGTTTCTGGTCTCGAAAGGCGCGCGCAAGCTCCTGGAGTTGCTCCGGGTGGCTTTGACCAACGCTCCGCGCCTCAACTGGATACGGCCGATTGTGGCCAAACATCACAACTCACAAGAGGGGGATGCAATGGATTTCCTGAAGAAAATCGCAAAGCGGCTCGGACTGCCGGAAACGGCGACCGAGACGGAAGTGGAGGCGGCCCTTGAGAAAGCGCGGAGCGCCGCGCCGGAGTTTCTCAAAATAAGTGCGAAAGCGTGTGGTATCGCGGAGACCGCGACGAACTGGTGGCCTTCGCGATCGCGGCTGGCAAGATCACCCCGGCCCAGAAGGAATGGGCGGAAGCCTATGCTCTCACGGACCCGGAGGGCTTCAGGCTCTTTGTCGCCAAGGCCCCGGTAGTTGTCCCGCTCGGCGACCTCAAGACCGGCGGCCCGAAGCCCGCCGGATCTATCGACGATGCCCAGCTCCAGATCAACAAAATGATGGGGATAAGCGACGAAGTCTGGAAAAAGCACAACCCGCCTGCCCAGGCATAAACCGAACTCCGGACAAAAGGGGAAAATCCTATGACAGCACTCAGCAGCGACAGAAAGACCCAGTACATGGAAGGGGTCGAGATTCCCTTTCTCGTCGGGGCAACTAAAAAGATTTACGCGGGCAGCCTGGTCTGCCTGGACGGGACGACCCGGCTCGCCGAGGCGGGCTCCGATGCCTCCGGCAAAATCTTTGCCGGTGTTGCAATGGGACAGGCGGACAACTCCGCGGGGCTCGGCTCCGCGATCAGCGTGAGGCTCAGGCAGCGCGGCCGGCGCGATCACGGGCATCCGGCAGGTGAAAGACGAAGCCCGGAAGCTTGGGCCGGCTGGCGACGGCTCGTTGAAAACGCTGAGGACGGGCGCGGAGTCCGCTCTCGGGCCCTTCCGGGGCTTGGCCCGCGCGATTTCAGCGGCCTCGGCGGCCATGACCATGCTCAAGACAATCAAAATCGGCATGGAGTATGAGACCTCCCTTTTCCAGATGTCGGAGACCTTCAAGACTCACACGGGCTCGGTGGTGGCCGAAGCAAAGAAAATGTCCGAAAAGATGCGCCACTACTACAGCTTCACCGAGGTGGCCTACGCTTTCGTCAAGACCGCCGATTCCATGCAGTGCTACGGCATTACCGGCGCCCGCTATCTGCAGCTCGTGGAGCGGGCTGCGGATAGCGGCGCCGCGAAGAACCTCGCCTTGAAGGATTCGATCGACCGGATTGAAAGCGCGATGCGGGGGGAGGCGGAAGCCTCCGAATACCTGGGGCTCACGCTGAACGATACCTACATGAAGAACATGGCCTTCGGCGGGGCATTGCGCGAGGTCTGGGAAAAGCTCGACGACAACACGAAGGCCTGGTACCGCTGGCACGAGGTTATGAGCCAATCGGAAAAGTACGCCGGGGCTGCGGGGCGCGCGACCGGCACTTTGGAGGGCGCTCTCAAGAGCCTGTGGGGTACCATAAAAGACAAGCTCGGCCCCGCCCTGCAGGATCTGAACACGTCCCTTGCCGCCTACGTCAACCTGGCCAACGGCGCACTCCAGACAACGCCTCTCGACAACCGCATAAAGCTCCTCGAAACACGCCTCGCATCCATGAAGAACGCAGAGGAAACGGCTCGGTCATCGGGGCGGAAAACATCGACCAAGACTATGCCCGCATGGTCAAGCAAAGCGAGGGCATGTACCGCGAGATTACCGATCAGGCGTATTCATACTATGAAACGCTGGCCGAGCTCTCCGGGGACTATGAGCACGCCGATCAACTGAGAATCGAGCGCCGGATCGCGAACCAGAAAGAAAGCCTCGACCAGATGGCTGACAGCGCCTGGCGATCGTTCGTAGAGCTGTACCAAACGCCTCCCGGAACTACCGAGTACACGCCGATCGATCTTGAAATAACTTGAAATAAGCGGATTCGAGACAAACGGTCAGGGGAGTTTGCCGAGGCCCAAGATCACCGTATCGAATGTGAACCTTGCTATCGGCGCCGCGGCGATTGCCTGGAAAGATTTGCTTCGCGCGACGATCTACCGCTACCGGACTCTGAAGAAGTACCTCGTCGGCGAGGCGAGCGAGGATCTTACCGCGCATTGGCCGGTCGACATTTACCGCATGGAGCGCAAGACCGATCAGAACAAGTTCTACCTCGCATGGGAACTCAAGTGCCTACTCGACTGCGAGGGGCAAAAACTCCCGCGCCGCCAGGTCTTGAGGAACGCGTGCACAAAGATTTACAGAAGGTATGTCTCGGGGACCACGTTTGATTATACGCAAACGACCTGCCCCTATGCCGGAACGGCCTATTACAACACTCTCGGAACAATAGTGACCATAGACAAGGATAAATGCGGCAAACGCGTTTCTGATTGCCGGTTGCGATTCGGAAACGCCCCCCTGCCTACAACCGCCTTCCCTGGACTCGCAAAGGTGAATGTCTGATGTTTTCAATGGATGTGATTGCCAAGGCGCGTGAGCACGCGATGAAGGAATACCCCAAGGAATCGTGCGGGATCGTTTTCAATGGCGAATACATTCCGCTCGAAAACGACGCTGCAGACCCCCTTGTGAATTTTGAGATTATCCCGGAAGTCTACCTCTCCTATGCCGAGAAGGGCGAAGTCGAGGCGGTCATTCACTCGCACCCGAACGGGCCGCAATGCCCGACCAAACAGGACATGATCGGGCAGGAGGCCTGCGCCGTGCCGTGGGGAATCGTCCCGATCGTTCTTGGCTGCAGCCGCCAACCCTTCTTTTGGGGCGACCAGTTGCCCGTTGCCCCGTTTGTGGGCCGGCAGTTCCGCATGGGAGTGTTCGACTGCTACGCGCTCGTTCGCGACTGGTACAGGCAGACAAAAGACATAACGCTTCCCATCTTCCCGCGCGATCCGGATTGGTGGGCGCATGGAGAAAACATGGTCGCCGATAACTTCGAGGTGGCCGGATTCTCCGAGGTCCCGAACGTTACCCAGGTTGGCGACGTGGTTGTAGGCCGGATTCTGGCTCGGGTCGAAAACCACGTCGGAGTCTACATAGGCGATGGATTGGTCTTGCATCACCTGGCCGACCGGCTTTCACGGTCATGACAACATGCGGCGCCGGGGCTTCGATCAACCCGGCCGGCGCGGTCGCTCTGGAGAAGGGGACCTCGCCCACGTTCCTGATTCGGCCAATCGGTTACGACTACACCATAACCGATGTGCTGGTCGATAATGTCTCGCAAGGGGTGATTTCCTCGTACACCTTCACGAGCATTTCGGCCGATCACACAATCGAAGTCGTCACGCACGCAAGCACGATCTGGAATCCGTAGGAGGGGTGCCTGTGCTCCAAATAAAAGGTTCGGGTGGAAGTTCCAAGTCCGGCAGCAGCTCGTCGTACACGGCATATGAAGAACCCAATAACCTTGAATGCCAATCCGTTGCCCGGATCGTGGACCTTCTCGGCGAAGGGCAGATCGGCGGCCTTGTAAACGGAGGGCAGTCGGTATTCTTCGACGATACCGCCCTGGTGAACTCGGACGGCACTTACAACTTCTCCGGTGCGCGGTATTGGGAACGATTCGGCCTGCCCGATCAGGCCCCGCTGCCGTTTGATGAAGTCGAGGGCGAAGTGTCCGTTGGCGTGGCCGTGACCGAGGTAGGCGGCGGGATTGTACGGACAATCGAAGCGGGCGATATGGACGCGCTCCGCATCAATCTGACTCTTGCTGCCCTGCTCAAGCAGCATAAGGACGATGGCGATGTGGTGGGCACCACGGTAAATCTCATGATCGACGTGCAGCCTGACGGCGGCTCGTGGATCAATGCAACGGGAGTTGAGATCAAGGGCAAGACCAACGAATCTTACATGCGGTCCGTAACGATTGACAACTGGACCGCGCGATTCGGAGATGGTCCCTGGAATGTTCGCGTTCGCCGGATCACCGAGGACTCGGACACTCTCACCGTGACCGATGAAGTAACGTGGACCTCGTATGCCACGATCATCTATGCGCGGCTGATTATGCCGGACTGCGCGGCGGTGGGCCTCGAGATCGAGGCAAAACAGTTCGGCTCGAGCATTCCCACGAGATCCTACGAGGTCTACGGCAAATGCGATATGAAAATCCCGTCGAACTACAATCCTCTCACGCGTCAATATTCGGGGTTGTGGGACGGGACCTGGCAGATCGGCTGGACGGATAATCCCGCGTGGGTCTACTACGATCTTGCGACCAACGTCCGATACGGTCTCGGTCAATGGATCACAGCGGATAACATTGACAAGTGGGCACTCTATGAGATCGCCAAGGTGGTTCTCCATTTTCAGCCTGCCAAGAATCCAGCCGGAGACCATCGCGATTAGAAGTCCCATCGACAAATAGACTGCGGCGACTTTCCATCCGAACAAGCCATAGAGCAGGATAAGGGCAATCTCATTAACGAGTGGAGCGGAGATGAGGTAAGAAAATGTCACCCCAAGAGGGATTCCCGCGGCGACAAACCCAATGAAAAGCGGGACGGCCGAACACGTGCAGAACGGCGTGAGAATGCCAAAAAACGCAGCCATAACTGTTCCATACAATTCACGTTTCCCTGCGAGTAACTTCCGAGTGCTCTCGGGTGAGAAAAACGATCTGACAACACCGATGCCAAAAACCACGAGACGCATGAGCATGAATATTTTTGGCGTATCGTAGATGAAAAACTCTACCGACCGAGTAGACTCTCTCTGGAAAAATCCAGAACCGTGTAGGTGAAATATGCAGCAAAAGCTCAAGGTTCAGATAGATAATCAGCCAGGCAGGTATCAGGTCGGCTTACAATACCCGCTTTAATGACGGATGCGTGGACGCTATAGTGTTTGCTGCTGCTTCTGGTGTAGAACTGCAGGGACCGGAACAGCAACTTGTTGCCTCAGCCATCTTGAAAAGAGAATCTTGTTTCGAAGAATCCTGATCTTTGGAACAGCAGCTTTTCGCTTCAAGCTTCATGATCTTGTCCTTCATCATGTTGAGTTGTGCAGCTCGTATCCCTGCAATCCCCCCGGGATTGGCGTATAGGTCCACTGTCGCCGCGCCGCGCGGATTAGCTGGTTTTTCCAGCAAGTGCCCTAATGCCGGCCATCGAACGGGCGCGCTCCAGTCTCCTTTCCCATGCTGAAAAGGTTACAAGCAGGCAAGCGGTGAACGCTCCGCCTCCCGCCAACACAAAGAATGCCACCGTCCACGAATGCCGGTCGAGAATCGCACCAATGACAACTCCCGCCAGACCGGCCCCGACATTGAATGCAAAGTCAATAAATCCGGCAATGGTGGAAGTCTCGTGCTTTTGACTCAGCAGCATCGGCATGACCGTTGTGATGATTGTGGTCGCCCCGTACAAGATAGCGCCGATAAGCATGACGATGACGAGACTGCCGGAAACTGAGGAAGATGCTGCAGGGAAGAGCACAAATAGAGCTCCGGCACCCAAGTAGATGGCCACTGCAAAGGGTATTTCCTTTCCGGCAAATCGGGTGGAGATAAGCCAACTCACTGCAACTGTGCCAAAGACTCCCGCGATGGGGAGGATTGACGCAAGACTTGCACCCATGCCGCTGCCCAAGGCGAGTCTTTCGACGAAGTAGGTGGGCAGCCAAATGATCAGTGCAAAAAGACAGAAACCGGCTGTGACTGCCGCGAGTGCAAGGGGCCAAAATCGGGAAAGGCTGCGCAGGACCTGAGGAAACGTATGGGCAGATTCACTGCCTGCGGAACCGGAGGAAGAAGATAGCTCTTCAAATCCTTCATCGGTCGGATTGTCGCGAACGAAAACGAGCCAGAAAAGAGCGAATCCTCCCATGAGCAGAGCGGGAATCCAGAAAGCGGCTTGCCAGTTGGCATACACTATTATCCATCCGGTCAGGGTCCAGGTCAGGGCGTTCCCGGCGACGTAGCTGGTTGCATAGATACCGGCAACTTTCCTTCGCTGTTCCGTTCGGTGCCAATTCGAGAGTACCTTGAGCACAGGCGCCCAACCGGTAGACTGAGAAACCCCGTTTATGGTCCATGCGAATAGCATGACCCACCAGATTTCCGTGGACACAAAGAGAAGATTCATCAGAACGGAAAGAAGCATGCCTCCGAAAACAAGACGCCTGGGACTGATGCGATCACCCAGATAGCCGCTGAACATCTGCCCGCAAGCGTATGCGACGAAAAAACCGCTGCCGAGCAGTCCAATTTGCTGGGAGGACAGAAGCAGGTTCTCCCGAATCCCGGGGATAGCTGTGGAGAAGTTGACCCTTCCCAGATAGTAAGCGGCATATGTCAGCCATCCTACAGCGATAATTTGCATCTGCCGTGATTTCAGTGCCATCGCGGACGACCCTTTCAAGAAGATGATCCGTTCGGTTATATCGTATATTTACGATAATAAAGCGCAAAAAAAAAGAACCCTCCTCTCCCTGTTTAGAAGATTTCCCCGATCTTCCGCTTGAACCAGGCGAATTTCTCCTTGTCCAGACAATAGCAGGTCGCGGGCCCCCTGGTTTCTCCCTCGATCCAACCCGCATCCCGCAATACCTTCAGGTGCTGGGAGACGGTTGCCTGGGCTA
The DNA here is from genome assembly GCA_021372055.1 of Desulfobacteraceae bacterium. Classification (GTDB taxonomy): domain Bacteria; phylum Desulfobacterota; class Syntrophobacteria; order Syntrophobacterales; family Syntrophobacteraceae; genus SbD1. The sequence goes on along the minus strand of JAJFVB010000017.1, from coordinate 11,131 downwards.
TGGGAAAATGGTCGACGATGTTGCCGGTGATGCAACCCGGATGAGTGATGAGGAATTTGAGGATCTCAAAACGGATCGGGTTCCCCAAAGCCCGGAACATCGCTATCAGGGATTGCTGTTCAGAACCGCTTATGTCCAACGTGCAACATTGTTCAGGGATCCCCGACAGCATCGCCATCTCCTTTATCGTTTTTTTGCGATAATAGAAGATGTGATCCTCTCTGTCAAGGAAAATCCCGTCGGAATCCTATCGGTCCGCTATCGTGCCCAGACTCGGAGTGCAAATCCTGACGGCTGAACGGAGTCGCGAGCAGTAAGAGAGGCCTCTTTCATTTTGCCCCGTTCCAGATGCACGGTGCAACTGGAACGGGAGACTAAACTGACTTCTAACTTCCGGCACAACCCTTTGTTGCGAAGCGAAGGATCGGTCAGGGCATTCGCCCCGGTGCCTGTGATCTCCATTGCCTGTCCTTGTTACTCGGGCTTTCCGGATTTTTTGATATAGAACACTCTCGGGCGGCAACCCGCTTCCTTGAGCAGCACCGTGCCGTCCATCTCGTTCAGAAGCCGGAACCCGTGCAATCCACGATCCTGACCATGCTCAGAGGTGGCGGTTCTTCAGGTGAGATTCGCAAAGTATTTCAACAGGATGGTACACCCTGTACGGCAGGAGCTGATTGAACTGGATTCGGCAGCTCAGGCAATCGGTCAGAAGCCTCTCGGGATGAATCAACGTAATTCTGTCCATCAGACGGCGTCCCATCTCGATCGACACCTGGTAGGAATCCTTCTTAAATCCCATGATTCCCGCAATGCCGCAGCAGTGGAACGCACCGCCGATCCGCTCCATTTCAAATCCGGGAAATCCCTTCAATTCCGCCGGGGTCATCCTTCCCGCTTTTTCAGCTTCTTTGTCGAAGAGCCTGTAGAGTTCGGGGAATACCTTGCAGGACGTGCTCTCCATGAGATACCTGCAGATATCGCAATCCGCACATGCCTCAACGACTGCTCGGGCCATATCCTCCGGGTTCTTCGTTTGCATTTGACGACTCCGTAAACAATGTCGCCGTTCCGCTAAGGGCCTGAGACTTCGATTCGCAGCATCAGCCAAGATGGGATTTCATCCGAAGATTTTTCTGCTGCTCCAGACGTTTGACCAACTCCCTGACGATCCGAAGGGCCTCGGTCGCATCGGCGTCAACAGCGGCTGCCTGCATTCGAATGAACTCCTCATCCGATATCGTTAGCACCATAATTTCCCCCCCCCGCACCACTCCGGATCTCAGCCACCCGAAAACTAAAAACGCATAATTCGAAAGTGGGCTCTCATTTGTGCGATACAGCTTTCTGGGCCGTATTCAGAAATGATTCGGCAAAGAATACTCCAAAGAACAGCCATCCCCCTATCAACACAAAAACGGAGTCACGGAAAAGATACCAAAGGGTTGAGGGTTCTCCGGTGGCGGCCATGCTGAAACAGCCGCAATGGATATTAAGTCCTCGCGACACATTGAAGACCAAAGCACCCAGATCGGGGGTCGGGAGGCTCCTGCCCGGAACCATGCCTTACCGCGCAGAACGTGCAACCCCGGTCGAGGGCTCGCTGGACGACACCGGCCGGTTTGCCCTTTACTACCAGCTTGGGGTAAAGGGTAAGGGTTTTGAACCAGGAAGTCCTGTCGATGTGTTCTTCAACCTCGCCCACGGCTTCGCACTCGAAGGAAATCAGGTCGATTTTGAACCGCTCCATCGCCCAGAGGACCATCATGTGGTAGCAGGTATTCCCATATGCTGTCTCCTCTACAGACGTCATAATCGCCCGGAAGGCCACACGATCCGGTGCAGGTGAAATCACGCGCGCAAACCGCCAAGCCATGTTTCCGCTTCCGGTTACCGGCGGTAAAAAGAATGATCAGCACTCTCTTACCCCGCAAGGGGCGAAATACTTCACCTTGAATTTCAGAGCGACGTTCACCAGGCTTATCAATACAGGAACTTCCAGAAGGGGTCCGATAACCGTCGCAAAGGCCTGGCCCGACTCAAGGCCAAAGACCGCTATTGCCACCGCGATGGCCAGTTCAAAATCATTCGAAGAGGAAGTGAAGGAAAGGCTCGTGGCCGTTTCGTAATCCGCGCTGAGCTTGTGGGAAATATAGAAGGTGACAAAGAACATGACCAGAAAATAGATTGCCAGAGGAATGGCTATGCGCACCACATCCAGTGGCAGCGAGACGATGTATTCGCCTTTGAGCGAGAACATCACCAGGATAGTGAAAAGCAATGCTACAAGGGTTATGGGACTGATCCTGGGAACGAATTTGGTCTCGTACCATTCCTTGCCTTTGGCCGGGATCAGTATGAGGCGGGTGACCATACCGCTGAAAAACGGGATGCCCAAATAGATCATGACGGTTTTGATCACGTCCAGGATGGAAACATTGATTTCCGTGGCAAAACTCAACCCGAGCCATTTGGGAACGACTGCAATAAAAAGATAGGCATATACCGCGTAGAAAAGCATCTGGAAAATGGCATTGAAAGCCACCAGACCGGCACAGTACTCGCGATGGCCGCCAGCCAGCTCATTCCAGACTATAACCATGGCAATGCAGCGCGCGAGCCCGACGAGTATCAGGCCCACCGCATACTCCGGATAACCCGCCAGGAAGATCACCGCCAGGAAAAACATTAATATCGGGCCGATAATCCAGTTCAGGACAAGAGAGACGGCGAGGATTTTGACATTCCGGAAGACCCGGTGAAGTTCTTCGTATTTCACTCTTGCAAGCGGGGGATACATCATCAAAATGAGTCCCACCGCAATGGCTATGTTAGTGGTCCCAACCTGGAAATAATTGATCACCTGCTTGACGCCGGGAAAGAAAGACCCCCAGCCGACTCCTACAAGCATCGCCAGTACGATCCACAGAGTCAAAAACCGATCGAGAAATGAGAGCTGCTTGGTTACCGATGCCTCCATGAGGATTCTCCCTTTTCCTATTGAGTCTTTCACGTCAAGAGTTCGGGAAATATTGCCACTGCTTGGTATCATAAAATGTGGATAATGAAGCTATTAGTCTGTTATCATTTGAAATTGAACTCTCCGAGGCAAGCCTCGAGTTTCTGTCTGTTCTCAGCCGTGAGGGGCGGACAATCTTCAGATCCCTTGCCACCTTCGGCCACCTGCGTGGCGAAGACCATGCACGTTGGCTGGCCGCATTCCCGGCAGATGGGAAAGAGTGGAGGAAATGACTTCCCCCGCACCCCCTCAGGTTCGGCCTGACGCAAGCGCCGAAATGAGCAGCGCAGCTGCGTGTGGGGTGTGGGGAGCAGACTCCCCACGGTCTGAAGCTTGGTATTATCTTGAACGCTAATTGGTATAAGAGCTTCTTTGATGGCCTCCTTTCCATGATTCGAGAATTGCCCCACCACCGAGCCTCCTGGGCAGCCGGAATCGTCACATGGTCACCAGCTTCGAAGCGTTTCTCGGCCAGGGCCTCTCCCCGTTCACCGATCTTACTTCCCCAGCTACTTTTTCACTTCCGCCTTGGAGGGTATTTTCCCCAACGATTTTACCTCCCCGTCAATGACAACCCCGGGGGTGCTGAAAATGCCGCAGCCGGCTATCTTCGCTATATCCGTTACGTGTTCCACCGCATAAGTCCCTGCGTTGCAGGATTTACAGAAGCTACTTCCTGCAAACATCCTCTCGTCGAATCAAGGAAATGGTTTCGGCGAGCCGAATTATCTCGGGATCGGTGTCCAGCCAATGTTTGAGATTCCCTAACAAGCTCGCCGCATAGGGGCTGGTATTGCCATCCGTGAGATGGTAATTCACCCAGAGACCGCTTTTTTGATAGGTGACCAAACCGGCGTCCTCAAGAATTTTCAAATGCTTGGAGACCGTAGGCTGAGCCAGCTTGAGAGCTGCGTGCATTTCACAGACGCACATGGATTTATGCTGCAGCATTTTGAGAATCTTGACTCGACTCGGATCGGAAACCGCTTTCATGACTTTGATGAAATCTCGCATGCGGGGCTCCTATGTGGAATTTGCAGATTTATATATTGCCAATTGACGATGTAATGTCAAGCTATTTTTCAGCTCGTCAATCGGAAGGATCTTAATGAAGCTCAAAGTAAAGGCAGGATTCCGGGAGAAAAACAGGAAAGGATTAAATCCCGATGCGGAAATATACCAGGATAGTTTACGCTCCCTTCAGCGGTAGAACTTCCCGCTACGGCAATGGGAATACAATGGCCAATGCCGAAGAGAACGATGGAAACGATGCCTGCCAGGATCTTTTGTTATCATGGTAAATATTGAACTATACTTGTCTGATCCCGTGCGGAATAATCCATCAAATTTGTAGATCTGATGAGTGGAAGAAAAGAGCGTGAACAATATCGCTCTTTGAGCTGCATCCCGGTTACCCGATGGACACGCAGGAGAAACCATTACATCATAAAGTACCCCAAAGCGATAACAACGCATCCGCCAATGATCAGTGCCCATTGCCGTACCTTCTTGGATTTCTCTGAAGAATTCATAGCCGGAGTCCTTTTCTGAAGAAGACAAGAAGGTCGATCTGGAGATTCCTGAGCAGCCCATCGCATCGGGGCATGCGTGGCGTTTCTCATCTCGAGATACCTGGCCGGGGACAGCATCGAGCGGAAGATGAAAAGCCCCCGCTGGAGAAAGCTGGACAAGGAAGTTGAACACTACGGCTGGAAAGTTGTTGTCCTTGCACGGCTCATCCCACTGTTTCCTTTCAACCTGCTCAATTATGCCTTCGGCCTCACGAAGGTAAAGCTCTTGCACTACGCCGTGGCGACATTTTTCTGCATGCTCCCCGCATGCATCGCGTTCATCGTTTTTTCAAGTTCTCTTCCGGACATTGTGCGGGGCAGGATCCCGCCCACCTTCATGATAGGCCTCAGTTGTCATGCCCGGTCTAATATCCTGGAAGGCATTTATACAGCACGGAGGGAGCTTGCTCTGCCTCACCGGGTGCGGAGGCAGCCCCTGATGGATGTGGCGGATAGCGTGGAGAAGCTCCGAGAAAAGCAGAGTCCGGTTGAGATGGCGTCCCGACCGTAATCACGGGAAAGCTCCGAGCGCTCATCCCCGAAGGGTTCGATTCCTTGGGTCGAAAGCAAACTGACGGCCGGCGAGATCGATCCGCAATGCACCTGATCACATAAAGGGAACTCGCCAGCTGCTGCGCCTTATCCCCCGCCTCCTTCAGCTGCGTCCCCCCCAGTGTTTGGTGTAGTTGCCTGCCTTCAGCCCCTTGAGCTGTGACTGAGCATTGAGTCGTTCGAGATCCATTTTTTGCCAACTATCAAATCATCTGTGTCCACGCAAATGTCTATACCCCGACAACATAATCAGCCGGGCACGGGTATCGATCCGGGAATATCCCGTATCGCTGCCGCCCCTTTCCCATTCCTGTATGGATTGAAAGAGGCCGGGGTCGAAATGAATTGCAAATTCGCGGAGTTTTCGCCTGCTGCCGGAGTCGGCGTCGAGATAATTCTCTCGTGAGATATAGGCTTCACCAGGCTTTTCCTGGTTGAGGCCATCCCGTCCTTCTTCTTCCTCATGCAATCGAGAGCAGGCAAACAACCTGGAAATGAGTTCCTCCATTTGAGTATCTTTTTCTTTTTGCATGGTTTCACCCCTCGCGGTCAATTGGGACGTGCCAAGAACACCTGCTCCGTGCGCCGAGAGCACAGCAAGCAGGATAGAACAACAACAATTCAGCTGCGCTTGGGAATAAGGATCCAATGCTGGCTCCTCCTTGCTTTGGATGCAACGAACCGGATGATTTCCGTTCCAGAGAGGACCAAATGCCTCAAAATGGTAATGCGGGTGGACAGGCGGTCATATATGGTATCCAAAGCCCTTAAATACGCCTGGTGGTTTTCAAGATAGAAGGCCAATGCTTTCGACCAGTTCTCACCGACAAGTCCAGTTACGAACAGTCTTGTAATTTCACTTTTGCGGAAAAGAACAGACTGGGATCGGATAAAAATCTGCAACTCTTCGTAGGTCATTTTCTTGAGCAGTGAGATGCAGACAATGCCGGCTCTGGGCTGATACATCCAGAAATAGAGCAGATCGAGAGCATTGACGATTTGCAGCTTTTGGAGAGCGGAGGGGGTGCCGTTCGTGCTTGGGAAACTATCCCTCTCGAGCATCCGGAGCACATCGGATTCCGGGAACAGGACTTCCAGCTTTTCATAGGTCGAAAACAAGTCGGCGATCTTGGCGCGATAGTCTTGAACACGAATGCGGATATAGTTTCGCTTGTCCGCCAATCCTTCTATTATCCCGGCGACGCAATCCGAAGATGTTTTGGATATGATCGAAGCCCATTGCTGCAGGATATCATTCGCACCCGCTACCCCGCATGCTCCGAGAACCCCGCCGAGGGCCGAATCCAGACCTATCGAGAGCGGAATGTTCAGAATGCTTCGGAAAAAGTTGCCGAGAATAGCCTCCTTGGGAAGACCCCTGATGATGTTATGGCCGGAAATGTATGCCCCGTTTACAACCGACATCACTGAATAGAGCATGAGCGAATTGGTGGTAGTCGTGATGTCGAAAGCCTGTTCGAGGAGAAGAACCCTGATGAGATATTCGAGCAACGGCACGGATATGCCGGTATAGAGCAGCGAGTCGGACATTCTGTCCCAGCTGACGTAGCTGTTCCATCTCAGCAGAGGTGATCTGCGAATGCCGCCCCCTCCGAAAACCGATTGCAGGACGTTGCGCAGACCCGTTATGGCAAACCAAATCGGGGTGCCCAGATAGACAAGAAACCACCAGTCCTGCGTGTACATGAAAGTGAGTACCGAGGGGACAAACCCGGCCAGGATCTTTATCGTGTTTTTCAGAATCCCGTTGAGATATCTCCAGGAAGAGGAAAGATTCGGCCGGGTCCTTTGAGCCGGCTCCTTGAGGAAAAATCCGTTGCATCCCCTCCGGATCCCACCCAATGCCACGATGTTGCCTGAACGAGAGATCCGAACGGAGCTGTTCTCCGTCTGCCACTCGCGTTTTTTTTGGTTGAACAAAGGCATGCTGGTAAAGAGTCCGAGCAATAAGGCCACCCCATCCCAGACTCGTCCCCCTCTGGGGATAAAGGTTGTCCGGAGCTTTGCTTCGACAGAGACCGGAATTGTCGTCGGATTCAGTTTCCGGAATGCCTTGATCTTTCTTTTCGCTCGGCTCGGAAGGGTATCTATTATCGCAAAGCCCATCCCATAAGCGCGACGCGAGTGCCCGGTCGAATCCGAACCGATGATGGAGCCAAGCGGGATCTTATAGAAGGAGATGAATTGAACGGCATCTTCCAGAATGGCCTGGAACTTCCGTATTCTCTCCGCCGGATAGCTTTGAGGATCAGCCTGCATCCGGCGGATTATTTCACGAATTCTTCGTGTAAGACCGAAGGTGTTTCCACTGTTTATCAGGTCCTGCAGTTCGTTTAATTGAGAATAATCGGGAGCTTTTCCGCATACCTGGTCCTTGGAATTGAAGATCTCCAAATGGGTGACGGCACCCTTGCAGTCATAGAGCAGTTCCAGGACATCCTCGCAGCGCAAACCACTCAGGTTGAGAGTAATGCGGGCCCCTGAGTGGAGTTGCTGCAGCCTGCCGATCAGCTCCTCGGGGGAAAGCTCAAGCAGGCCCGGCATACGGGTCCCGGCAGAGGGCGAATGGCTTGCCCGGCAATCCGGCCTGAGAAAACGATCGACAATCGTCTCCGAGTCGAACACGTTCATCCGGTCGACAAGTCGGCCTATGCGCTCTTTTTCGGATGCTTCGGCCAGAGCGTACGCCTTGCGCAGGTGTGCGAGCCTTTCCTGCATCGCCGGGAACAAACTCGCGTATATGAATCTGGCAAGGTGGAGGATGGATGCCTGCCCCGTATTGATGGATGAGAGAAACATGGTCCGGCTTAGAGGCGCGATGTCGAGTCCGAATTCTTCGTTTACCGTCGGGCGGTGCCTTTCATTGAACTCCTTAAGGGCCGCAAGAACGCGTTCCTGCCGGTATTCGGACAGTTTTTGACCTTCTTCCATAAACTCCCGAATGGCAGGCAGTCTAAGAAACGACAAGAAATCCTCGGCATCCGAAAAGCCTCTTGGAGCCCAGATCATGTGAATGAACCGGTCGTAGAATCTGGCCGGGAACTCGACACCCACCCGGACATTCACGTCCATGATCTCTGCGGCTTCCAGCAGCTCCGCTACGGGTTCCGGGTCGACGTAGTTGTAATGGATGATCGTAAGATGCCTGATACCTTTGATCCAGGCATCCATGATCAGGTGCGTCGGCGATTTGCGGCCTTTTGTAAACGAGTCGTGGACATGGCCGTCAAACGCAACCTGGTTCCATTCCTCGGGCATCTCCAGCAGGTGATGCTCGCACAAAAGTTTCCGGATAATGCGAGGCTTCCCCGGAACAGCCGAGCAGAAATCATGCGCCAGTTCCAACTGCCTGAGGCGATCGCCGCGATTCCGAACCAGTTCTTTCATTATTTGCAGAAGCACTCGCGCGGTGTTTTTCCGCATGTGGCTGTCTGCACTGTTCAGTACCTCGTCCCGCAATGAGCGCAAAGCGATCAGGCGCTCGTTGGCCTTTTCGCTGTCGAGAGACCCGAGAAGGTGGATGATGGCATAGGCAATCCGAAGCCCTCGGGATTCAGCCGATTCTTTGATCCCGTGCGGGTGAAGCTGGGGATAGAGAAGGCCGTTGAGATGCGTGAATGATTCTCTCCGATCCGAAACCGCATTGACAATGTCAAGCAGCCTGTAATCGCGATCATCAAAGAAGATCCTGAATTTTGCGAGAGCCATGATTGTCCACTCCGATTATTTTGCCACTCAAGATTGGTGCGATGAGTGTATCCAAAAAGATGGGAGCGGAATGTCGGGAGCCGTCTGATTTTCGGGTAGGATCACAGGACAAAATTGTGTGGGTTCTCTGGAGATTATGCCGTAGGCATATCGCGTTTGTGCCGGTAGGGATCAGTCCTTGCGGCGGGTAGGATCACCGGACCATATTGTGTGGGTTCTCTGGAGTTTATGCCGTAGGCATATCGCGTTTGCGCCGGTAGGGATTCAGCCGGGCCGGGGGTAGGAATAGCAGGGCCATTGTTGTGGGATGTTTGCGGCATACCGTGTAAGACAATCCCGCCGGGGGACGTAGGACAGAAGCTGCTCCCTGTCAACTTTGTCCCGGATGGGAGACTCTTTGGGTGGCGGTTCAGATCGAGAGTTGATGGGTGACCACATAATGCGTTAATTCCGCGTTGGTCTTCATCATCATCTTTTCCAGTATGCGCGTCCTGTACGTGCTGACCGTCTTAACGCTGAGATTGAGCTCGCTTGCAATCTCGGTGATCATTTTGCCGCTGCCGATCAACACCATGACCTGGTACTCACGATCAGAGAGTTCCTCGTGTAATGGAGCATCGGATCGGCGCGCCAGATCCGCCGCCAATTTTTCGGCAAGATTTGCGCTTATGTACCGGCCGCCGCTGTAGACCTTACGGATCGCATTTACCAGTTCCTCGGGGGCGCTCTCCTTCGACAAATAGCCGGCGGCGCCGGCTTTCAGCATCCTTTTGCCGTATTGGTCCTCAGGGTGAATGCTGAGCGCGAGGACGGGGAGTTTGGGCTTCTCGATCCTGAGCTGCTTCAAAACCTCCATACCGCCGCCGCCCGGCATGGTGATATCCAATACGATAACATCGAATTCGTTCTTGCGTACCTTCTCGAGCAATTCCCAGCCATTGGCCGCTTCGTCCGCCAACACCATATCGGGAATACCTTCTATAATTTGCTTCAACCCCGCCCTGACAATCGCATGGTCGTCGGCGATCAGAATCTTGATCATGAATAAACTCTCCCCGCATTTTCCAAAGGAATCCTGGCGCAAATGACGGTTCCCTCTCCGGGAGAGCTTGTGTTATCGACAAACCCGCCCAGCGCGGCCGCCCGCTCCCGAATCCCGAGAAGTCCGAACGAATGGGTGCCAAATGTTTCGTCCCTGCGCATGCCCTTCCCATCGTCTCGAATGGTGAAAACAAGGATGCCATCTTCTTCCATCAACTGCAATTCTACATTTTTCGCCTCGGCATGGCGCATAATATTCGTCAGTGCTTCCTGCAAGATCCTGAAAACCGTTGTCGATACTTCCTCATTTATGTTGATTCCGCCCATATCCAGAGTGAGCTTGCAACGTGTACCCGTTCGAGATTCGAATTCTTCGGCCTGCCATTCTATCGCCGCAATGAGTCCGAAGTCGTCCAGGATTCCAGGCCTCAAATCGGCCGTGAGTTTCTTTATCGAACCGATGGCCATGCCGATGGTCGTGGACATGGACTCGATCTTCTGATTGACAGGCACCTGCTCTTTCAGAAGCCGCTTGTTTATCCACGCCAGATCGATCTTGAGGGCGGTAAGGGTCTGGCCGAATTCGTCGTGAATCTCCCTGGCGATTCTGGTTCGCTCCTCCTCTCGCGCGGATTGCAGCCGCCTGTAGAGATCTCGAAGCTGTTCATTGGACTTTCTCAACTCCTCCTGAGCAATCTTGCGCTCGGATATGTCCCTGATAATGGCCGATGCTCCGATTATCCCACCCGAATCGCTTGTTATGGGTGATATCGTGACCGATACGTCAATCCGCCGCCCCGCCTTGTCAAGACGCACGGTTTCATAGTTTTCTATGTGCTCGCCTTTTCTGATTTTCTCTATTATGCCGGATAGTTCGTCTTTGTGGTCGGGTGGAATGATGATGGAAACGGACTTGCCCCTCGCTTCTTCCGCAGAATAGCCGAGAAGCCCTTCGGCTCCCCTGTTCCAGCTCACGATTGTGCCGTCCAGAGTCTGGCCTATGATTCCGTCATCCGAAGACTCGACGATGGAGGCCATAAGCGACTGTGCCTCGGAGTGCAGTTGCGCGAAACGGTAGATTATCCGGGCGGCCACGAGGATGATCGAGGTGGTGATCATAATGGTGATGACGTGAGATTCCCACGTGCTGATTCCCGGCCAGATGACTTGCTTCAGCCATTCGATAATCGTGATCACAAGGGATCCGAGAGCAGCCAGA
>JAJFVB010000014.1 GCA_021372055.1 Desulfobacteraceae bacterium | reverse complement strand
CCCGGAAGATGGACCAGACATGATTTCCCGGTGCTCTGATCTGAGATCACACCCGCACCGGTTGTTTCCGATCAATCGGGATGGCATATGAACAGGGACGCCTATACGATTTTACTCATCGATGATGACGAAGACGACTGCATGCTCGTCAGGGATCTACTCATGCGGGCGGGCCATGCCGTTTTTCGCATGGACTGTGTGAGCTCCTATGAGGAAGGACTGGATGCCGTCTGCCGGAACATCTACGATGCCATTCTCCTGGATTACAGGCTTGGGGCTCGAAACGGACTGGAGCTCATTCGCGAGGCGTTTGGCAAGGGTTGCGAGGCGACGATAATTTTCCTGACCGGCCAGAGCGACCACGGCGTGGATATCGAGGCCATGAGGGCCGGGGCTGCGGACTACCTGGTCAAGGACTCCCTGACCGAAGACCTGCTCGAACGCTCTATCCGGTACTCCATAGAGCGGAAACGGGCTGAAAAAGCGCTGGTGAATGCCGGGAAGCTTTTCCGCCTGATGGCCGATTCCCTTCCGATGCTCATATCCTATCTGGACACGAAACAAACCTACCGGTTCGTCAACCGGGCCCATGAATCGAAGTACGGGGCGCCCGCCGAGCAGCTTGTCGGGCGCAAGATCGTGGATGTTCTGGGCAAGGCTTTTTACGAGCTCATCCGGCCGCACGTGGAGGCGGTGCTCCAGGGAAAACAGGTCGAGTTTGAAATGGAGACCGGACCTCAGGACAACCGGGTGTATTATCAGATCTGGCTTGTTCCCAATTTTGACGACTCGGGTTCTCTCGCCGGATTCTTTGCCATGATCCATGACCAGACGCAAAGAAAGCGCAGTGAACTGGATGCCCAGCGGCACCGCGAAGAACTGGCGCACGTTTCGCGGGTGGTATCGATGGGGCAGCTCGCAACGTCGCTTGCCCATGAACTGGGCCAGCCTCTGGCCGGGATTCTTACCAATGCGCAGGCCGCGCAGCGGTTTCTGACCCGTGAGGAGCCCGACCTGGAAGAAGTCGGCGAGGCGCTTGGAGATATCGCGGATGACGTTTCACGGGCCAGGAACGTCATCGACAAACTTCGCTCCATACTCAAAAAGAAGAACTCCGAGAGCACGCCGCTGGACATGAACGCCCTTGTCCATGAGACTCTCAAGCTGATCTCATCCGATGCGCTTAAACGAAAAATCGCGGTGGAAACCGATCTCGCGCCGAACCTGCCCACCGTCATGGGGGACCGCGTGCAATTGCAGCAGGTGCTCATCAATTTTGTCCTGAACGCCTTCGATGCCGTTTCCGGATGTGTCGGCCCGAGACGCCGGATAACCATCTTGACCACCCTCGATCAGGGAGTTGTGCGTCTGGGGGTAAGGGACAGGGGGTGCGGAGTCGATATGGAAAACCTCGACCGCATGTTCGAACCGTTCTTTAGCACCAAGTCCGAAGGCATGGGAATGGGGCTCGCGATAAGCCGCAATATCATAAACGCTCACGGGGGGTTGCTTTGGGCCGAACGCAATTCCGGCGGGGGCATGACCTTCAGTTTTTCGATTCCGGTCTGAAAATGCTCAGGCAAGGTGCGGACGGGAGCAGGCGGGATCTGCCCCAAGCTCAGGTTTCTTGACGTTTCCGGTGCAAGGGAAGCATCCCCCGCACCGGATATTCATGGTGTGTCGGCTGCAATCGCCGCTCAATTCGTGCGTTTCACAGCTACTTGACGCTGCTGGAAGGATACCCGGCCTCAAGCCACGCCTTGATGCCGCCCGGATGACGATAAACGTTCTTGTATCCGAGCTGTGCGGCAAACTTGGCTCCGTTATGGCTGCGACCGCATTTTGTGAATCCGCAGTAAACAACGATCTTCCTGTTCTTGTCGGGGCCGAGGATCTTCAGGAACTCCGCTTTCTTGGCTTCGTCCAACTGTTTCATCTCTTCGATGGGAAATTCGATCTGCACCGCTCCCGGAATGTGATTCTTCTTGTAGCTGTCTTCATACGGCATGGTGTCGACTATGAGAAGAGGCTCCTTCTTGTCGATCCATCCTTTCAGTTCTTCCGTAGTGACAATCTGGTATCCACCGGTGTTCACCTGCTTTGCAAACTGGACCGCAAGCTTTTCGGTATCAAGTTCCTTGGTTCCCCATTCGAGGGCGGGTGCCGAACCACACAGTGAGAGCGTCAACACGAGAATGGCCGCTAAGGTGAACGATTTGTTCGCCATGAATGAAATTCCTCCTTTTGTCCGGTTAGTCGATGGTTTGTACGGAAAAACGGTTGTGAAACCTTCGCCACGTGCACAGGTAAAAAGACACGCTCAGTAGTGCCAGGTCCCGGTAAAAAGCCATGTACAGGCGGTTGTGGGCATGAATCTCCTCGACCGAAAAGCAGCCGCAATCGACATCGAGATTCTCGAAGATCGCATAGCCCAAAACGGCCAGAAACATCGCAAGCAGGCCCGAAACGACACTGACGCTGCCTCGGACGTTGAAGACAAGGCCGAACCCGGCAAGGAGTTCGACTATGGGCAGGCCTATGGCTACAACCACGAGCAGTTCCTCCGGAAGGAGATTGTAGCCCGAAATGAGCCTGGCAAAACCCCTCGGGTCCATGAGCTTGGTTGCTGCGGCCAGGATGAATACCCCGCCGAGCAGCCAGCGCATTGCCCGGTACACCCAGGGGGAAAGGAAGAGAATATTGCGAATGCTTTTCACGGCAACTCCGGTCACAAGGTATTTTAATACCAATGAGCGTTCAAGATGACGCCAGGCTTTCAGACTGTGGGGAGCCTGCTCCCCACACCCCACACGCAGTTGCGCTGCTCATTTTGGCGCTTGCGGCGGGCCGAACCCGAGGGGGCGCGGGGGAAATCATTTTCCCCGCTCTTTTCCATTAGGTTTATCTTGAACGCAATTTCGTATTAAGACGAAATGCCCGCGACGGAGCACCCCGTCAAGTTGCAGCCAATTCGAGGCAAAGTCAAATCGGATATAGTGATTTAATTCAATGCGGATTATAGACTGAGCCTATTGACGAGAGCGATGCGCTAAATTACGCGGATGCCCGGTTGTGTTCGGCCGACTGCCTCTCCGACGATGCGTGCGGAGGCGATCCCGGCCGTGCGAAGCGCACTCGCGAGTTCGTCGGCCTCGGATGCCGGCAGGGAAAGGAGGAGACCGCCGGAGGTCTGCGGGTCGAAGAGAATTTCTTCTTCATGGGAGGAAAGTGCCAGGCCGATTTGCAGGGAGGAAGCCACCAGAGCGCGATTCGGCTTGTTGCTGCCGGTCGTTTCGCCTCTTGAATACATTTCGAGCGCATTGGGGTAGATGGGAAGGGCGCCGAACTGCAGGTCGATCCTGAGCCCGCTCGCCAGCGCCATTTCCAGTGAATGCCCCAGTATCCCGAACCCCGTGATGTCCGTGCATGCGTGGATGTCAAATCGAAGGGCGGTTTCGATTGCGAGTCGATTGAGCGAGGCCACCTGGGGCAAAATAGGCTCAAGATCGCTCCACGGAAGCTTTTTCGAACGGCAGGCATTAAAGAGGACGCCGGTGCCCAGCGGTTTGGTGAGCACGAGGACGTCGCCATCGAGGACTCCTCCATTGGTCAAAACCCTTTTCGGCGAAACCACGCCGGTGACGGCCAGACCGTATTTCGGCTCCTCGTCGTCGATCGAGTGGCCGCCGGCTATGGATGCGCCGGCTTCGGCGACCTTCTCGCTGCCGCCCCGGAGTATGCCCTTCAAGATCTGGATGTCGAGCTTCCGGCTCGGAAACATTACCAGATTCAGTGCGGTCAGGGGACGGCCTCCCATGGCGTAGATATCGGAGAGGGAATTTGCTGCGGCGATGCGCCCGAACCACAGCGGGTCGTCGACGGGCGGCGTTATGAAATCGACTGTCGAGACGACGGCGATATCATCCGAAATCTTGTAGACAGCCGCGTCATCGCTCTTCTCAAAACCGACGATAAGATTGGGGTCGGTTGAGGAGGGCAAGTCCTTTATGGCATCCGACAGGACCGCCGGACCGATTTTGGCCGCTCAGCCGCACGTCCTGGCAAGTCCGGTCAGAGTATTGGGGCGAGCAAATTTCAGCATGGAACATCCTCACGCAAATCGCATACGGCACCAAAAAGCGCTCCATGCGCCGAAAACCCGTAAACAATAAAGAATGTAGCGATGATTTGAATCGCTGCAACCTATCATGCAAAGGCAAGCGGGTTCTTTGGGTGCGCGAGGCCGTAATTTCTTGCCGGAAAGAGCGCGGGATTTCGAGGCCGCAGCCGGGATGCGGCACCAGCGGGGACCGTATCCCGGAAAGGAAAACTTCAGGCAAGCCCGGATTGCGTCCTGATCCGGTCGGGGATTCCCATCATCTTCATGAGCCCGGCGGCCGCGGGTGGGACGAGATGCTCCCATTGTTCTCCCGCCGCGATGCGCCTGCGCACGTCGCTTGAGCTTATTCCCTTCTGATCGGGTTCCCTTACCCAGAGCACTTCGACCTTCAGCCCTAGAGATTGAAACAGCGCGAGCTTGCGCCTGCCCCAGGCGTCGTAGATCGTGAGGAAAAAGGTTGCGTCCATGGGAAGATAATATCGGTAGAGTTCGGGGAAATTAACGGGCAGCGGCACGATGGAGAACCGCTCCACGGGAATGCCGGCTTCGGAAAGTGTCGCGCGCACGATGGCCTGCCGCTCGAAATAGGTGAGCGGATTGGACTCGGGCAGGCTCCTGTGCGGATCTGCAGGGTCCATGCGCGTCAGGGTGGGGTCCGGATTGGTGATGCCGATTATGAGGTGCTTGCAGCGTTCCCTTGCCGCAAGGATGTACTTCAGGTGATCGAGGTGGAAGATCTGAAAACGTCCGTGCACGACTCCTGCATCAGCCATTGGCTCTCCGCCGACTAAATGGGTTGGTTGACTTTGTGCGCCGCGATCAGGCGTCTCAGTATAACAGAATTCGGGTGCACTGAAAGGTAAAACAGCCCCAGGAGCGGAATGGCCGGCCAGATGGCGGATGCCCATCCGCACAGCACCATGACCGAGGTGCGGGTTCCCTTGCTGGCGAGGGTAGGCGATCCCGTATCGATACCGAGACTCTCGGCGCGGGCCGTCGAATAGCTCACGAGGCTTCCTCCGCACAGGGCGAGATAGGCGAGCAAAAGCAGAAGCCATGTGGGAATCGCCGCGGGAAGAGTGAACAGGTAAACGCTCATGCCGATCATGAGCGCGGCGTCCGAGTAACGGTCGAGGACCGAATCCAGAAAAGCGCCTCCCTTGCTCTGCGTTCCGGTCAGCCTTGAGAACTGGCCGTCCACTCCGTCAAGAACCTGTGCGCACGCGGCGAGGCATCCGGCGGCAAACCCCGCGCCGAGGGCGAAGACCGCTCCGGCCAGGACTCCGATCGATGTTGCGCAAAGCGTTATCATCCAGGGGCGCAACCACGGTATACCTGCCAGATGGACGGTTACAGGCGCCGAGAGGGTCAACTTTATCCATCGCAGGATAAACCGGTCGGAAGGTTTGGTTTTCCAGTCGTTGTTCATAGCGCGTCCCGCTGTTTCGCGGCCGCGTTTCCCACGGCAAGCAGAGGCCCTTGCGGAGTCTCATCCAGGTACTGCCGAACCACTTCCAGGGTTTGGAGAAGGGGAGCCTCCCGACGGAGTTCGAGCACCCACCAGTCGCAGCCGATGGTTCCAAGAAGATCCAGGCGCCTCCGGACGTCGTCGACAGCCCGGGGCGCGACGTGCTGATCGGCAATCTCCTCGTGGTAAATATGAGCATTCCGGACGCGTTCGGAATGTGGTGACACGAAATCCACGAGTTCGTAAATCTGGGACTGCACCGAGGGGCTCACGCGGGCGTGCCCGATATCAAGGGTGACGGAGGCTCCGGTTTTCCGGATCAGCTTTTCGAACAACTCGGGCCTGCTCGACCATCCGGAGGCCAGATTTTCCAGGCAAAGGCAAATCCCGAGTTCCCCCGCGTAATCGACAAGGCTTGCCAGTTTCCGAAGAGTGCGATTCCATGAAAGTCCTGCCGGAGACTTGCGTCCGAGACCCAGGTGCACGGTCATGTGCCTGCCGCCGAGCCCGGCGATTACTCTTGAGGCCTTCCGAAAGTTTTCCATGGCCATGGCTGCCTTGGAGTCGTCTTCATCGCCGAGATCCGTGTCGCGGAAAGCGCAGTGGTAGCGAATCTCCAGGTCCTGAAAACCGGAGATCATGCTTTGCAGGCGGGCTTCCTCGAGCACGGAATCCGGCAGACAATCGAGCGTGATGGTCCAGTCGATGCCGGAAAAGCCGTGCTCCCGCGCAAAGCGCAGCAATTCCGCGTTATCCGGGATGAAGTTGCACATGGCCAATTTCGGGAACATATATCCTTTCCCACTACGGTGAGGGATTGCCATACGGAGTGATTGAGTTTCGAACTCGCATGGGGAGCTAAATTGCGGCTTCCCGAATGAGTTTCCAAAGAATGAATGATACTCAATATGCACGGCATATCCAGCGATTTGTTGCCTGAAACGATAAATTTTTACTATGAGCGCTATCGGCTTTTGCTGCACCGGGAAAAGCGACGGCGTTGCGGCGGCGGGTCTTTGCTCATTTTTCAGGGTGTCGTTTCGGGGCGGATGAGCAATTCATGAGCTTTGCCGAAGCTGCGCCTCCTGGCGATGAGGACCGAAACCAGGGAGCCGAGCGTCGTGGAACCGGTCAGCATGAGCATGACCATGATCTGGTACCTGATGGCCATGGACGGGTCTGCGCCTCCGAGGATCTGGCCGGTCATCATGCCGGGTATGAAGACGATTCCGACCCCCATCATGGCGTTGATCGTCGGGATCATGCCCGCCCGCATGGCATTGCGGATGATATCGGCGCTGGCTTCCCGGTAATCGGCGCCAAGGGTGAGCATCATTTCGACCTCGGCTCGCCGGGTCCTGAGGTCGGAGAAGAGCCTTTCCAGCGCGATGGAAATGGCCGTCGTGGAGTTGCCGATTATCATGCCCCCGAGAGTGATGAAATACCTCGGGCTCCACCACGGCTTGACTCCCACGATCACCCCCGAGACAAAACCCGTTACGATGAGATAGGCCACCGTCATAAAGGCCAGGATCGGCATAAGGTAATGGACCTCGTGCTCCTTTGCCCTTCCCCGGATCAGCCAGACGGCGAAAACGGCCATGAAGACGAAGCACGCCATGACGGGCCACTCAAGATCGAAGGCGAAAACCCCGGAAAGGATGTAGCCCATTAAAAACAACTGAGCAAAAGTGCGTAGCGTGCCGATCAGGAGGTCCTTTTCCAGCTTGAGGCTGTAGAGCAGGGAGCCCGCGATGGCGATCGCGATGAAAACCAGCCCTGAGCTCAGTCCGAGAGCATCTATGTCCTGCGTGTTCATGACCCGTTCCGCCTGACCAGCGCCCGTTCCGTGATGTTGTATGAGACGATTGGAGTTCCCTGCGTATCGAAAGGCTGATGGCTTGCGAGAAGGACCGTGATGCCGCGTGTCCGGTGAACCGTCAGGATCGCTTCCTGGACGGACTGTTTGCTCTCATCGTCGAGCGCGCTTACGGGTTCGTCGAGAAGCAGGGCATCCGGATTGAGGAGCAGAGCCCGGATGAGACAGAGCCGCTGGCGTTGTCCTCCGGATAGGCTCAAGGCGTGATCCGAGAGGGCGACGTCGTCCATGCGGAATTCGAGGAGGAGTTTTTGAAGGGCATCGTCGTCGGGCTTCGGACTTTCGCGATTGGTCCTGAACCCGAAGGGGAGCAGCAGGTTGTCACGCACGGTGCCCGCGATCAGGGTCGGTGTCTGCTGGACATAGCAGATCGATTTCCGGAAAACGGGCGGAGGGTAATCGGCTACCGGTCTGCCGTGGAAGAGGATTGCGCCGGCATCGGGTTCTTCGAGCCTGCTCAGAAGCCTGAGCAAGGTGGACTTGCCGCTGCCCGAAGCACCCCGAATCTGAATGAAAGAACCGGCTTCAAAAGAGATAGTGAGGCGGTCGAAGACAACTCTTCCCTGCTTGTAACCGAATCTGAGGTTGGTGCATGCCAGGAAGTGGTCGGGTTCGCTCATTATTGTCGCCCTGAGTGCGGAAGGGAAAAGTGAAGGATAGAGATATTGCTAAGACTGTTTCCGTGCTATAGCATGATACGAATCGCAGGGTAGATTGTCTATTTTCTAACGCAAAGAGAGGATTCTTTTTATGGAGCACAAGGACATAATGTCGGTTTCGCGGGCGTTCATGCGGAGTCGGATCCTTCTGAGCGCGGCGGAACTGGATCTGTTTACAACTGTTGACAGCGGGTATGCGACCGCCGAGCGGATCGCGGGCAGAGTGGGGTGTGACGCCAGGGCGGTTGCCCGTGTTCTTGAGTGCCTTGTGACGTTCGGTTTTCTGGAAAAACGGGGCGAGACTTTCCTGCTGACGGAAGCGGGAGGTTTTTTTTCTTCGAAGCACCCGCAATCGTCGCTGCCGATGCTTCTGCACCAGTGCGAACTCTGGAAGACCTGGAGCGGACTTACCGAAATCGTCAAAAATGGACCGGCGGCGGAACTGACTCTGCCGAGGGCGATGGACCCCGAGAGCAGACGGTCGTTTATCGGGGCGATGCACGTTGTCGGCAGAAACCTTTCGGAAGAAATCGTGGCGGGACTCGATGTCGGCCGCTTCAAGAAGCTGCTGGATATCGGCGGGGCCTCCGGAACCTATACGATCGCCTTTCTTAGAAACAATCCTCAGATGCGGGCGATCCTCTTCGATATGGGGGACGTAATAGGAATGGCCAGGGAGCGGCTGTCCGCGGAAGGTTTTCTCGGCCGTACCGAACTCGTTGCCGGTGATTTCTACAAGGATGAACTGCCCACGGGGTGCGACCTGACCCTGCTCTCGGCGATAATTCACCAGAACAGCCCGGAACAGAATGTCCGGCTATACGCAAAGGCGTTCCGCGCACTCCAGCCGGGTGGAATGATCCTGATACGGGACCACATTATGAACGAATCCCGCACATGGCCCCCGGAAGGCGCGTTGTTTGCCATAAATATGCTCGTAAACACCCGGGGAGGGGATACCTACACCTTTGCCGAGGTCGAGGAAGGGCTGCGGGAGGCCGGTTTTCGGGATACCAGGCTGTTGCGTAACGGTGAGAGAATGGATTGTGTCGTCGGGGCGGTGAAGCCGGAATGATTCCGGTCAGGCGATGATCCAGAGAGCCATCTGGTTTGAAATTTGCGTGAGTTTTGCGGCGACGCGCCCCATCTGAAACTGGACGACTTCGGAGATTCCCCGCCGTCCGATGACGAGCGTTCCGAAACCGCCGTGGGTTGCTTCGTCGAATAGGGCGCCCGCCCTGCTGCCGACCCCGGTGATAACTTTGGTGTTTATTTTCGAGGACTTGATTCCCGCAGTCTTAAGCGAGCGGGTCACCTTGTTGAATACGGGAACGATGGCGCTCTGGGCGGATTCGAGGATCTTTTGGGCATATTCCTCGGCTATCAGATCCGGGTGGGTCCTCTCCGGGTTCCTGATGACGTGCGCCAGGGTGATTGAAGGTTCGCTCGCGCCGAGATGTTTGCCGACAAAAACCGCCGCGCGCTGCGAACCCGCGGAGTTGTCGAGCCCCACGAGAATGCGTCCCAGTTTGGGCTGACCGCTGACGATGCAGAGCGGAATATTCGTCAGAGTGCCCAGGAGTTTGCTCGCGACGCCGCCCAGGGCCGGTTCGGCAACGGCGCCAAGCCCCCTGCGTCCCAATGCGACCGCATCATAGCCGCTCTTTGCCTCGGCAATGACGTCCCTCGCGATTCCGGTCTGGCGTTTCTGGACTTTGACGCGAATCAGCTTTTCGAGCGCCCCCGCATTTATCAGGACCTGCCGCGTGCTTTCGATGAAATCGAGGATCTTGGCTTCCTTGCGGTTTTCCCAGTCCTTGAGGGAGGAAACGTACTGCGGGCCCAGCGGGTCCTTCTCCCAGTCCCAGAAGGATTCCGGAACGGAATCGAGTACGTTGAAAAGGACTATTTCCGTCTGCCACAGGACATAGATCTTGCTGATATAGGCAACCATCTCGGAGGACTGGCTGGAACCGTCAACGAGAAGAAGGATTCGTTTCTTGACCGTAGCCATGTGGACCTGCTTTTCGATCCGATCGGGTTCGGTAAGGGCCCTTGCCCGATCACCTGTTGTTTGGGACAGCCGCGCGATCATTCGACCGGGGTAGAAAGAGTTCTTCCGTATCGAGCACTTCGTGCATCAGAAACAATTCTTCAGCTGTAGGGGGTGGAGTTTCACCTCTTACACGGCTTATGTCAAGATCGAAGAGGCACAGGCCCGCGATCTCTTTCGGGGAATGCTGGGGGTGATAGGTGTCGAGGTACATTATCCCGGTGTCTTCGTGGAAGCGGAACACGCCCGCGGTGCTGATGACAGCGGACGGCCCACCGCGAAAAGCATCGCCGTAAAGCTCCCGCCGTCCCACGAACTCGCCGGACGGCCATTTCTTCACGCGCCAGCCCGGACTGGTGATGTAGCTCACCTGCTCGACAAATCGCCTGGGTTCCTGCAGGACGATATAGACGGTCCTTCTCGCGAAGGAACAGATGTCGGGGTTGCCACCGCTGCCGGAAAGCCGGATCTCGGGATCGAGGTAGTCGCCGATTACGGTCGTGTTCACGTTGCCATATTTATCGATCTCGACGCCGGTAAGAAAACCGAGATCGACATATCCGCGCTGGGCGAGAAAAAACGCTTCGGTCATTCCCGAGGAACGGGAGGAAGCGGTAACGCACCGGGGGTCGCCGACCGAGGTGGGAAGAGCTTTCGGGTTGCTGTCAAAGGTCCCCGCCTCGAAGATGAGCTTGAGATTCGGGGCATGGAGCTTCTTTGCGAGCATTATAGCCAGGATGGGCATTCCCATGCCGGCGAAAACGATTTCGCCGTCCCGCACCTCACGGCTGGCCGCAACGGTCATCAGATCGGCCAGAGTATAGTCATTATCCCTGCCCGGCTTTGTCGGCTTCATGTGACTCACCCCTTTTGAACCTTGCTGCTGAACCCAAGCGCTGAGTTTGCCTTAAGAGAGATGAGACGGGAAGCCCCGAGCTTTTCGATGTATCGGCGGTGGTCCATTCCGTGGATCCATTCGCGCGCGAATTCATCAAAGCCTTCCTGAGTCCTCGTCTGCATATAGAAGTTGCGTATGAAATCGCCGTCGGCATCGTAGAAGCCGGATACTCCGGTGGGATGCGCGCCGAAGGGACATTCGACCACATAGTCCACGACAAGATTCGGGATCGTATTCAGGCGCGGTTCCCTGCGCAGGTAGTCTTCCGGAACGATCTCCTCGGCGACTACGATGGTCGTTTCCGCAGCCCGGGCTATCTCCGGGTCGGAGAAAAACTGTCCCCCGATCCTGACCGTCCCGTCGCGGCTGGCCTGCTGAACCGAGAGAACCGCCACATCCACCTTTGCCGCGGGCACAAGAACCTGCTGGCACCCCTTGAAGAAGGGATCGTCGATGACATCGTATTTTTTCCGCGGGATCTTGGGATTTGAGCCGTCGCGCAGTCCCGCCCGCCCGAGCATGTCGTAGTGCGGATTATGAATATCGGTCCCCATGGCTGTCCGGGTAGGGATGAACGGGATTCCGGCCGAGGCCGCCAAAAACCGGAACCCCATCTCGAAGTGGCTGTAGTCTTCGCAGATTATGGAACCGCCCTTCAGCTTCCGGGTCAGGTTCGCCCCGAACTTGCCGTAATTTTCGTGGCCTATCCACGAGGATTCCCAAATGGAAACGCACCCGCCCCCGATGAGAAACTCTGAATGAGGGCCGCTGTTCACCTCGATGAGGTGCAGCCGCCGCTTCTGTTGACGGATAAGTTCGAAGACGAAAGCGCACGGGCGGCGCCAGATCGTAAACCCGGAAAAGCTGATCATGGCCCCGTCTTTAACGATCTCGGCCGCCTGCTGCATGGTGATCTGCTTGGATTCGCTCATCACGAAGGCCTCTTGTTGCCGATGCTGGATTCAGGTTGGACCAATTCCATTTATCAGAATCAAATTAGCAAATGTGCATCGAAATTCAAAAAACTATTTTCAGTCCGGCTTACGTTTAAGTGCATCCGATATCCATTGTCAAAAATCATCCGAAAGGACTTTTATAACCCGAACAATACAGATTCTTAGAACGGGTGGAGTTAGAAGCTCGTCCGGAATTGTCAGACGGTTTTGGCGGAAAGCCCAAGGAACCCTTTGCTCAAAAGTCTCCTATCCTCGACAAGTTCTTGTAATAGCGCAACATTTCCCGCTGAATAGAGAAGGCCCGCGAAGCCGCTAAAGAGAACAGGAAAATTATCCTTGACATAAAGGCACAGTACATAGAATAATCACGTGCGTTGGATCACAAAATCGTACTCTGGTTCGCTGAATAAGCGCCCTTCTCCCGATCATCATCTTCTACATTTCTCCATCTCGAGTTCAGTCTCACTTCACGATTCCCACTTGATCCTGATCGCTTCATCTTTCCGTCCTGCATGCGGGATGTCCGGTATTTCCGTTTTATTTCATTTTTTGGATCCATGTATGCGGTTGTCGGACCGCTGGTGTGGCGCGGGGATATCCATCTTCAACTCTGGATTGAAATGGAAAAATTTCAAAAGTTCTGTGACCAGTGTGGCAGGCCGGAAGACACGTTCGAGTTCTGCAAGAACCGCTGCATGCTGCTCAGCTGTGACACCTGCGCGTTTCTTCTGCAGCTTTACGGGACCGGATGCGGAAATGTCCATGTCTATTACCTATGTCGCGATTGCTATAACGAGCGGATCAAGAGAGGGTACGTGGAACCCTAGCAAGGAGGTGAGCACTCCATCCATTATCCGACACAGCATTGATTCTCAATTCTCATCATAACCACGGAGGATAAAAAATGGCTGTTGACAAGTTGATGACACTCAAGGAAGCGGTATCGAAGCATATCAAAAATGGGGATACCGTCTATTACGGCGGTTTCCAGATCATGGTTCCCATGGCGATCACGCACGAAATCATCAGGCAGAAGAAGAGGGATCTGACCACGATCGAGTCCTCGACCGACGTTGGCGGTCTGGATATCCTGACCGGTGCCGGATGCGTTAAGGAAATCCATTCCGCCTGGATCATGAACTGGTACGTGAAGGCGCCCTATGCCATCCGCAGGGCTTTTCAGACAAAAATGACCAAGCGCTATGACGTGTCGAATTTTGCCGCCACCAGCGCTCTGATAGCCGGATTCCTCGGTGTGCCCTTCCTGCCCGTGAGGGGCAACGTCGGTACGGACATGATCAAGCACAATCCGACCGACCTCACGATCGTAAAGGATCCGTTCTCGGGCGAGGAAATCACCGTCGTGCGCGCATGGCGCGCGGATGTGGCCATTATTCACGCCCAGGTTGCGGACAGACTCGGCAATGTCATGAGTTGGGGCACGCGCGGCGTTACGGATGAATTCGGCGCAATGGGCGCGAAGAGGGGCGTTATCGTAACGGCTGAGGAAATCGTCGAGCCCGAAATGATCCGGGCGGACCCCGACCGGACCGTTGTCCCCTATTTCAAGACGCTGGCCGTGGTGCATGCT
>JAJFVB010000013.1 GCA_021372055.1 Desulfobacteraceae bacterium | reverse complement strand
CCTCGCTTGCCAGTTTGATGCATGCGTCCGCAACAACCGCATCGTATGCCGCCCCCTTCCCTCTCTGGATTTCGGCAATCGCCACCCGCATGCCCAATGCGGCCCTGTAAGGCCTGTGCGAGGCCATCGCCTCGACCACATCGGCGATCGCGATGATTCTTGCCTCGATGAGGATTTCCTCGCCCCGGAGATTTCTCGGGTACCCGGTTCCGTCGATCCTCTCATGATGCTGAAAGGCCACCTCCGCCACCGGCCAGGGGAATTCGATGGTCCTGAGGATGTCAAAGCCGGTCTGGACGTGGCTCCTGATGAGCGCAAATTCGTGCTCGTTGATTTTTCCCGGCTTGCTCAGCAGTTCCGCGGGGACGGCGATCTTTCCGATATCGTGAATCAGGCCGGCCATCCGGATGCCCTGCAACGCTTCGGCCGACAGTCCCAGCTCCTCGGCTATGGCACAGGCGATGTCGGAGACTCTTTTCTGATGGCCCGAGGTGTACGGATCGCGGCTCTCAACGATGTAGGCCATGGCTCCTATTGTGCCCTCCACGGCATTCCTGAGGCTTTCCATGCTCTTTCGCAGAGCCATGCGGGTATCCTTGATCGCGCTCGTGTCCTTGAAATTGAGCACGATGCCTTCCGCCCCCTCCCCCGTTGCTCCCAGAGGCGTAGCGGTCACAATGCACGGAAGCGTCCTGCCGTCGGGCGCAACTCTTTCATCTTCACACTCGACGCGCGATTGTCCGCCAAGAATTTTCTTAAGCGTACAGTCTTCCGTAAAGCACTTCCTGCTCCCGGCAAGATCGTGACATTTCCTGCCTATTGCCTCTTCCTTTCCGATCCCGAACAGATCCACAAAGGTCTCATTGACCCGAAGCACGTTCAAGTTCCTGTCCACGACGCACATGCCGTCCGCGGCCGTCTCGAAGATCTGCCTCATCTCGGCATCCGCACGGCCCGCTTCTTTTTCGGCGCGATCGCGATCCGTCCTCGTTCTCAGAGCAAGGATACCGTAACCGAGGTCCTCCGCCAACTCCCGCAGGAGCTTGAGTTCTTCCGTCTTGAATGCGCGGGGATCGGCCGCGTGGATTATAAGGCATCCGAAAGCCGTGTCCCCCCGGAGCAGAGGCAGACTTACGGCGGCACCATACCCCGCGAGCGCATCGAGCTCCGTCGCAGGTCCCTCTCCCGCCCTCCGCAGCGCGATTTCACCCGTACGAAGAGCCGAGGCCGCCGGTTCGCCGCACCGTATGCTGCCGCAAAACCTCTCCGCATCCTCTCCGCATGCGGCCCGGACATCGAGCAACACGGCATCGGAAGCGTCCTTCCCGGCAAAACCCACCCGGGCCGATTGATAACCACCCGTTTCGACGAGCAGTCCGCATATGGAATCCAGGAGTTCCTGCTCACTTTCAGCGTGCACGAGAGCCTGATTGCACCCGCTTAGCGTGAGAAGAGTGCGGTTAAGACTCGCCAGCGCCTGTTCGCTGCTCTTGCGTTCGGTAATATCCACCAGGATACCGTGGAGGCAGGGGCTTCCGTCCTTTTCGTCATTCAGCACCACCGCTTCATCCCGGACCCAGATCGAGTTACCGTTCTTGTGCCTCAAACGGTACTCGCATACCAGAGGTTCTCCGGTCATGCGCATCTTTTCGATTGCGGCGCCGACACGGCTCCGGTCTTCGGAACTGATCGATTCCGTCCAGAGCTTCGGATTTGCGAGCCACTCCGCCTGCGCATACCCGAGGATCTGCTCAACTCTCGGGCTTATGTAACTCGTGCCGCACTCCGAGTCCAGCACGGCCGTGTATGCTGCCGCGGGAATCTGTTCGACGAGCAGGCGGTATTTCTCTTCGGATCTTCGCAGCAACTCCTGCTGACGGCTTAGCGCATCGGCCATTTCGTCGAAGGCAAGCATCAGCCCGCCTATGTCCTCGGCGCGCGACGTCACTCCCGTCCGGGCGTTCATGTCACCCGAAGCAAGGGATTTGGCCGTGTTTTTGAGGACATTCACACGCCGCAGGATCAAAACGTCTCCCAAAAACCCTGCGCCTAAAAGGAGAACCAGGGCCACGATGGGGATCAACCCGCGCGGCAGGACCTCCCCGGCTTCCTGGTAGGCGAGATCGACGGGAAGGCCCACGCTCACGTAGGCGCTGCCCGAAACGGTTTCGGAAAGCGGCATGAATGCATACAGCCTTTGTACTCCGTCAAGCCCGGCAGCCTCCACATTCCCCGTTTTCGTCCGGAGAATGGTACCGACAATCGGTGCTTCATCGGCTTTTTTGCCGACGTAGCGCTCGGAGTCCGGATATCGGGCAAGGACGGTTCCCTGGGAATCGAAAATCGTAAAGTCGGCCCCTTCCGGCAACTCGGCCCCATGGCTCAGACGGTTCAGCCATCCGAGATCGAGCGCGGCCAGCACCACGGCACTCACCTCGCCGTCAGTATCCAGGGCGGGACATGCCAGCACGACGGTCGGCTCTCCCGACATGGGGCCGATAATATAGGGGCTGACGGCAAAAGTCCGCTTCGCCACCGCCTCGGCGAAGAAACGCGTCCCGCCGATGTTTGCCGGCTTTCGCCCGGGGATACTCGCGCAGAAGATATCACCTTTCGGATTGGCGACGCCCAAGGCAAGGTAGGAAGGGAATTTTTCCCGAAGGGTCGAAAAAAGCCCCGCGCAGGCGACCGCATCCCGGTTCTTCACCTCCGGGAGATGCGAAAGGACAAGAAGAAGTTGCTTTGTCGTTTCAAAAAGCCCCGCATCGACTCCCGCGGCGACTTTTACGGCGCGCATCGCGTCAAACTGCGCGTGAGCACGCTCCTGCTCGACTTCTCGGGACATCGTGTAGCCAATCAGGCCGAATGCGGGAAAGAGGATGAAAAGGATCAACAGGAGCAGTCGAATCCGCAAGTTCCCCAATAGTCGATGAACCATTTGTGCTTCTCCGGACCAAAATCCCTAAAAAAAGCATCACCTCATAGCGAGGCGAGCAGAGATCAGCCAAAATCGGAAATCGTTCACACAGCCGGGGCCGAAGACTCGTTTGGAGCAGAACCGCTCCGGGATTCTCCGCAGGAGTGGATTCTTGATGAATTTTATCATCATACGGCCGTGCAATCCAGGATATCCTCGACCGCCGGCGAAATGCGCGCAAATCAGCAACCCCAGCAGTGCAAGGAATCGTTCGGATGCCGGGTCGCGTCCGGGTGAGTGCTTGATAAATCTCAAACGGCGGGGGAAAATTCCTCCGCCGTCCGAATAAGAACCACATATCCGGGGGTGCCCGGCGCTTTACAAGGACTCGCCAACGCGACACAGCAGGGGAGCCGGGTTCTATGCCGGACGCCCCGAACCCGCAGCGCGGTCACGCTATCTTGCGACACATGTGCTCGGAGGCTGTGAAGACAGGCAAACGTTCTTGTCGGCATCCGGCACATTATCCAGCGTTATCCTGTCCCTGCGCCCCCTGCAGCGGTAATACTCGCTCCACGACTTATCGTAGGCTTTGACGGCCCTGATATAGGTCACGTATACTCCGGGTCCGTTGCCTTCCAGGTCGGGATGCACCCGGATCATGAACTCGCTGGCTCCGACGGGATTATTCGCGTTTCCCCAGTCGTAGGTATAGCCCAGCCGGGTCCATGGCGCCGTCTTCCAGGGTGAATCGGCGTTTGCGTAGGTATGTTCGGCGTTATAGGCGAACCATTGCCTGTACGTGCGCGGCGAGCGCAGCCACGGGTCGGAACTGTAGGGAAAATCGAGATAGAGCAGATCGTTTTCGGCATATCCCGTGAACGGGCTCGGGAAAGCCCACTTGTATACCGTCTGGCCGTCAACTTCCTCGGTCTCCTGCAGCTTTGCCGCGGGAAGCCCTTGGTGGTCCGTAATCTCCGGGTCCGGAGTCGGTCTGAACAGGTCCTGAGGGTTCACGTACATTTCGACGATGACGTCATACGAATTCCGGGGGTTCAATCCGAGGAGCTGAACCATCCTCTCCCTGCTCGGCGGGCAATATGCGGAACTTTTTCCATAAAAGTAGTTCCTCAGTTCCGGCACCACCGTGACCCAGAGGCTCTTGGTCAGGATGGATCGCGACTCGGGAGCCACCGCATTTCCCTGAGCGTCGTAGCCAAGCATGTATTTCCGATAAAACTTCTCATAGCCCGCCCTGTCCATGAAAGCCGCAACGCGCACCCGCGACTGTCCGGGGGCGCCTTCCCAGCTGATCGAGCCTCCCTGGAGCCTCTGGGTATTCGTACTGTCGTTGGGCCAGGCAGTCGTTCCGTCGTAGCAGTATGGCGGCACAACCGCCAACAGCGCATTCGACATCTTTGAAGCGGTAGCCGGCTTGGCGGTCTCAACCAAGGACCTCTCAAAGGTGATGCAATCCCTCTTCGTCCAGTTGCCCGTTGTCCATGTCGGCGCATCCGCACAATCATCAGTCGTGCTGAAGGCTTGAGGGACAAACACCAGAAAGGCCAGCATCAGGGTAAGGCGAATCACACGGTTCTTGCTCTTTCGAAACGACATGGCTTCAACCTCTTCCAAGGTACCGATTCAATTGTATGCGGATAGAAACTGGATCGAGCTTTCTGCAGGCATACTGGGCGATGGATCATCAAAAAGCAAGAGAAATGTAAAAATCCGTACTACTGAATAAGCTCTAGCATACTTATCGAATCATCAGCAATTCAGGAAATATCGAATGGATTGGAGTTTGATACAGCGGAATACAAATTTGGACCGGATCCATAACAGGGTCCGTGTTCCGGGGATTCCTTCAGGATACGGGGCAAAACGAAAATTCAAAATTGCCTGGACTGCGTCGCGAGGCTGGCAAATCAGCTCCCCCGGAGAATCTTCATCATTTCCGCGCGCGGCTTTGTCACTGACGCCATCCGTAGCCGCCCGTGCGCATTTCCCTCAGAAAGCCATCCTCGAATCGCAGGATGCGGATGAAATGCGTCGGCCCGAAATTATAGATCCACTCTTCGACCGGCACGGCAACATCTCTGATTCCATATCCCCAGCCGTACCACCCGTCGTAGGCCCTTCCGGGAACCATGCGCCTTTCCTCCCACGAGTCGACGCTTGAAGGCTCACCGCAATTGCGCAGCACCTGTGAGACGGTGTCGCCGATTCTGGCGCATTCCGGCGCGGAAACACAGATGGCCGGAAACGCCGCCAGAAGGGCGATGCAGACGGCAAGAAGCGAGCAGGCTTTAAAGATGAATCGATCGGTATGCCCGGCATTCATGGATTTCCTCCAACCTTGCATCTCCCACCTCACCGTCGTTCGACGTTCCTCAGGAGACAAAAAGCGCGGATGGAGCGGGATCTGCCTATTTCACCTTTTTGAAAACCATCATTTTAGAACCTGGTAGGGTTATCCGGATGACATCCTTGTCGATCTCTCCGACAATAACGCCCCCGTTTTTTGTGTTCACCCTGAGTTGGTCGCCTTTCTTGTACCAGGAAAAGGTAACCTCCTCATCGCCGACTTTCCAGACCCCGACCGCGTTATCCTTCAGTTCAAGCGCGGTCTCTCCCAGCTTCGGAGTATCCTTGGCATCAGCAACATAGGTGCCGACCAGCTGGTCCCGCGACTCACACCCCAACGAGAAGCACAGGACCAGGCAAAGCAGCACCGGCCACAGCAGTGTACGAAATTCGACTCTAGTTCTCATTATTCAACGCCTATTGAGTTACCGGCGACGCGACCCTTTTCTTCGCCCCCACCATAACACCCCATTTGCTGAACAGCATCAGCCTGTTATAGCGGTAGATCTGGAAAGTGAACAAAAGCATGAGCGCGTTTTCGGAGATCTTTTTCCACCCGATCGGCTCTCCCACGGTATCGTAGCACCCGCACGTGATCGGCGCGCCCCAGAACATGTTTATCAGAATCATGACATCGAACATGATCAGCAGCAGGCCTATCACGACCACCGAAGCCCGTGACTTGAACCCGATAATCAGGAACAAACCGCTGACCAGCTCGATCCAGGGGAGAATCACCGCGCCGAGATTGAGCACGGAGAAGGGCAGCAGCCTGTAGTTCGCTATTGCTTCCGCGAATTGCGCGGGATAGGGAATCTTGCTGACGCTGGCGTAGATGAAGAAATACCCGATGTAAATCCTGAGAGCCAGAGCCAGATACTCGCTCGTTATGATGCGTCTGAGATAATAGGTTATCATTTCGAGGCCGCCTCCTCCACCGGGTACCCGACGGCTTCCCAGGCCTTCAGCCCGCCGTCAATCATCTTGACGTCCGAGTAGCCCCTCAACTGGAGCTTGTTTGCAATCTCGACGTCATACGGCCTGCTGATGGAGTTCCCGTACACCAGGACCTCTCTTTCCTTGTCCTCCTCGGAGAAATTCATGAGAAAGACAATATCGAAGAGCGCCATCGGCATGTTGACAGCCCCCTTGATATGACGCTTCTGGTAAAAGTTGCTCGGCATCGCATCGACAATCAGGGCCTTGCCCTCTTTTTGCTTCTGCATTGCCTCCGTGGCGCTGACTTTTCCAAAAACGGTTCTGTCGGGGGCCGCCGGGAAGAGCGGAATTCCATTCGGATTTGCATGATTGAACGAAAGGGCCAGCAGGATCGAGATCCCAAGCACCATGGCGAAGTCGATCCAGGAAAGGCGCGAGGCGCTCATTACGGCCCCGGCTTCTTCCCCGATGATTTCCTGGTCCTTTACGAGCCACTTCCGCATATCCTTCATGAATTTTCGCGAAACCGCGGGGCAGTCTTCCAGAAGCTGGTCGAACTGTTCCTTCGTCAAATATATCAGGTGGGCTTCACTGAGCGCCTCCACGCTGGCGGTCCGGGCTTCACCCGTCAGAAGTCCCATTTCCCCGAAACTCTCACCCGCTCCGAGCACGGAGAGCTCCCGTTCGACCTCGTCGCCGTGGTTCACGAATACTCTCACCTTGCCCGAGCAGACGATATAAAAACGGTCGGCCGCGTCTCCCTCCCTGAACACCAGGGCCTTGGGCGGAACGGTCCTGTTTCCGACACTCCGCGCTATCTCGTCCAGCTTGTCCGGCGGGACTTCCCGGAACACCGGGCACAGCAGCAGATGTTCTTTGTTGTCCTTGACAGTCTTAGGCATTGTCTACTTTTTAACCAACCCTTTGAGTTCCTTCATGAAACCGTCATAGTCCTTTATCACGCCCTTGTGGCTGGAGAGCACTTTCCCGTCCTTGGTGGATATGATCATAGTCGTCGGGGTCTCCACTCCGTCCATAGCCGCGGAAATTGCAAACTGCTCGTCGATAAACGTCGGGAAAGGCACTTTGAAGTTCTTTCTGAACGCTTCCACCTGTTTGGGCTCGCTGCCCAGGGCAATGCCGATTACCTTCACTTCGGCAAGGCTCGCATCCTCGGCGGCCGCCTTATAGATCCTGTTTACCATAGGCGCATTGGCATGGCACATGGGGCACAGCGCGGCGAAAAACTCCACGACCACGATCTTCGCATTGGTTTTCGCAAGGGTGAACGGTTCAGCCGATTTAAGCCCGAGGTATTTCTGCGCCTGGGCATCCGGAGCCGGGATTGTGAACAGTGCCGGAGGCAGGTCTTCGGGGGGCTGGGAAGCGAGAACAACACCGCCCGGAACGATCAGGGAAAAAAGGAATAATGCGACGGGAAAGCACGCCAAAAATCTTCGGTTCTTCATCTCTTAGCCTTTCCAAAATTGCCTTGGGTTGTGAAAATTTCCGTCCGGTATGAAGAGTTCTCATATGTATCGTCACGGGCAGGGCAAAACTTTACGCCGTGCAAGCACATACATCCCCGATCGAAAACTTAGAATAGGTGATAGCCAATGTCCCGTCAATACCAAGATGGGCAAGCGCCTCCAACCCCACAAACCGGCCGGGGAACACCGAAAAGCCGGCTCCATCCGCGGCCCGCAATCATCCCGTTTGCGACATTCTTTCCATATGTGGTTGCATCCGGGTACAATATATATTACTTAGCGCTTCTACCATATCGGTACACTTTGTGATTCCATTTTTACGAGGGGATTTTTTCTCCGCGCGAGGTGATTGGTGTGAGAGCCTATCGCCCCCCGCTTGCGGCTGGTCCTGTTCTCATCCCCCGAAGAACGGGGAAGCCCGTCGAAGATCTCCGATGCTCTCTTGGCATTCCACCCAGGATAGAGGAACCTATCATGTTTTCATGCCTCAGGCGACTGCATCCAAGCATCCTGATTCTCCCCGGAATCCTTCTCCTCGTGTCCCTTCCGGGCTGCGGCCGCAAACCCGACGTCGCCCCGCCTCAACCGCTCGAAGTCACGGTGAGCAAGCCTCTCCAGAGGCCGCTGACCGACTATGCCTATTTTTCCGGTAACGTGGAAGCCTCCGAATCGGTCGAAATCAGAGCCAGAGTGGAAGGCTATCTCGAAAAGATGTATTTCACCCCCGGCGCTCGCGTGAAGCGGGGCGACGTGCTGTTTCAAATCGACCCCAAACCCTACCAGGCAAAGCTGAACGAAGCACGGGGCGACCTCGTCCGAAGGCAGGCCGAACAAAAGAATTCGGAAGCCGCCCTGAAAAGAAAAGAACAGGCCCTGAAGACCAACGCCATCAGCGAAATTGAGGTGATCCAGGCAAGAGCGGACTTCGATGTGGCCAAGGGTAACGTCCAGTCCGCCCAGGCGGCCGTTGAGACTGCTGAAATCAATCTATCCTACACGAAGGTCCGCTCCCCGATCTCCGGGCGCATCACCCGCAATATGGTGGATGTCGGAAATCTCGTCGGTTCCACCGACCGGACTCTGCTCGCAACGATCGTCAATGACGAACCGGTGTTCGCCTATTTCAACGTCAGCGAGCGAGAGCTGCTCCAGTATAAGGAGGGCAAGGACTCCTCCGAATCTCTGACGCGTCGCGACGGCAAAACCCGGGTTTTCATCGGCCTTGCGGGTCGGCAGGACTACCCCTTCGAAGGACGCATCGACTACATGGACAACAGGCTCGACCGCTCAACGGGCACGATCCAGGTCCGGGGCATCTTCGATAACGCCGAGCAACACCTCCTGCCCGGCATGTTCGCCCGCATCCGCGTGCCCGTCGGCAACCGCGAAAGGGCTCTGCTCGTCCCGGACACCGCCCTGGGCACGGATCAGCGTGGAGACTACCTCCTGGCCGTGGGAGACAAGAACATCGTGGAATACAGGCAGGTCAAAACGGGCGCTCTCGTCGGCGATCTTCGCGTCATCGATTCCGGGATTTCTCCCGAGGACCGGATAATCATCAGCGGCTTGCAGAGGGCACGACCGGGGCTGACGGTAAACCCGACCGAAGCCCCGTCTCCCGGGTCGCCTTCCACGGAAACCCAGGCAGCAGCGAAGTGAGGTGACCAGAAATGTTCAGTCGGTTCTTCATCGAACGGCCCATCTTCGCAAGCGTCCTGTCGATCATAATCGTGATCGCGGGTGCGGTTGCCTTCAGGTCGCTGCCTATTTCCCAGTACCCGGACATCGTCCCCCCGACAGTGACGGTTTCGGCGAACTATCCGGGGGCAACCGCAAAGATCCTTTCGGACACGGTGGCGCAGCCCATCGAAGAGCAGGTCAACGGGGTCGAGGGCATGCTCTACATGTCCAGCACCTGCTCAAACAGCGGCCAGTACCAGCTTAATATCACCTTTGCCACCGGCACCGATCTCGACATGGCCGCCGTGCGGGTTCACAACCGGGTTGCCTCGGCGGAACCCCTGCTGCCCGAAGACGTCAAGCGGCTCGGCGTCACCACTCTCAAGCAGTCGCCCACGTTCATTCTCATTGCCTGTCTGACCTCCAGCGACCCCCGCATGGATGAACTGTTCCTCAGCAATTACGCCACGCTCAACCTCAAGACCGAAATCGCGCGCCTCGAAGGCGTCGGCAACGTCATCGTCTGGGGCGCGGGCAGGTACAGCATGCGAGTCTGGCTGGACCCGGACAAGCTGAAAGTTCGTGGACTCACAACCAACGACGTGGTCCTCGCGATCCAGGAGCAAAACGTCCAGGTGGCGGCCGGGCAGATCGGACAGCCACCCGCTGCGGAAAACAGCAGCTTTCAGTACGTGATCAACACCCCGGGCAGGTTGGCGGATGTACGGGAATTCGAAGACATCGTCATAAAAACCGACGCCACCCGGCTCACCCGTCTCAAGGACGTGGCGCGAATCGAACTGGGCGCCGAAACCTATGACATGACATC
>JAJFVB010000005.1 GCA_021372055.1 Desulfobacteraceae bacterium | reverse complement strand
TCGAGAACACCGTGGAGGGGATTTTCCAGTCCACGCCCGAGGGCCGTTTGCTGAGTGTCAATCCGGCCTTCGCCAGGGCCCTGGGGTATGCCTCGACCGAGGAGATTATCGAGAAAGTCCACCACGTCGGACTCCACTATGCCGACCCTGAGGTGAGGGCGAAGTTCCTCCGGGACCTCAATGAAAAGGGGTTTGCAAAAGACTTCGTTTTCAGGATGAAACGGCTGGACGGGGGCATCCTGTGGGTTTCGAGCAACGCCAGGGCCGTGAAGGACGAGGATGGAAAAGTCCTCTATTACGAAGGCACGGTGGAAGATATCACGAGACGCAAGGAGGCCGAAGAGGAACTCAACAAGCTGGCCGCCATTGTCCGGCACAGCGGCGAACTGGTGAACCTCGCCGACACGGACGGCCGGATGGTCTTTTTGAATAAAGCCGGGTCGAGGATTCTCGGCATCGAGCCCGAAGAGGTCGAAGGAACCTACATCATGCAGATCGTCCCCGACCATCTGAAGGACCTGATGCGCAATGAAGTCCTGCCGACGCTTGATGCCAACGGCAGCTGGGAAGGCGAGTTGCAGTACGTGAATCAAAAGACGGGCGAGGTTACGGACGTACACGCCCTCATCTTCACCATCGATGATCAGGAAGGCTCATTTCACAAGAACCTGGTGAACATATCCCTCGATATCACCCTTCGAAAGCAGAATGAGAGAATAATACGGGAAAAGGAGGAGTTGCTAAGCGGGATCACAAGAAACATACCGAGCGTCCTTTTCCAGATCTATGCGGCCGACAGTGGAGAGTATGGCGTGAGCTACCTGAGCGATCGCTTCGGGGAACTCTTCGGACTGCGCGACCCTGCGGAGACATTGTTCGCGGCCTTCATTTCCCAGGTTCACGAGGAGGACCTTCAAAGGTTCATGGACTCCCTTCGCACGGCTGTCGATGCGTTTGCCCCCTGGGAGTTCGAGGGCCGGTTCAACAAGCCTTCCGGGGAGGTGATGTGGTTCCACAGTCTGTCGACGCCGGTGCGCCAGGAAGACCGCATCGTCTTTGACGGCATTTTCCTCGATATCACGGAGCGCAAACAGGCTGAAGAAAGGTCCAGGCAGGCGGAAGAAAAGTTCGCGAAAGTATTCATGACCACGCCGGAGTGCATCGTCATATCGCGCCTGCAGGATGGCCGGTTACTGGACGTAAACCAGGGTTTCGAAGACATTTCGGGATGGAAGCGCAACGAGGTCCTGGGCCGCACGGTCGGGGATATAGACATCTGGGTTGACCCTGGACAGCGCGACAGCATGGTCGATGACTTGAAAGCCGGCCGGGATATTCTTCAGCGCGAAGGGCAGTTCAGGCGCAAGGACGGTGCATTGCGCAGAGTCGTCTTTTCCGCGCGTTCCATCAATATAGCCGGAGAGCCCTCCCTCATTCTGATCATACAGGATATTACAGACCGGATAAGGCTGGAGGAGGAGCGCAGGAGACTCGAGCATCAGCTTCATCAGGCTCAGAAGATGGACGCCATAGGACAGCTGGCCGGTGGCGTTGCCCATGATTTCAACAATATTCTTATGGGGATACAGGGAAATGCCACTCTGCTGCTGCTCGATCACAGTCCGGATGACCCGCATTACGAGAGATTGAGCCGGATCGAAGAACAGGTGCAGCGCGGAGCGAATCTGACACGGCAGCTGCTGGGCTTTGCCCGGGAGGGCAAGTATGAGCTCAGGAGCATAGCGGTAAACGATCTCGTCCGGAAAAGCGCTTGTTTGTTCATCGAGACGAGACGGGAGATCGAGGTCGGTTTCGAGCTGCAGGACGATGTCTGCGCCGTAGAGGCCGATGCGGGGCAGATGGAGCAGGTCCTGCTCAACATCTACATCAACGCGGGGCATGCCATGCCCAACGGAGGACGGCTCGTGATACAGACGAGC
This sequence comes from Desulfobacteraceae bacterium, assembly GCA_021372055.1. GTDB lineage: Bacteria > Desulfobacterota > Syntrophobacteria > Syntrophobacterales > Syntrophobacteraceae > SbD1. Next base: position 8,093 of record JAJFVB010000005.1, on the reverse strand, counting down.
AACCTCGCGCTGAACGAGTCCGAAGCCCGTGTTTTTGAGACAAGCCCTGGGAATTACGTGAAAATCTCTATAACCGATACCGGCATTGGAATGGATGCCGACACCCTGAAAAGGGTCTTCGAGCCCTTCTTTACGACAAAACTGCAGGAAGGCGGCACCGGGTTGGGGCTCGCATCGGCCTACGGCATCATACGAAACCATGGCGGATTCATAAACGCCTACAGCGTTCCCGCTCAGGGGGCAACCTTCAACATCTACCTGCCCGCCACGGAGGAAGAGGTTTTGCGCGAGGAGCCATTGCCGGAAAAAGACCTGTATCCCGGAAGCGGGGGCATACTGGTGGTGGACGATGAACCGGCCATCCTCGAACTTGCGTCGGAAATGCTCCAAATACTGGGTTATACGGTTTTTCAGGCCGAAAGCGAAGCAGAGGCCGTTTCCGTCTATCGCGAAAAGCAGGCCGAGACCGACCTGGTGATTCTTGATATGATTCTGCACGGCACAAGCGGCGCACAGGTACTGAAAAGGCTGCGGGAAATCTCCCCGGGGGTGAAGGTCATTCTCTCCAGTGGGTATGGACTTCAGGGCGAAGTCCGCAAGGTGATGGAGATGGGGTGCCTCGGGTTTATACAAAAGCCTTATAATTTCAGAGAATTGTCAGACTTGGTCCATCAGGTGCTGAATCCTTCCTCGAAAGCGGAACCGGGCGGCATCTCCGCATAGTTTGCGGGCTGTGTAATACCACCGGTTCGCGTTCAAGATGATACCAAGCTTTCAGACCGTGGGGAGCCGGCTCCCCACGCCCCCCACGCCGCTGCGCTGAGGGAGGCGGGGGAAATCGTTTTCACCTATCTTTTCAATTAGTTCTATCCTGAACGCAATTTCCGTATTACCGGTTTTTCCATGGCAGGATTGAGCTTGCCTTCGAGGCGGTTTTTTTTATCGTGCCGAGGCCCTCCTGCGTTACCTCCGCGGCGCCCGCGGCAATCTTTTTCACAGTCGATCGGGCTGAAGAATAGACCTCCTGCGACAGTGCTCCCGCGCTTCTGCCGGTCTCCGCAATGGACTTGCCCGCGACATCCGCAACGGTGAGGACGGTTTTGGCCGCCTTCTTTGCTCCCGTGGTGGAGATCTCCACCACGGATTCGCCGACCGACTGCGCGGTTTTGAGGGCATAGGCTCCGGCCCTCATTACTCCGTCCCTGGTGTTCTCGCCAATCGTTTTGCCGGCGTCGGCCACTCCCTGCGCGGCGGCGCCTGCGGAGTCGGCCAGGCTCACCGTTGCCTTCCTTGCTCCCTGCACCGCAATGCCTTTCAGGGAACCAGCCAGCGCGCTCAGGACTTTCTGAACGGATTCGGACGAAATGGAATTCAGGATGCGTGCGGCCTCCAGGGTGGGACGCACCTTAACAGAGTGGCCGGCAAGAGTCTTCAACCCCATATAGTTCTTCGCAACCACCCCGACCCGGCAAACAAGCCCCGCGTTGGCTGATCCGCTCAGGATGGCATGCGTGAAGACCTTGGTAAATGTTTTCACGACGGGGACATGGTCCAAAACGGAGTTCGCAACGAGGGGGGAAAGCAGACTTCCGATCTGGTCGGTCAGGTCCACCTGCTCGATGCCGTATGAAATCATCGAGGTGGCCAGCACGTTGCAATAGATCTTCCACAGCTCGTCGGGATAGGGCCGCTGGCCGTAAATCCTGGATATTTTCCATATCAGCACCGCTATCTGGTAGAAGACGATGATCGAATCCAAACGGCCGTTCTGAGCTATGGAGGTTGAGACAAAGACCCGCTTGGCGACACGCTTTATTTCTTCATCGGCAAGACTTTCCAGGTAAGCGGCGCACCCGGCGATATCCGCCGCGCCGGTCACGCGCATCCCGCCTTTTGCCAGTTCCTCGTTTGCATTGAGCCTTTTTGCAAGGGCGTCGAGATAGAGCCGTTCCTGCTCCAGGGTCGGGTTTGAGGGCAAAACCAAAGGTTTTTGCCGCAGCAGATACGCGCCGGCGAGGTAAAAAGCGCAGAGCGCGGCCATGCACAGCAGGAACCACAGCGTCACGGTTCCGAGCAAAGGATTGATGCCATGCAGCAGGCGCGAAACGGCAATGATCTGGTTGAGGACAAATCCCAAAAGGGAGAACAATATCAGGATCGCTGCCAGCAGGAATATTTTGAATTGCAACTTCTTCATGGGTACATATCCCGGCGTGAGGAATTTTCGGGCGGCCTTGAGAGTAATACGAAATTGCGTTCAAGATAAAACTAATGGAAAAGAGCGGGGGAAATGATTTCCCCCGCGCCCCCTCGGGATTTCTGTCGCGGCCTTACGCGCACGCGCCTCAGGCCCGCCGCAAGCGTCAAAATGAGCAGCGCAGCTGCGTGTGGGGAGCAGGCTCCCCACAGTCTGAAAGCCTGGCATCATCTTGAACGCTCATTGGTATAAGGACAAGCGGTATCGCTGCCCTCAGCGCTACGGATAATAACATCATTTCCCGGTTGCGGACAGACAACATCGAGAACCGGAAGCACCCCCGGACAACAAAAAACGGGGCGGTTTGACCGCCCCGTTTTTGCTTATATGTTTCTACCTGACGCGCGTTTCAAATCACTTTGCGGCTTTCTTTGCTCCCTTCGGAACCATCTTGAAGCGATAGACTTCCGAGATTTCACGGTCGTATCCAGGGTAAAAACCCTTGACCATGCCCAGGACGATGCGGCTTCCGCGATTGAAGAGCACGAGAAGCTCGCCCGTCTTCGGATCGACATTACCGGCCTCAATTTCTCCCTGGCGTTTTACTTCCATAAAGGTTTTCTCACGGACGACCGGCGCATAGGATTTCTCGGTCACATCGATCCGGTAAAGGTTATCGGGCTCATCGAGATCAGCCGTGCCGTCGTCAGCCGTCACAAACAGCTTGCCCTTCCAGTAATGGATGCCCTGGAGCCACTGAGGCACGGGCTGCAGGTGAACCTTGCGCAGGTACTTGCCGGAATCCAGGCTGTATTCGTAGATGTAACGCCCGCTTTCTTCCCCAACCCAGGAAACCATCCAGACGCTACGCTTGTCGGTGTCAACACAGATTCCCGAGACCTCTTCCTGTCCGCTGGACGGCTCGAACTTGAATGCCCGCTTGAGCTTCAGGGTTTCAGCGTCGTGGATTGCAATTTGAATGTCTTTGCCGACTCCGTCCATGAAGTTTTCCGCACTGACGAAAATCTCGCCGTTATAGACGTCGATGCCTCCAATGTGGTTGGCGGGAATGGGGTAGCCTTCAAACGGAGTTTCATTGGAAAGAATCAGTTTGCCCTTTTTATCGTACTTGTACAGCGCCTTGCTGCCACTGACATAGTAGTAATTGCCATCGCAGGCCACCCCTTGCCGTCCTTTGACTTCAAAGGTATCGATCAATTTGTACTCATACATGGGATTCGGGTTCGGAGGCTTTGGACCAGCCTGGGCGGTCAAGGGAAAAATCAAAGCGCATAGAATCAGCGGTAATGCAATGAGACGACAGCGGTCAAGCATGGCAAACCTCCATTGAATGATTCTGGTTGAGTGTATCTTCGTGCGCAAGTGAAAGCAGATATTTGGAAGCGAACAATCGTTCGTAAATCGAAAGTTATTGCGAAGACTTGTGTTTGTCAACACAAATAATCATGCCTGATTTGACTCTCCGGCTGCCGCCGGACGCCGGCCCGTATGCTCCACTGCGAATGCACGTGAACGGCAGTCGGTCCTGGAGCAACTTTGCGGTGCCGGCAGTCAGGAACAACATCGGAGAGTCCCGGATTTCCGGACTTCATGGGCAAGGATATGGGGAGATGTGAAGTCCCGGGGGTGGTCCGTTTCACGCACCCCCGGATTTTTCGCGGACTTTTTCCGCGGCGGAAGGACTCGTCGAATCCTACGGAATTATAAGCGGGTAATTGGTATATACGCAGACATGAGGCGTGTTTTCGGTATCTGGGGCTATCGGCGCCACAATCCCCAGGTAGTAAATCCCGGAGGCCAATATGGCGAAATCCGGATAAGCCGTAAGGCATGATCCATCTTCGTCGAAAGTGAGGTCAAATACATATCGGTCCAAACATATGGCTCCTCCAATAGAGCATGCCTGTGTGGGCGAAAACGCCGCAAGGCAACCGACCGTCTTCCTGTTTAAATTCCTGCCGCAAACCTTTAAAATGCCAGTTGTTTTGTTCAAGGAAAAACTTTCTATGCAGCCGCACGGAGTCGCCGTGCTGAAGCAGTCGCAAATTTCGCCGGGATGCCGTAGCGTTATGGCTTGGCCGGTAACCTCCTGGAAGGAATCTCCGAACCAGTGGGTGGAGAAAGCCGTCGAAGCGGGTCCGCCGATGTTGATGGTGCCATTCTTTACGTAAACAAGCGTTGCGTGAAATTCTCCCGCTCCATCGTATTCGAAGGCTGCCGGGAAAGTGCCGATTGTCCTTGCCACGCCGTTTTTGTTCTTGTTGGCGCCGGAATAGGGGCCGTCGTAGCCGCCTACGTACAGGGTCACGTCATGCTTGGCGGTCGGATTGAAGGATCCGTAGTGTGCGAACCGCACGAACTCCTTCACGTTTATCTGCGTCCCGCAGTCTTCAAAGACGATCTGGTACCGGCTGGCCGTATTGGCGATAATGCGGCGGAAGTTGTATGTTCCGCAGGAGAGATTGACGGTGGCGTTCGAACCGATTATGAGGTCACGGTAAGTGCCTGGAATAATGGGCACGTTACCCTTGCTCGGTACGACGATATCGTCGGTCCCTGCAATAAGACTCGGGAAAGAGGGAAAATCGGGCAGATTCTTGCTCCCGGTGTCGTTGAGATAGTTGTTGCCCAGGTCGGTATGGATATTGCCCGCGAGAGGCTGGACGATACCGGAGCCCTTCACTGTATACGATCCGGTTGCATTGTCGTATATCACCTCGCTTACCGCGGCAAAGCTGTTAAGCGTCACGTTGGGCGCGATGACGGCCACATCCTGCAAAACGGGAGCCCCGTCCGGGACTTCGGTGCGCCCGACTCCTCCGAGCCTGATGCTGTTGCGGCTGCCGATGTCACCGCGCGCGCTTACCGCTGCTCCCTGGCAGCATTCGATGTTGGCAATGCCTTTCATTATGAGCTGGTCGTCAACAAGGATGACAAAGTCTTTTAAACTGTACTCGGCCGCTCGGGAAACACCGGCCGGGATGGCTGCAAGCGTTGAAACGGCCGCCAGCGCAACAATGGTCCTCCTGATAATCTTTGTAGGCCTTTTCATCTCTTCACCTTTCTTGTGCGCTCGCATCGCATATGGGCGAGTGCAAGCTCTGGAGTCGCTGCCTGTGCAGGGACACAGTCCCGGCGGGTGACGCATTTTTGAAACTGCGATCAGTCTCAGCATCGGCATTGGTCAATGCGCTGATTTGCAGGACTTTGGCGATAAAAAGAGATGATGAGCTTCGGCCATGCTAGCGTAACCTAATCTGAAGTCAAACAGTTTAAAGTTGCATTATGTATGGATAAAGATGCATAGAAATCTGCAACCTAAGTTGCAACGGCCTGCAAGAACGGTGATTAAAGATTGTAAGCTGCCGTCATGAGGAATGGATTGATGCGGGGTCATTGAGAATCCATGCAATTGGGGTGACGCAGATCCGTAAAGGACGGGATCACGGTCAACTCGTATCTGATTGCGCTCGGCCTGACGCACGCGTGCGTAAGGCCAACCCTGAGGGGGGCGCGGGGGAATCGTTTCCCACGCTCTTTCCCATTAGTTCTAACTTGAACGGGGGAAGACTTGCCTGCGGGATTCCAGCCGTTTGTCTACTAAGGATGTGACAATGTGCTGATTTTAGGTATAAAATAAACATGTGGAGTTTTTTTGCCCGGAGGGTGCGTTGGACCCTTGTTGCGCAGAAGTCCCAAGGCGCCGGAGTGCGAGCCACGGGCATCAGGGAGGTCGAGTTGGGCCCGGCATCTCCTGTTCGATCGGATGATATCCGAAGTTGCAGCGGTCGCGTTGAAGTTGACGAAGAACAATGGTGGCGGTTCTTGGTAGAGCCTGGTAATCGAATATCTCCCGAACCAATGGGAGTTTTGATTTAAGCTATAGCATTGGAGATGGTGCCATGGGCGAAAAAATAGCCCTTCATCTGTGCATGGGTTCGGCGTGTTACCAACTGGGCGTGCACCGGGTGCTGCCCGCCTTGCAGAAACTGATGCAGGATCACTGCCTTGAGGCCGAGATCGAGCTGAAAGGGGCCTTCTGCCTTGATAATTGCATGCACGGCATTGTCATTAAGGTCGGCGAGAAAACGATCACAGGCATCAATCCCGAAAACGTTGAAATCAAATTCGCCAGGGAGATCCTCCCTGCCTTGAAGAACAACAGCCAGGGGTGAGTGCATGGACACGAAGGTGCTTCTATGGAAACTGCTGTGGGATTACGATCCCAACGGATTGATCGTGCTCGACAGCACCGATATGAAGGTCCGTCTGGCGAATCCTGCTTTCTGCAAGATGATGCGCGTAAACTATAATGACATCCTCGGCCGTAAGGGAGTGGATATCCTCGGCGATGTCGACGATTTTATCAAGGTATGGCGTACCCGCCTTGTGAATCGCGGCATCGAGAGGGAATACCCTCACATTCCCCTCTATGTCCGGCAAGTGATTTTTCCCATTTCGCAGGAGAACCTTGTTGCCGCCATCTTTGTCGATCTGACCAAGGAATGGCAGCAGGAAAAAGAGCTGGCCGAACTCAAGCGCGAAGCAATTACCGAAGTCACCCAGGTCGTCAACAAACAGATGAGCGTTGCGCAGGAAATTGCGGGTCTGCTCGGGGAAACGACCGCCGAAATCAAAGTCAGCCTGCTCAGGCTTCTGGATATGCTGGAGAAGGAAGATGCCGGAGAAAACGAGTAATTTCTACGACGTCTATACCGCCAGTCTCAACCGTCAGGGCGAGGAACTCTGCGGAGACCAGGTAAAGGTCCTTCGCACGGCGGACAGGACTCTGGTGGTCCTCTCGGACGGCCTGGGAAGCGGTGTGAAGGCCAACATCCTCGCGACCCTCACAACCGAAATCATCATGACCATGCTCCGCGAATCCGTGCCACTCAAGGAAATCATCGAAACGGTGATCGGTACGCTTCCCATTTCCAAAGAGCGGGGCATTGCCTATTCGACTTTCGTGATCGTTGAAATTCACCACGACAGCAACCGGTTCGACATCTTCAACTTCGATAGTCCTCCCGTCTTTGTTCTCAAGGAGGGACGAGTCGTTCAGATGGAGCAGGAAGAGGTGTCGATTCTGGGTAAGAGCCTGGGGTTCATGAGCGGCCGGATCGAAAGGGACGACTTCATCGGGATCGTCAGCGACGGGATCCCGTATGCCGGTCTGGGCGTGACGATGAATTTCGGATGGGGTTGGGAGAACGTCGCCGAGTATCTGGAGCAAATATTCAAAGAAGGGGTCCCTGCCGCCAAAACCGTCGTCGATTCGGTCATCGGCAAAGCGAAAACACTGTACGGCAACAACATCGGAGACGATGCGACCTTTGTCGGCATCTACGCGCGCAAGCGAAATACCCTGATGGTGTTTACCGGCCCCCCCCTTAAGCGGGAGTGGGATAAATCCTATGTCGACCGGCTCCTGAGATTCGACGGCAGGAGGGTCGTTTGCGGCGGCACGACCAGCAACCTTGTCGCCGAATACGGCGGCAAAAAAGCTCGTATCGATCCCGGCACCATGACGGAAGACTATCCCGCGATGGGCAGCATGGCGGGCGTCGACCTGGTCACTGAAGGAATCCTCACGATGGCGGCCACCTTGAAGAAGCTGCAGGAGTGTCGCGGAAATCTCTCGACGGTGCCCGAGGATCGTACCGGGCCATGTCTGCTGGCGCGGGAGATGCTGTCGGCGGATTCCATCCATTTTCTGGTCGGGCAGAGCGTCAACCCTTTCCATCAGAATCCCCTTCTGCCCAAAAATATCTCCATTCGGCGAAATATCGTGGAGCAAATTGTCGCCCTGCTGAGAAAATACAACAAGGAAATCGTCGTCGAATACTGCTAGAGGAATCTACGGCGGATAGTCTTT
>JAJFVB010000303.1 GCA_021372055.1 Desulfobacteraceae bacterium | reverse complement strand
CGGCTCGCCGAGTTCCATCCTGATGCACTGGATGCCGATAACCTTGTTGTCCTTGGTGAGAATCTGCTGCGGAGCGGTGAGGTATCTGATCTCAATCCCTTCGGCCAGGGCGTCTTCGATTTCATTTTCCCGCGCGGGCATTTCCTTGCGGGTACGACGGTAGAAGATGCTGACCTTTCCGGCGCCCGTGCGCAGCGCACAACGGGCTGCGTCTATGGCGACGTCGCCTCCGCCCACGATCACGACCCGCTTGCCCTTCAGGGCGTCAGCGGAACGCAGATTCACATTGCGCAGGAATTCGACGCCGTGCATGACGCCTTCGGACTCTTCGGCCGGTATGTTCAGCCTGAGGCTCCGATGCGCGCCAATGGCGAGGAACACCGCCTTGTATCCGTCCGCAAGCAGCTTATCTATCGTGAAGTCGCGACCGAGAGCCGCATTGAACTTTATTTCCACCCCGAGCCGGGTTATGGCCCGGATCTCTTTTTCCAGCACTTCGGGCGGCAGGCGGTAGTCGGGAATGCCCACGCGGAGCATGCCGCCGGCAACCGAGAGGGATTCGTAGATCGTGACCGCGTACCCGTCCATGGCGAGGAAGTAGGCGGCCGTGAGGCCCGCGGGACCGGAACCGACGATCGCGACCTTTTCGTTTTTCTTTTCGATCTCCGGAATCGGCAGCGACTCCATGTCCACCGTATCGGCCACGAAACGCTTGAGAGCGCAGATCGAAACGGGTTCGTCGACCTCGCCCCGGCGGCACGCCGATTCACAGGGATGCGGACAAATTCGGCCCAGCACGCCGGGAAGCGGAAGGTTTCTCATGATCACCTTCATCGCATCCTCGTACCTGCCCTGGGCAATGAGGGACACGTACCCGTGCGCATTGACCTGTCCGGGACAGGCGTTGGCGCAGGGGGATTTGTCCATTTTGTCGATGGCAAAAGCCGGCGGGATCGCCTGGGGATAATTTCGGTAGATCGCCTGTCGATCATTCAGGCCCATGTTGAAGTTCGCCGGGAGCGTGATCGGGCAGACCTTGGCGCACTCTCCGCAACCGGTACACTTGTCCACCCGGACATAGCGGGGATGGCGCTTAACCGTGAGGGTAAAATCCCCGGGCTCGCCCTCCAGCTTCTCGACGGTTGTCTTGGTCAGAATCTCTATATTTCTGTTGCTGGCGATTTCGATCAGTTTTGGGCCCATCATACAGGCCGAACAGTCGTTGGTCGGAAAAGTCTTGTCCAACTGCGACATGATGCCGCCGATATTGGGCTGCTCTTCAATCACGTAGACTTTGAATCCGGAGTTGGCCATATCCAGTGCGCTCTGGATGCCAGCTATTCCGCCTCCGACAACGGTAACTGCGCCGGTTTTCTGTCCCTGCCGCATTTCCTTAACCTTTTTAGTGGACATGAGATGGTCAACCTTTTGGGATCTCCGGTTCGTACTGCAACTCCTGGATCAGATCAGCCTGTTTTTCCGGAGCAGAGGAATCGGATCGACAAAATGCCGGGAAAGCCAGTTGGGCGCACCCGGCAGACCACATGCAAGGCCGATCAGCTCGGTGAAATACATGATCGGAAGCCCGAAAAACTTGCCTGTTTCCGCTTCGATTCTCTCCTGATACATATCGAGGTTAGACTGGCACATCTGACAGGAAACCACGACGCCCTGCGCTCCGACACGCCTGGCCATCTCCAGGATCTTTCCGACCATCTTGAAACCCATGTCGGTCCGGGAGATCATCAGACTTGCACCGCAGCAGTCCGTCTTGTAAGGCCAGTCAATGGGCTGTCCCCCGAGAGCCTTGACAATTTTATCCAGACTTTGGGGATTCTCGAAATCGTCCGCGCCCGTGACTTTGGGCGGCCGGCTGGACATACAGCCGTAGTAGGAAACGAGCTTAAGACCTTCCAGCGGCTTTTTGAGCCCGGAGGAGAGCTTTTGGAGCATCTCGCCGGTTGCAAAAAAGTTCGCAAGGTCCCAAATCTTGGGCAGATCCGGGGGAAGCTTCGTTTGGAACCCGTGTCCGTTGCCCTCCTGCAGTTCGTGGGCAGCGGCCTTGAGGCGGTTAAAGCAAAGGGGACAGGGCACCAGCAGGTCCGCGTTATTGAGCTGCCCGGCAAGCTTCAAATTCCGGCCGGGCAGGTCGATGCTCGCCGTATGGTTGATGCTGTGGGCAGCCGTTGACCCGCAGCAGTTCCAATCCGGAATCTCCTGCAACTCGATTCCAAAGGATTCGCAAACGCCCTCGATCGAATCGGCGTAATCCCGAGCGGTGCCTTCCAGAGAACAACCAGGATAGTACGTTACCTTCATGATCCCGTTCCTGTCTGATTAGGATGAGCGGAGAATGGCGCCGACCTCGGCTTTTCCCTTGATTGTCTTGGGCGTCGTAGCAAGTCGCCCTTTGCGGAAGAGCTTAAGGGCCATTTTCATCTCATTGCGTATGCCGCCGGACCTGATTTTGCTGCCAAGCTGCCCGCTTTTCAGCCACCAGGCAGGCAGGAGACCGCCTTCGAAAACACGGCCGGTGAGGCGCACGTTCCCAAGGAACGTCTGGTGCAGTGAAGCCACGTGGGGCTGTGCCGGGCTGACGCCGGTCCGGATTGACATCTCCTTGAAATAGTCCATCAATTCGGCGATCCGCACTCCGTTGGGGCAGCGCGTGCTGCAGGTCTCGCACGACGCGCAGATCCAGATCGTCCGGGAACGCAGAACTTCCTCCTTCTGTCCCAGGATCGCCAGTCGGATCACCTGATCCGGGAAGAGATCCATTTCGAAGGAAGCCGGGCAGCCGTTTGTGCACTTCCGGCACTGGAAGCATTCCGCCGCATTGAACGGCCCCGCGGCTTCGGCTTTTTGTAAAAAACTGAAATCAGGGCTCAAGCTGGGCTGCATGATGTCAAAACGTCTCCATTTCTTACGGGGAATAAAAAAAGAGTGTTCTTGCCGCATGGTTCAATCTGCACAAAAAAAGCAACGAACACGTTTTTTATTGAGAACGGTCTAGATCGGAGGTACGCTTCCTGAGTTATCAGTCGCGCTTGAAATGAAGGCTTGCGGATTCGTGCTTCGGAAAAACTCCCGAACCGGCCGGCAAATTCAGCCGTAAAGCAGTGCAAACAGGAAATAATGCGTCATTGGAGATCCCGACCGAAGCGTAAAAATCAATCCGCTGTTCATTTCAAATGGAGAGCGACTGCCTGCCAATCCCGTTATTCAAAATTTCACAACTAAACCAAAATCGATTATGCTTTTTTGTGCTAAATAGCACAGCGGCAAAAAAGAAGCAATCGTTTTCCACAACACCGCCTTATCCTCTCATATATTCGGAATAACAACAAAATTCCGGCAGAAAGAAGGAAATGCACAGAAAGTGTGAAACTTTTCTTTAACTTTCCCCACCCTCTTCCCTCGCTTGAAATCTCTTTCGCCATTGCCGGCATTCCGGCCACCCCAGCGGTCCCAGGCCCTCTAACCGGTCATAATTCCACCTGAACTCCCAATTCGACAACCTGCCCCGCCGACAACCCGAAGTAATTCGTGGCCGTCTGTGAATTCCTGGACAAGAGGGCAAAAAGCCTTTTGCGCCATCGCATCATTTTTCCGTCTCCGGTGGGCAGCAGCGTCTCACGATTTACATAATAACTTATCGGTTCCACCCGAGGCAACAACCCTTCGCGAAAAACGAGTTCCATCACATCGGGCACATTCGGCGTTTCCATGTAGCCGTAGCTCGCGGAAAGCCGATGATGCATCCCCACGCCCAGTTTTTCGACGCTGACGCGCGCGCGTTCCGGTATGGTGGGAGCATCCTCCGAGGTAATGGTCAGGAGGATCGGACAATTGATTTCGGGAATGAATATCTAAACTGAACCGGAACCGATTTTCCGAATTTTTCATGCGATAAAATCAATCTTTTCGCTATAATTCAAACAGCGCTACGGGATTCCGCTCCATCAGGCATGAGCCCCCGCATTTTCGCCGGGACTCGGAGAGCCGGGAAGTCTGTCATTTACACACAGAGGAAAAACCCTTAAACACTAGTTTTCAATTCTCTAATCCAAAGGCGGAAATCCGGATGTCCATCATCGCAATAGTCGGCAGGCCAAACGTCGGTAAATCCACTCTGTTCAATCGAATCAGCAAAAGCAGCCGCGCACTCGTCGACGACCTGCCCGGAGTCACCAGGGACAGGAACTATGCCCGAGGCACCTGGGACGAACGGGTCTTCACCCTCGTGGACACGGGAGGGTTCATTTCCAAGGACGATTCCTTTTTCGACCCGCACACGCGGGAGCAGATCTTCCACGCTCTCGAGGAGGCGGACATCCTCCTTTTCGTCGCGGACGGAAAGACCGGCCTCCACCCGGAAGACGCCGTCCTTTTCGATATCCTGAGGCGGACATCCAAGCCTTTCTTTTTCGCGGTCAATAAGATCGACGGCCCGGAGCAGCAGGGAAATCTGAGCGATTTCTACTCTCTCGGAGTCGAAACGCTTTACCCGGTAAGCGCATCCCACGGCTTCGGGGTTGGAGACCTGCTCTCCGAGATCGCAGAGCTTCTTCCCGAGCCGGTAAGCCCCGAGGGCGAGGAGGAAGAGATCTCCGAGACCCGGGTTTCCATTCTCGGCCGCCCCAACGTGGGCAAATCGACCCTGGTAAATCGCATCCTGGGAGCCCCGCGCGTAATCGTGAGCCCCGTTCCGGGCACAACCAGGGACGCCGTGGATACCCCTTTCGAGCGCTCCGGCAAGCAGTATCTTCTAATAGACACCGCCGGAATAAGAAAAAAGGGGAAAACCCACGAAAAGCTCGAAAAAATCAGCATTATCAAGGCGCTCCAGTCCATAGACAAGAGCCACCTCTGCATCCTGCTCATCGACGCTGCCGAAGGCGTGGCAGACCAGGACCTCCACATAGCCGGCTACATTCAGGAGCGTCATCGCGCCTGCATCGTCGGCATCAATAAATGGGATACCTTCGACCCGGACCCCAAGGTCAGAAAGACCTTCCTCGAAGACATCCGCTACCGCTTTCGTTTCATGCCCTTCGCACCGCTGCTGCCCTTTTCGGCTTTGTCGGGCAAAGGCGTTCAGAAAGTCATGCCCGCGGTGGACGAAGTTTTCGACCAGTACAACAGGCGCATTACCACCGGGGTCCTCAACAGGGCTCTCCAGGATGCGCTCAGCGCTCACGAACCGCCGCTCGTGCGCGGACGCAGGCTAAAATTCTTCTACGGCACCCAGGCGGGCGTCCGCCCCCCCATGTTCGTACTCTTCTGCAACTATCCCGATAAGATACATTTTTCCTACGAACGTTTCCTGCTAAACAGGTTCAGGGAGAGTTTCGGCTTGGACAAGACACCCATCCGGCTCGTTTTTCGCGGACGCCAGCGTGACAAGCAGGAGTAGGGCTCTCGTTTGCGCGCGTGGCTGAGCGCTCGGCGCTTTCGGCTGCAGGCCAACGGCCGCAACCGTAGCGCCAAAATGAGCCGCGCAGCGGCGTGGGGGGGCGCAGTTCCCCACGCTTTTCAAAAGCGTTCTCTGGTACATCCTTGAACGCAAACGCGTATGATACGAATCCGACGCCACGCCACAGCATCCCGGACTTTCGATTACAAAACCGTCAGCAGAATGCAGCAGTGAGATTGTGCATCTCGTATAGAATCCCGAAAAATCCGAATGCGCCATCTGCATTGCATATGTATGCCCATGATTTGGTCTTTCGCAGCATGCTGCGTCCCTATTGTCAAATTTTGCCGTCTTTCATTCCTATTGCCCTCTGATATCAACATGCGCCCCTGCCAGCGTCCGGCGCTCCGAGCATACGCCTTCTTTCAACACCGGGAGCTTGAGTAATATTGCGTTTTATCCGATATATCTATATTACAGCAAATTATCGGGATGAAACGAATTTGCCATCAGGAAGGTCATGCGTGAGGCCACATCAATCTCTTAAGACTTCTGCACCTAGGCCGCGGCTCGTGCTCCTGTTCACACTCATGATGCTGCTCACTGCCTTTTTGAAGCAACCGGGGGCGGAAACCACCACGGTTCGAGTCTGTTGCGGGCCGGGCCTCCCTATTGCAGCCGCGAGCCCGGAAGGAGCCGGGAGCGGCATTTTCGTAGACATTCTTGATTATATCGCAGGGAAGGAGAACTGGTCGCTCGCGTATAGATCATGCCTTTTGCCCCAGGGCTTCGAGATGATCGACAGCGACTCCATCGACATCATCGCGGGTGTGGCGCTGACGGCGCAGAGGAATGAAAAGCTCGATTTCAACAATTCCGCGATCATCTCCGACTGGGGTCAGATCTATGTTCGCGTTGGCGGAAGCATCGATTCAATCCTGGAACTCGACAGGAAAACGGTCGCCCTCCTCAAGGGGGACGCCCACGGGCACGCCTTGCGGGATCTCTGCGCCCGGTTCGGCATAAATCCCATCTTTGTGGAGCTTGAAGATCCCGAGACCCTTTTCGATTTCATCCGGCAAGGGCAGGCCGATGCCGGTGTTGCGAGCAGGCTCTTCGGATTGAAACACCAAGGCGGGTTCACGGTACGAGGCACCCAGATCGTCTTCAATCCCATCGAGATTCGCTACGCCGTGGCCAAGGGCCGCAACGGACACCTTCTCCAGGCGATCGACAAACACATGGCGAAGCTCTCGTCGGATCCCAACTCACCTTACCACGAATCCATAAATCATTGGCTGGGCAAAGAGAGGCCAGAGGAACAATCCTCGTGGCCGTTCTGGTTCCTCTGCGGGGCCATTGCCGCCGTCTTTTTGGTCGCCGGCTACAATAGCGTGTTACGAAGCCGGGTTCGCAAGCATACTGAAGTACTCGAGCGCCAAATCGAAGATAGAAAGCGAATCCAGGCGGAACTGGCGCTGAGCGAACAAAAGTACCGCGAACTCGTGGAATCCGCCAACTCCGTCATAGTCAAAATCACGCTGGACGGAAGAATCACTTTCATGAACGAATGTGCCGAGCGGCTTTTCGGTTATTCACGGGAAGAAATCATCAACAGACCCGCCATAGGGACAATCGTGCCGGAGGTGGAGTCAAGCGGGCGGGACATGTCCGCGCTCCTCAACTCCATTGTCCTGGATCAACACCGATTCGCGACTATCGAGAACGAGAACATCACCAAAGACGGAACACGACTGTGGATGAGTTGGACAAACCGGGGCGTCTATGACGATCGGGGAAATCTCGAAGGCATAGTAAGCATCGGGGTGGATCAGACATCTAGAAAGAAAGCCGAACGGGAGTTGCTCATCACCCGGGAGAAGCTCTCCGCGGCATTCCGGCTGAGCCCCGTCATGCTGGTGCTCTCCGATATCTGTAGCGGCCTGCTGGAAGTAAACGACGCATTCCTGCAAACTACGGGCTATACCGCCGGGGAGATTATCGGGAGGACGTCCCTGGAACTGGGGCTGTGGGATGACCCTGCAAAATACCGCCAGATGATGGGAGACATCCGCAGCCACGGGGAGTGCATCGGCTTGGAGACCCTCTTGCGGTGCCGTGACGGCTCGCTCCGTGACGTGCGAATATCTTCCAGGACCATTGAATTCTCCGGATTGTCGCACATCCTGACCGTCGTGGAAGACACGACCGAGATAAAGAGAAAGGAAGAGTTTTTCCGGACCATCTTCATGGAGAGTCCGCTGATCATTGCCCTCAATGAGATGGAGGGCGGCACGTTTGTCGACATCAATCCGACCTATTGCGAGTTCGGAGGAATGTCCAAGGAGATGGTGATCGGGAAACGCCCGGACGACTTGAACCCGCTGGAGGACCGTTCCGAACACGCCCGTCTTGCGGACCTGCTGAAACGGCAGGGCCGGATAGACATGGAGGAAATGCAGATCAGGGATCGCCGGGGGAACATGCGCACTGTACTTCTGACGACGCGGCTGATCCAAATTTCGGGAAAGTCGCATGCCCTGAGTATCCTCCAGGACATCTCCGAGAGAAAGCAGATCGAAAACGCATACAGGCAGTCGGAGGAAAAATACGCGAAAACCTTTGCCGCGAACCCCGCGGGCATTGCGCTGTCTCGTCTTTCCGACGGGTTCATCCTGGAGGCAAATTACGAACTCCACAAAATGTTCGGGTTCAACCCGCCCGAGATGCTGGCGCTCACCGCCGGGGAAATCGGAATCTGGGCCGATTCAAAGGACCGGGAATTGATGCTGGAACGGATCGGGGAGACCGGATCGGTAAGGGACCTGGAACTGTGGGGGCGCACCAAGACCGGAGAGCGCATACTGTGCCGGTTTTCGGGAGAACTGATCGAAATAGACAACGAACCATGCCTTATTTCGGCACTGGTCGACATTACACGGAGCAAGCAGGCCGAAGATGCTCTCCGGAAAAGCGAAGAGAATTACCGCATGGCGGTCTCCTCGATTTCTTCCTGCGTCTGGAAGCTCGAATTCGATCAGAAGCATCGGATTACCGGTTGCTACATATCCGAGGTTGGAGACCACCTGCTCGGTTTACCCGAAGGAACGCTGAGGCATAATTTCGACACATACATGCAATTCGTGCACCCCGACGACCGGTCCTCCATCTGGCAATGCCTGGAATGCGGGATGGCCGATCCCGGCCCTCAACGCAATATGGAGTTCCGTGCCAGAAGACCCGACGGACAGTGGATCTGGTTAAGATCGGCCGGAATTACGCGCGTCAACCCGGACAGCACTTTCCGGACCTACGGGACAACCGAGGACATAACGGAAAGGAAGAGCGCGGAAGAGTCCCTGCGCAAAAGCGAAGCCTTCATGAGAAGCTTGCTGGAGGCCACCCCTGCCGGCGTGTGCACCCTCGTGGACAGGGTCGTTCAGACGGCAAACAGGGCGTTTTGCAAGATCACGGGATACGATTTGGAGGAAGTCATCGGCCGTTCCACGCGCATGTTCTACCCCGACGACGTGGAGCACGGCCGGATGGGCGGGATATTGTACGGACAGGTGGACAGCGAAGGCTTCGGAGCGGCCGAGGGACGCCTTCGAAGAAAGGACGGCGCCATCATTGACGTCTGGTTCTGCCTTAGTCCTCTGGACCCGCGGAATCCGGCCGCCGGAGTCACCTCGACCATGCTGGACATAACGGACCTCAACCGGACAAAAAAAGCCCTGGAGGAGAGCGAAAAGCGTTTCCGGCTTCTGTTCGAGTCTGCGGGACTCGCGATTGTCATCATAAAGGAAGGCCGGTTTTTCGAATGCAACGACCAGGGGCTTGCCTTATTCGGGGTGACAAGGGAACAGATAATCGGCAAAGATCTGAAAAGCTTTTCTCCGGAGCTGCAACCGGACGGGTCGGTTTCCGAAAGCCATGAAAGAACTCTCATCGAAGCCTCCATGAGGGGGATCCCGCAATTTTTCGAGTGGAGGTTCATGCGGCCCGATGGAACCACGTTCGACGTGGAAGTGACCCTGGCAAGGGTTGATATCCAGGATGAAGCGTACCTTCAGGCGATCGTACGGGATATCACCAGACGCAAGATCACGGAAGAAGAACTCTGGCGGCGCAGCATAGCCATAGAACAAGCGGCCGAGGAAGTCATGATCACCGACCCCGAGGCTGTGATTCAATACGTCAATCCCTCGTTCGAAAGGATTACCGGGTATTCGCGGGAAGAGGCGATCGGGAAGACGCCCCGAATCCTCAACAGCGGTTTTCACGACGCCGCCTTCTACGGCGATCTTTGGAAAACGGTCAAGGGCGGGAAAGTCTGGACCGGCCGGTTCATCAACAAGCGCAAGGACGGAAGACTGATCCACGAGGATGCAACCATAAGTCCGCTCGTAAACCCGTCCGGGCAGGTGACGGGTTACGTTTCTCTGAAAAGGGACGTTACCGAGCAGATCATGCTGGAAACACAGCTTCGCCGGACGCAGAACCTGGAGGCCATTGGGACGCTGGCCGGTGGAATCGCCCATGATTTCAACAATATCCTGTCCGCAATCATCGGTTATTCGGAGATTCTCAAGTACCTGCGGATTCCTCAGGACAGTCCCGCACAGCCGGATCTCGATCAGATTACGAAGGCCGCCTACAGAGCCAGAGACCTGGTAAAGCAGATCCTCACCTTCAGCCGTCAGGCAGAGGAGGAAAAGAAGCCCGTTTTGCTGCTGCCCATAGTCAAGGAAGCCATAAAATTCCTCCGCGCCTCCCTGCCCGTGACGATCGAAATCCGGCAGCGGCTGAAGAGCAAGGGCGGCATGGTTCACGCCGACCCGACCCAGATGCACCAGATCATCATGAATTTCTGCACCAATGCGGCCCATTCCATGCGAGACCTCGGCGGGGTGCTGCGCATAGAACTCGAGGATCTCTACCTCGGTCCGGGGATCGCCGAAGCATCGCTGAATCTGCCTTCGGGAGCCTATGTGCGGCTGACGGTATCCGATACCGGCCATGGGATGACTCAGGAGGTCATGCAGAGGATCTTCGATCCCTACTTCACGACGAAAGCTCCCGGCGAAGGCACGGGGTTGGGCCTTTCGGTCGTTCACGGAATCGTCAAGAGCCACGGGGGAACCATCCTGGTGCGGAGCGAGCCGGGCAAGGGATCGACTTTCCAGGCATTCCTCCCGATTCTCATAGACGCCAACCCCGATGAAACCGAAGAAACCACGGCGGTGCTCCCCAGAGGCAACGCGCGAATACTCTTCGTCGACGATGAGGAGGCAATCGCGGCTTTCGCAGGAGAGGCGCTGGGGAAACTCGGCTATGATATCGTGACGGCGACAAGCGGCGTGGAAGCCATGCGGTTGATCGAATCCGATCCGAACCGTTTCGACCTGATCATGACCGACTTTACCATGCCCCAGATGACCGGCCTCGTTTTTGCCGAAAAGGTGCTCGCCATCCGGCCCGATATTCCGATCGTCATGTACAGCGGAGCCATTGAAAGGGACCTGCTGGAAAGAGCCAAGGAGCTGGGAATCAAGGAGTTTGTCCCCAAGCCTCTGGGCGTTCGCGAACTCGTCGATTCGGTCCGCAAGGCTCTGGAAGGGAAAAGATGAGTTTTCAGGGGCGACGGGAATCGTGACCGTTCGGCTGGAACGTCCCGTCATCTCGCGAGAAGCTCCGCCGGCGGCGCCGTCCCGTTGAAGAGCGCGGGGACGGGTGCCTGCCGGAGCCGGGAACGTCTTTCGTCCCGTTTTTGGAATTGAGTCCCGTTATCCCGGACAATCCATCACCCCATTTCGTGCTCCGGTTGATCCCGCCGGAAGCCTAAGTAGCGGTTACTTCTGGCATACTTCACAAATCCGGTTCTGGCACGCATATTGCGATGGCATTTGTTGTCCACAAATGGCAACCCATCACAGGTGCGGTCGTGAAAGACACAGCCAAGTTTGTCCTGCTTTTTAAAAGTCAACCCGGCGAGGCTGCCGAGAGGCTCCATGGGATGCTCCGGGAAATCGTCTCAAACGCAAGGATGGAAACCGAGACGAGCCTGGACGGCCTGATGGACAGGCTTCGCCGGCAGGGCCACCGTATCGCCGTGGCGGTTCTGTTCATCGCGACAAAAAACGATCTGCTCGGGCTGCTCCAGCAGAGCAACCCGCTCCGGGACATACGGACCATTCTGATTCTGCCCGACAGAGACATCAAGACCGCCATCGCGGGACACGTGCTTTATCCCCGCTTCATCAGCTACACCGATGGAGATTTCGGGGACGTGACGGCCGTCCTGGCCAAGATGATCAGGAATCTGTCGATGGATCGGCTGCAGGGGCAACTCTACAGTACGAAAAACTGATTTTCGGGTGCTGGGCTTCACGCGCGCGGCACGGTTCATGCCGGCCCGCTCCCCGTAGTGCGGTCGAATTGCAGTGCGGCAAAACCGGAAGACGCGATTATCCCCGCCGCAGGACAAAAGAAAAGAGCGGGGAAGATTCCCCGCTCCGCGGTATTCCGAGCCTTGAGCCCGGGGCACGTGGACCCGCCCGCATTCCGGCGAACTAGATTCCAAACATCGTTATATCCGAGATGACCATTTCCAGGTCCGAAAGGATGTCGTCGCTCACCCGGAGCGCCCGGACCTCGGGAAGAAGTCCCAGTTCCGAGGGCCCCTCCGGATTGGTGCTGATTCCGGATTTGCGGCAGACCTCATTGACGATGCGCACGGTCATCAACAGGTGGTTGTCCTTGTCGAATTCCTCGTCATGATGGTTCAGGGCGATCTTGCAGTAGGATTCGGGTATGGACCATTCCTCGAGGAGTTCGTAGCCCAGGGTTGCATGCATGGAAACGAGAATCTCCGATATGAATGCATCGGAGAATACCAGTTCCTCGTTTTTGGAGTTCATTTTTTCGAAGACCTTGATGAGCACGAGTTTCCCGATATCGTGCAGCAGGCCCGCCAGAAAAGCCTCGTCCCTCTGCGCCCGGTGCCCCAGTTTTTCCATGAGCCATTTCGAACCTATGGCGGCGCACAGAGCATGTTTCCAGGAAATCTGCAGGAATTTGTCCAGCACCTTGTTCGAGGATTTGTAGTGGTTGCGCTGGCTGATGCATATGACAAGGTTGAACACATGGCTGAGGCCAAGCCGCATCGTGGCGTCCTTGATGGTGCGGACCGCCCCGGTCCCGGAAAACAGGGCGGAATTTGCAAGCTTCAGGACGTGACCGGCGAGCACCTGGTCCTTGCCGATTACTTTCGCTATCTGATCGACCGAGGTATTGTCATCCGCCAGCAATTGCTGAAGCTCAAACGCAACGCCGGGGAACACCGGAAGATTCCTTTTCTCCGAGGTTGCGTATTCCCTTATGATATCGCGTATGGATCGGGTGCCTGTCTCCGCTTTCATCTTTTGAGCTCCTGGAAGGTGACGAAGTTTCTTTGTTTAGCCGAATTGTCCGCGCGAAGTCAGGCCAAGCGACGTGCCGCACGGCCGAGTCTTCGAAATCGGATGCGCGAAGGGATCAGAGGGCCGACCCCTCCCTGCGGACAATTCAGACTTTATCCTCCAAGTCTATGTCGGCAGATGACACGCAAGACTTGAAGCCAAACGAGAACAAATCGGCGCAAAATCCAGTACGTCCGAACGTATGGTCCACCATCGGGGCGGCTGTCGAGAATAATACGTGCATCACGATATGGAATTCAAGCTTTTGTTAAAAGTACGCCCTTCTGCGACCGGCAAAAGCGGAATGCCCCTTTCCGCCTGAAAATATGTATAATCGGCGGGTTTTCAGATCCCAGGGGAGGAGGAGTAATAATTCCATGCAGTACAGCGAAGGAAGCATCGGACGTATTTTCACTCTTAAGCTGGAGGCGGGCGACCGGCTTCCGGACACCATCGTCGCTTTTGCACGTGAGCACGCGGTGCGCAGCGCCATGACAATTTACGTCGGAGGCGCGGACGCCACCAGCCGGATGGTGGTCGGTCCCGATGCGAACAGAACCGACTCCATTGTCTCTTTGGTGCATACGCTTGGCGGCATACACGAGGTTCTGGCCGTCGGCGCGATATTCCCGGACGAAAACGGGGAGCCCACCCTTCACATGCACGCGGCAACGGGCAGGGAGGGTTCGGCGACCGTGGGCTGCGTCCGGGCGGGCGTGGACGTCTGGCTTGTCGGAGAAGTGATAATTATGGAAATCTGCGGAACGAGCGGTTTGCGCGTGCGGGACCCCGAAACGGGCTTCCATATCCTGCAGTTCGCCGGAAGCGCGGAGAAATAACGGGAAGTCGCCCATCCGGAACCCCTGAGTCGCGGAAACATTGTCCCGCGACTCAGGTTCGCTACCGGGCCGTGAGGGCGAATCGACGCCCCCTGTGCGAACCTACTTCTTCGGATATCCGACCGACTGTGCCATAACGATCTTCTGATCCGACTTCAGCTTCAGTTCCCTGGCAAGAGCATCCCTGTCGATGCCCGCCCGTGCGACCGTGGCCAGACCTTCCGATGCGCAGAAAAGATAGACGTTTTCGAAAATAGCTCCCGTGTCGGCGCCAACGAGCATGTCCCACATGCCTCCCCCGCCGCCGATCTTCGAATAGTCCGCCACATAAATCAGGTTAACCGCCGCATCCCCGACGTAGGGCTGCGTGCCCGTCATGGCCCGAAGGTCCTTTGCAGCGACGGGCTCCAGCTGGTTTTTCTGTGCGTCCCACAGAAAAGCTCCGTCGGGGGTTGCGACATAGATGCAGATTTCCTGCGAATTCCTGGCGGAAGGCGCGGTCCTCCTCCCGTCGGCCCGGCTCACGCCGAAACCGGCCCACAGCAGATCCGAAAGCATCTGCGGGGAGAGCTTTTCATCACTGAAGGAGCGCATGGAAACGCGGCTTTTGAGTACCTGCATCAAAGGTTTCCCCCCGTCGGTCCGGGGCTCCGGAAGCTTGATCGGCCCGGCCGCGGAAGCGACCGAAGCAAAAGTCACCATTATTGCCGTCAGGATTATCGACCTGACCAATTCGGTTCTCATCTCGCTATCTCCTGTTTCCGGAGCGGCGGTTCGGCTCAAACGAACCGAATGGCGAGCATCTCGCAATGCGGAGCGCAATATCCGCAAAGGATGCACAAGTCGTGGTTCACCACGGCCTTGCCGTCTACGAGCGCGAGCGCCCCGTTTTCGCAATGGCTCACGCACTCCCCGCATCCAACGCAGAGCATATCAAGCAGATTGAGCTTCTTGTTGTGCATGGCGGTGCGCCGGGCCAACTCGCCGCCAATGGGCAAGCCGGAAAGGAAACGGACGTTCCACTCCACTTCGGACGGCGTCACCATGCCCACTACCGCCGCATCGATGTAGTCCTTTTCAAAAACGTAGCGAAGCGCCTTCTCCCTGTCCCCGACGAAGTTGCCCCCTCCCAGGGTTTTCATGGCATAGATGAATTTGCCCGCGTCGTGCGCCTTGCGAATGGCCCGGAGCATCTCATCGGCCGTACCGTCGACAATGCCCAGACCGTTCATGTTTATGAGAGGGTGAATGACGTCGACTTCGGGATGGATGGTCGCGGCGCCAACCGCCTTGACCGAATGGGTGCTCATCCCGACCATGCCGATAAGCCCCTTTTCCCGAGCCCGCACGAGCGCCTCGAGAGTCGGGCCCCATACATCGTCGGTAAAGGGTTCGCGGGCAACGTGGCAGAGCATTATCTCAATCCGGTCCCTGCCGAGGGCCCTCAGCGCCTCTTCGATATGGCGCTCGGCCAGGCAACGGTCCTGCCGGGCATGCGTTTTCGTTGCGATCGTGACCGCTGCGTTCCATCCCCGCAGGCCCCTGGCGATGTGCTCGTAAGTTCCGTACCTGCAGGCGGTGTCGATGAAGCTGATGCCGTTTTCAACGGCGGCCCGCACAACCCGGGCCCCTTCGTCCGGGGCAAGCTTCAGCTGCAGCGGTCCCATGGGCAGCGCGCCCAGTCCCAGCCGCGTGATACTGCGGTCCAGTTTGGGTATGAAACGGGTTTCGAGCATCAGGCAAATGTCTCCTTGTCCGGGAAAGGCCAAGGCCGAAAAGCGGCAAATCCTTCGCCGCGACCGCTCATTTCTTTTTCCCGCCCGAGGGCCGGCCCTTCAGGAGGTCCGCGAGAGTTCCGAACGAGTCGTGACTCTTCTTGACATACGGCGTAAGATCCTCTTCCGTTTCTTCATCGGAGGCGGCTTCGGCCCGGGACAGGGAAATGCGCTTGTTGGCCTTGTCGAGGGTGTCTATTTTCACTTCGACAACATCGCCGACCGACACGACCTCGCGTGGATGGCTGATTCTTTTCTGGGCCCCCAGCTTGGAGATATGAAGAAGACCGTCCACGCCCGGTGCAAGTTCGACAAAAGCCCCGAAATTTGTCAGCCGCACTACGGTCCCCTTCTGAAGAGATCCCTGCGGGAAGTCCTTCTCGATATTGGTCCAGGGATCCGGCATCGCCCGCTTCAGGCTGAAGGACAGGCGGTCTTTCGCCCAATCGAGCTTCAGTGCGACCACTTCCACTTCCTGCCCCACCTGCAGCCTGTCCTGGACGTTTTCCACACGGTCCCAGCCGATCTCCGAAATGGGGATGAGCCCTTCGATGCTGTCGATCTTGATGAATGCTCCGAAGTTCTGGATGGAACTGACGGCGCCCTTTACCCTGTCACCTTCTCTCAGAGTGGCCTTCAGAGCTTCCTTGCGTCTTTCTCTTTCCTCTTCGAGCACCGCCCTGTTGGACACAACGACGTTGCGTCCCTTTTCTCCGAACTGGGTTATCCGGAAAGGCAGGTGGCGCCCTATAAGTTCCTTCGGCGCTTCGGAACGCCCCAGCCCCATCTGGGAAAAGGGGCAGAAGCCGCGAAGACCTCCGGCGATTTTCACCTCGAAACCGCCCTTGATCTCCTTTTCCACGACCCCTTCGACCGGGATTCCGTTTTGCCAGGCATCCTCGAGGAAATGCCTCCCGGCCTCGGCGCTCGAAATCTGCGTTGTGAAACGAAGCTCGTTGTTGCTCGAGGAAAGAAAGTAGGCCTGAATGTCGTCGCCTTCCTTCACGGGCAGGTTGCCCTCCTCGTCCAGCAGTTCCTTCCTGTCAAGGTAGCCCTCGCTCTTTCCGCCAAGATCCAGAAAGACAAGTTCCGAGGTGATCTTGACGATCCGCGCATTCACCTTCTCCCCCGGTTGGAACCGGGTGGGCTTGACAAGGCTGTCCTTCAGGAGTTCAGCAAAATTTTCTTCTTCGTTCATTTCGTCCACACGCTCGTCTTTGTCTTCCATCAAGCTCCCAACCTCTCAATATTGAAAGTATCCCGCCGCAAAATCAACGGTAGGGGGAGGATACCACGATTCGCCCCTTCCCGGCCACCAGTTCATTGCCGGGCACGGAAGAACCGACCACACCTTCTCCAATGCGGCGCGCGGTCCCGCAAATTCAGCGGACCGGTTGATCTCGACCTTTGAGAGTATCAGGAGCATATGCGAAGCGCACGGGGAAGCGGGCAATCAACCCGATGCCGGGCGGGCTCAATGAATTGTTCCGAAAAGCTGAGGGGGCGCATGCCCCGCACACGCCCCCCCGATATCAGATCGTCCCGCCCTCCGGCGCGCCTCAGGCAACACCCTGAAGGCCGAGAAGCTCCTCCCGGCTTAGCACCCTGTCTATATCGAGCAGGATCTTTACGCCTCCTGCGGCCTTCGCCATACCCAGAATGTAGTCGACCTTGACCGCCGTTCCGAAGGCGGGGGTGTCCTCGATGTCCTGGCCCTTGATGTTGAGCACCTCGGAAACCGAATCCACCACCGTGCCGATATGCAGCAATCCCCCCGGCGACTTGATTTCGACCACGACAATACAGGTCCTTTCGGTGTAGTCGGCGCTCTCCATGCCGAAACGAAGCCTGAGGTCGATGACGGGTATCACCTTGCCGCGCAGATTGATTACCCCTTTGACATACTCCGGGGTTTGCGGAACAGGGGTTATCCGCATCATTCCAATGATTTCCTTCACCTTGAGAATGCCTATCCCGTATTCTTCATTGTCGAGCGTGAAGGTGAGGTACTTGCCTTCCCTGTCGACCGCGCGTTGCACGGCCTGAGCCACGACCCTGTCTTGCTCGTTCATCGCTGTCCTTCCTGGAGTCACTCTTTCTGATGTCGATCAAACAACCCCGGCGTTCGAAACATCGCAAGCACTACCGGCAGCTGTGGATCAGCTCCGAAGCAATGCTCTGCAGGGGAAGCACCTTGTCGACCGCGCCGGTCCGGATTGCCTCCTGAGGCATGCCGAACACCACGCAGGTATGCTCGTCCTGAGCTATGGTATGCGCACGGGCTGTCTTCATCTCCTGCATCCCCTTGGCGCCGTCGTCTCCCATGCCCGTCATGATGACTCCCACGGCGTTTCTGCCGGCATAGCGCGCGGCGGAGCGAAAGAGAACGTCGACCGAGGGCCGGTGCCGGGAAACCAGCGGACCGTCCCGCAATTCCACATAATACCGCGCACCGCTCCTTTTAAGCAGCATGTGGCGGTTGCCGGGCGCTATGAGGGCCTGCCCGGGCATAAGAGTATCGTTATCCTGCGCCTCTTTTACCGAAATCCGGCAGAGGGAATCGAGCCTTCTTGCAAAGCTCGTCGTGAAGTTCTCCGGCATGTGCTGCACGACGGCCAGAGCCGGCCCATCCTCGGGCAGCGCTTCGAGAAGCACCCTCAAAGCCTCCGTGCCCCCGGTGGACGCACCCACGACGACAACCTTTTCCGTGGTTTGAATCATCGCCTTCGGCCTCGGTTTTTCGATCACGGCATCGGCCGAGAGCTTGGGTTGAACCTTGCGGGGTTCCGGTCGAATCTTCAGATTGGCCACCGATGCGGCCTTTACCGCATCGCAAACGCGGACCTTCGATTCTTCGAGAAATTGCCTCATCCCCAGCCGCGGCTTCTGGATTATTTCGATAGCGCCGTATTCCAGGGCCTTGAGCGCCGTCTCCGATCCCGATTCCGCCAAGCTGGAACAGATAACCACCGGTATGGGATGCTGGCTCATGATCTTTTCCAGGAACGTCAGGCCGTCCATGCGCGGCATCTCTATATCCAGCGTGATCACATCGGGGACTTCGTTCCGCATCTTCTCGGCGGCGGCATAAGGATCGGATGCCACGGCCATGATCTCGATCTGAGGATCCGATGTGAGAATTTCCTGCATTATCTGCCGAACCAGGGCAGAGTCGTCGACGATGAGTACTTTTATCTTTTTATTCAGTTGGCTCATAATTGCGCCCCGATCTCCCGCCTGCCACCCGGCGACCGGGCGCCGGGCAAAGCACTTTCAGCTACAACCTTCTGTAAACCGTAGCGGCCATCTGTTCCACCGGCAGTTTCATATTCTGAAGCGTCTCGGAATGACCGGTGAAAAGGTAGCCCCCCGGAGACAGGTGATCGCAGAACTGCCTCAAAACCCGCTCCTGGGTCGGCCTGTCGAAATAGATGAGCACATTCCGGCAGAAGATGATGTCCAGTAAGCCTCTTATGCCAAAATCCGAGTCCATGAAGTTGAGCCTCCGGAAGGTTACAAGAGACCTCAACTCCGGGGCGATGCGCACAAGCCGCCTGGTTTTGTCCTTGCTCTTGAGCAGGTATCTTTTGCGCATCTCCATGGGCACGGGTTCCACTTTCGAGTGTTCGTAGACGGCCGACATCGCCGTGTCGAGCACCCGGGTCGATATGTCCGTCGCCAGAATCGAAAAGCGGAATCCCGAGCAGTCCAGGGCATACTCGCTCAAGACCATCGCGATGGTGTAAGGTTCCTCACCCGTCGAGCACCCCGCGCTCCATACCCTGTAGGGCAAACCGGTACCCTTGGCGTCGACCAGTTCCGGCAGAGCTTCCTTCGTCATGAAATCAAAATGGCCGGGTTCACGGAAGAAATCCGTCTTGTTGGTCGTGACCACATCGGTCATGTGAACGATTTCCCCGCTCAAGCCGTTTGGGCTGAGCAGGTAATTGTAGTAGTCATCGAAACTGTTCAGGTGCAATGCACGGAGACGTTTGCGCAGGCGTCCTTCCAGCATCGTCTTCTTGGCCGGGACCAACTTTATTCCGCATACCGAGTAGATGAACTCACTCAGGCGCTTGAAGTCCCGTTCGGTCATCACGGTTTCGGTAAGCTTCAAATAATACGACGCGCTTCTAGCAGCTTCAGCCATTGTCCTGCACCTGTCTCGTCCGAAGCGGCGGGTTACCGGTCCTTTCAGTCCTGATCCCGCCGCCGACGCGTTGTCTCAAGAATCAGTAAAGAAGGGCAACCATGTCGCCCCTGGTTGGAACGATCCTCTCAGACCGCCATGGTTTCTTCCATCGCCTGGGCGATGGCCAGTTCGTCTGCGGAGAAGATCTTATCGATGTCCAGAATGATTATGAACTTCTCGTCACGCTTTCCCATGCCCTTGATAAAGGTCGTCTTGAGGCGCGTTCCGATCCTGGGCGGAGGTTCGATGCGGTCCGGGTCGAGTTCCATGACCTCCTGGACCGAATCGGCCAGAGCGCCGAGCACCGTCGTCTCGCCCTCCATATCTACTTCGACAATTATGATGCAGGTGTTAAGCGTTTTTTCGGTCCTGGTCAGGCCGAACTTCAGCCGCATGTCCACCACGGGCACCACGCTGCCGCGAAGGTTTATGACACCGAGCATGAAATCCGGGGTCTGGGGCACCTTGGTGACTTTGGTGAAGTCGAGCACTTCCCGCACTTTTGCTATATCGAGGGCAAAAACCTCTTCTTCCAGTTTGAAAGTGAGGTATTGCCCGGCTTCAGTAATTGTGGCAACACTCATCTGATTCCCCTTCTCGTATCCTGGGTCGGAAGCCCGCTTGCTTGAAGTTCGTTCCGCCGCGCGGGGAGGGGCACCGATACGGCCCCTCTTCCGAATCGCGCGGCAGGCTCAAGGTTTTGAGAACCCCGAATCAATACCTTTCGAACTCCTCGTCTCCCGGACCGTTTTTCTTCTTGTCCTGATCGAGATCAAGCATGATGCCTCCGCCCGACGCGCGGGCATCCGAAGCCGGCGGCGGGGGCGCTATTGCGCGGGTCGCGGGTCGGCGGACATTCCTGGCTGCCCTTGCGTCGCCGTCGCCCGCATCGGCCGTAACGGACTTCCTGCCGCCCCTGCTACCCGATTTCCCTCCAACGATCGAAAAATACGACATCGAGCTCTGGAGTTGCTCGGCCTGACCGGCCAATTCCTCGGAAGTCGACGACATCTCTTCGGCCGCGGAGGCATTTTGCTGGATCACGTGATCGAGTTGCTGGATAGCCTTGTTGATCTGCTCGGCGCCGAGGTTTTGCTCGCGGCTGGCGGCATTGATTTCCTGTACGAGTTCGGCGGTCTTCTGGATGTCGGGAACGATCCGTGACAGCATCTCGCCCGCCTTCTGGGCTATCTGCACGCTGGAACCCGAAAGGCTGTTGATTTCCCCGGCTGCCGTCTGGCTGCGTTCCGCCAGTTTGCGCACTTCCGAGGCGACCACGGCGAAACCTTTTCCGTGTTCCCCGGCGCGGGCGGCTTCGATGGCCGCGTTGAGCGCGAGGAGGTTGGTCTGCCGCGCGATTTCCTCGATGATCGAGATCTTTCCGGCGATCTGCTTCATCGCCGTCACCGTCTCGGAAACCGCCTGGCCGCCTTCCTTCGCATCCACGGCGCACTTGAGGGCGATTCTTTCGGTCTGCTGCGCGTTTTCGGAGTTCTGGTTGATGTTGGCGGCCATCTGTTCCATCGAAGAGGAGACTTCCTCAACCGAAGACGACTGCTCGGTTGCGCCCTGCGACATTGCGCCGGCGCTCGCGCTCAACTCCTGGGAACCCGCGGCCACCTCGTCGGCGACGGACTGGATATTCGATACGATGCCGGTCAGGCTGCTCACCATCCTGGCCATCGCCTGCATCAGCTGATCTTCCGAGGAACGTTCCTTGATCTTGACGGTGAGGTTCCCGCCCGCTATTTCGATCGCGGCGGCGGTTACATCGTGCATCGCCTCTATGAGCAGGTTGAGATTGCTTTTGATTGCGTTGAAATCGCCCTTGTATTCTTCCATGATCTTCGGCGGCAGGTCACCCTTGCTGATACGGTCGATATAATTGGCCGTCATGTAGATCGGAGCGACAAACGCCTCGATCAGTTCGTTGGTTCCACCGAGCATGTCGCCCCATGCACCGTGATAGTTGGAAGCGTTGCCGCGCGTATTCAGTTTTCCGTTGCGAATCGCTTCGACGAGGCCGGTTGTTTCGCCCAGCAGGCCCCTGATCGTGGTCAGCATGGAATCGATGCTCTTGCTGAGCACATCCGCATCGGATTTGATATTCACCTTGATGCCGCGGTCTCCGTTGGCGACCTGCTCAACCGTCCTCGCCGCGTCCTTGATGTTTTCAACCATATTCCGGAAGGAATGAGCGAGCATGCCGATCTCGTCCTTGGACTGCAGATCGACGGTTACGCTCACATCGCCGAGGGCAAGCTTGTCCGCTGCGGCGGCAATCTGGCGGACCGGACCGCCGATGAGCCGGCTCATCCACCAGCCGAGCAGGACCGAAACCGCCACGGCGATTCCAATGAGGATCAGCATCAGTCTCGAGGCCGCATTCGCCGAATCCGTATTGTCGTCGGAGACCTTCTTGGAAACGTCGAGCTTCAATCCGAAAAGCTTGTCGAAGGATACCTGCACGGCCGCGGCCACGGGCACCATTTCCTTCAACATGAACTCCTCGCTTTCATCCTTTTTGCCGTCTTCGATCAGCTTCGTATACTGGGGTCTCATCCCGAAGACTTTTTTCAGATTTGCCTGCAGCGTATCGTTTTCCTTTTTGGCCGCATCGGTGGCAATCCCCTTTGCGAAACGGTCGAGGCATTCGCCCGTCGTTTTTTCAGCTCCGGCGAGTTTCGCGGTGTTTTCCCGGTACTGTTCCGGCGTGCGGAGAAGAAGGTGCGCTCTGATGTCTGCGCGGAACTTCATGAACTCGGCATAGGCCCTGCCGATATCGGCAATGCCCTTCGCATGCTGTTCATAGAGCTGGAGTCCCCCCTGCTCGACCTGATGGATCCTCGTGATACCGGTGTAGCCCACCCCTGCGGCAAACAGGGCGACCAGGATGTAGGAAATGATGAGCTTCGTGCCGACTTTAAGATTGGTAAACCACTTCATGTTATGATCCTCCATTGGACAATATTCTCGCTGCGTGCGAGCAGACACTTTCGTGGAACGCTTCCCCGCCGGTTCCAGACCCGCGCCCCCAACACCTCCGTTTGCCCGCCTGTTATTCCCGGGGAGGAACGGACAACCGCTCCCCCCTTACCTTCCTGAGCGCCGGGACAAGCCTGGACAGGCCCTCTTCCGAAAAACAACCCTCCCTTGCTCTTTTCCCCCCGGTTCCACCGACTTTGACACCCGATTCCGACATAGCGGTATTCCTTCCCCCAAGCCCATGCACCGGCATGGACCCGTTACCGGCGCAGGATCAAACATCCTCCTGCGCCTCGACCTCCTGAATCAGCTTCGCGGCATCGAGCACCAGCGCTATCGTCCCATCCCCGAGGATGGTGGCGCCCGATACGCCTTCCACATTGCGGTAGACGCGGCTGAGGTTTTTGATCACCGTCTGGTGCTCGCCGACGACATTGTCCACGACGAATCCGATTCTCCCCCCGCCCGACTCCGTGACCACAATCTGCTCGATATCCGGAAGGGTTCCGTTGACGCCGAACCGCTCCCGAAGCCGGATATACGGCACAATCTCGTCTCTGAGACCGATCATGTGACGCCCGCTAGCCTTCGCCACATCCTCCTTGCTGAGTTCCACGCACTCCTCGACAATCGACAGGGGCAGCACGAAGAACTCCCCCCCTATGTTCACAAGCAGGCCGTCGATGATCGCCAG
>JAJFVB010000292.1 GCA_021372055.1 Desulfobacteraceae bacterium | reverse complement strand
CCCGGACGATTTCGACGCCCGGCGGAATGTGGCTCGACATGAGCCCCACGGACCTGTCCACGACCTGCGAGAGCGGGACGGGCGCAAGGCAGAACTCCTTGACCCGCGAAAACTCCAGCAGGCCCCGTACGATGTCGCGCGCCCGATGGACTTCTCCTTCAATATTGGTGAGCATCCTGCGCGTGAATTTCACGTCGGACTGCCCGAACTCCTCGATCAGTATCTGGCAGGAAGTGGATATGTTGTTCAGGGGATTATTCAGCTGGTGGGCGATACCCGATGTGAGCGTCCCGAGGGAGCTGAGTTTCTTGGCTTGCAGCAACTGTTCCTGGCGTCTTTCGAGTTCGGAAATCATGCGATTGAAACCCTCGACGACGCGCTGCGTTTCATCCCGGGTCTCCAAGACCTGAATCGGCCTGAAGTCTCCCTGCGCAATCCTGTGCGTCGTTTTTTCGATGACCCGCAGGGGCCGGAGAATCTGCCGCGAAACGACCGGGACCAGCAGCCCCCCGATGAGGATCGTTGTCCCCAGGGCCGCGAGGATCTGCTTCTTGAGAGACCCTACGAGATAGAGGATGCGGTTGCGCTCGAAGGAGACCAGGGTTTGCGACAGGTCCACTATGGCCTTCCCGTGTTCGCGCAGCTGCTCTTCCACGTTATCCGCGCTCGCGGCGGCGGAGTCCTTGTCCCCCGATGCCAGGGAATCCATCACCTTCCGGTAGCTGCTCAGCTCGTGCTGAATTTTGTCGAGAAGAGGCGTCCCCTTGAAGTCCTTCACCTCGGGGAATATTTTCTGGAGCAATCCCAAGCCGAGGCTCGCGTACTTTCGATTTTCAGTCAGGTCTTCCCCGGAGCCGTAGAGAAGAAAGTTTTTTTCGTACCGGCGGGCTTCGAGGATGTAATTGCTGAGGTCGTCGGCAATTTCGACAAACCGCTGCTTACGCTCGATTTCTATCAGATAGTGGTACGAAACCGTTCCGATGGAACCGGTTATGATCACCAGGAGCGTGAAAGCCACAATGACTTTCTGGCGAATATTCAGATACATCGGCACTCTCGGTTTCATCGGCTGCCCCCGGCTCTTCAACTGTTGTTGCGCAACCGAATGTCGGGAATGGAACGGATCGAGGTTTGAGGATCGAGGAATTATGGATCGATTGCGGGCAAAGCAAAGATAAGCATAATCGGTTTTTTTGCTTGAGAATAGTACCCGCTCTGTTTGAACGGCAATGGAGGGCGCATGCCCGGAAAGCATCTCTCCCCCAACCGGCCGCGTTCCGGCGGCGGGAGGGGGAGAGACTCTTCATCGGTATGACTTCGCGGGCCCTTTACCGGGTACCGGCCTCGGCCAGGGCCTCGAATCCGGCGGACGCCCTCCTGGCCTTCCACATGCTCCCGAGGATTATCACCGCGCCCAGCAGAAGGGCCGAGCACATCGTGATAAAGCTTACCTCGCTCAGGATGGAAAGCGTCTTCGGGGAGACTGCGATAAACCCGAGCCGTTCGAGGTACTCGGGGATGGCGAGCATCCTGCTGGCCGCAACA
The DNA here is from genome assembly GCA_021372055.1 of Desulfobacteraceae bacterium. Lineage (GTDB taxonomy): Bacteria > Desulfobacterota > Syntrophobacteria > Syntrophobacterales > Syntrophobacteraceae > SbD1. Next base: position 40,844 of record JAJFVB010000292.1, on the reverse strand, counting down.
ACAAGCATGATGGTCGCCATGACCATTTTTATCATGTGCTCCTTGACATAGGTCGTTCCGATGGCGCCAAGCTGTACGCCCATGAGCGATCCGGCCAGGATTATCAGGACAACCCGGATGTCCACCATGCCGTGCATGGCCCAGTTGATCGAACCGCCCATCCCCATGAGGAAGGCTATCACGAGTTCGGTGGCCGATGAAACCAACCCGGAAGCTCCGATGATGTAGATCATGCCGGGCACTCCGATAAATCCCCCCACCGCGATGGTGGCGGCAAGCATGCCTGTGGCAAATCCCACGGGAACCGTAAACCAGAGGGATATCCGGACGTCCGCGGTTTTGAAATGGATCATGGGCGGGAGGTTTATGCCCTGGAGTCGCCTGGCCAGGGCCGAAACGGTATCCCTGCCGTCCTTCCTCGAACCGCTGAGGGCGTCCTTCAGGACGTATGCTCCCACGACAAGGAGCACCGCGACAAATGAGATGCTGACGTAGAGGTCTGAGCCGGCCGGTCCCCAGTTCCGGAGCACAATCTGCTGGATGCGTATGCCCAGTTGCACGCCGATGCCCGCCGATACCGCGAGAACGAGACCGAGCTTCATGTCGACCTGCCCGTATTTGAAGCGCTTATAGGCCCCGACCATGGCCTTGGGGAATTTGTGGCACATGTTGCTGGCGACGGCGATTGTTCCCGGTATGCCGAGGCTCATCATGCCGGGCGTGAGCACAAAAGCGCCCCCCGAACCAATGAAGCCGCTCACCAGGCCTCCGATAAAACCGATAAACAGAAGAAACAGAATCGAAACCGCGTTCAAATCAATGAAATTTGCTGCTCCACCGGCTATATCATGCATCTTGCGTCCCCGTCTTTCGTTAGGTCCCTTCCCATGAGAGCGCCGCTACACGTCCATTTTGTGGAAAGGATTGACATAGGCGTAAAGGCGCGGTCTTTTGCGCAACTGCTTCCGTTTTTCGATGACCTTGCGTTCGGTCTGGCGCAGGCGGTCTTTTTTAAACGCTTCGATCCCCAGCAGCGACCAGAGGTTGCTCGCGAAAGCGCCGTGCACGAAAGAAAAACCCAGCACCGTCGCAATCGGAAAGGCGGCATACCAGCCCCCCCGCGTGAAGCTGCGCATCACCGCATCCGCATTGCTGAAAACCACCGCGTAGCATGCGGCGCTCAGGGCGCCATAGCCTGCCGTCCGGACCAGCGTCCGAACCCGTGAGGACTCGTTCCGAGCTGCCATGCCTCCTCCTTTTCCGATGGTGCTGTTTATGATACTGACTGCCGGGACAGTCAGGCCGCGCACTTCCTCATCGCTCCGGTCCAAGTCCATTACGACGAGTTCCACTCTCTTGATTTCCTGAATCGTGTCTTCAATCGCCTGTTCGAAATCCCCGGAGCGCACAAGCTGGTTCGAACGTACGCCTCGGCGGTCCGTCTCGGCGCTCAGGTATCTTTCCAGGTCCGCGGCGCGCAGGGCAAATCCGCTCCCCTCGAGCTTCGTGTCGACGTGCAGCGCCACAAGATCGTATTTGAGACGCTCGGCGAGGTGGAGGCAGTGATTCAACGCCTGCTCCGAGAATGCGGTGCTCTTGCCGGCCATCAGTATTTTCCGGCTGCTGCCCGTGTTTGCGAAACCGCTTTGTCCTGGCTCTTTCAGCATGTCTTTCCTGAATCCTTCGCTAGCATGGATTTTTCAATGGACGTATAGTCAAGAGATGTGCCATGTCTTAAAAGGCTTGGTAAGCCTCGGAAAACATTAAGACATTTCTCGAAGGTGGATTCACAAGCCGGAACAAAATCCGTTGCATAATGCAATGGCTTGATTTCGGTCGCGCCGATTGCCCAGGAATTTCAGACCTGTTCGCTTTCGCAACATCGTTTGCCCGATGTTGCCGAATGCAACATCACGGGAAAAGCAGCATGGGCTTTTTCAAGAAATTCGAGAAAACCGAAGAGGGTTCGCCTGAAACCGAAAGTGAAATCGCTGAGATGCGGAAGAAGGCATCCGGCGGACGCGTGCCCCCGCGCATTTCTTCCATCGCGCTGCGGGAGGTCGACAGGCTGGAGAAAATGGATCCCGGCATGCCGGAGTACTCTATCGGCGCCGGCTATATCGAATTTCTCCTTTCGCTGCCCTGGAACTCGTTCACGGATGACAACCTCGATATGGCGCGAGCGGAGAATGTGCTGGGGACCCGGCATTACGGGCTTGCGCACGTGAAGGAGCGGATTCTCGAATACCTGGCTGTGAAGACGCTGTTCAGCAGGAGCGAATTCCACATCCTTGTTGTGGACGATGAGGAAATTGCCCGGACCAACCTGGAATATGTCCTGCGCAAGGAGGGCTACGAAGTCAGCAGCGCTGTGAACGGCCAGGAAGCTTTCTCCATGCTGAAGCAGCATGAGTTCGAACTCGTCGTGACGGACCTGAAGATGGAGAAAATGGACGGCATTCACCTGCTCGAAGCGGCGCGCCGGATTTCTCCGAATACCGAAATCATGATGGTGACGGGCTATGCGACGGTCAGTTCCGCCGTCGACGCCCTGAAAAAGGGGGCAGCCCACTACCTGCCCAAGCCGATCGACCTGGAGGAACTGCGCGCAAGCGTTCGCCAGATCCGGGAAAAGAAAAAGCACATGCAGATGACAAAGAGCCCGGTCCTGTGTTTTTCCGGTCCCCCGGGGACCGGAAAAACCTCCATAGGCAAGGCTATTGCCGAAGCGCTCGGGAGGAGGTTTTCCCGCGTTTCACTGGCCGGCCTCAGGGATGAGGCGGAGTTGCGGGGACACCGGAGAACGTATGTCGGGTCCATGCCCGGCCGGATCCTTTCCGAAATAAAGCGGCAAGGGGTCCGGAACCCCGTTTTCATGCTGGATGAGATCGACAAGATAGGGCAGGACTTCCGCGGCGACCCGGCTTCCGTGCTCCTGGAGGTGCTCGATCCCGAGCAGAATGGCCATTTTGTCGACCACTATCTGGATGTGCCCTTCGACCTTTCGAGCGTCATGTTCATAGCAACCGCAAACGTGGTGGAAAGATTGCCGGGGCCGCTGCTGGACAGGCTGGAAGTGATCTCCTTTCCGGGCTACACGGAAAAGGAAAAACGGGCCATTGCCGGGAACTACATTGTGCCGCGCCAGTTGCGGGAGCACGGCCTCAAGCACAGGGGGCTTCAATTCGAGGAGTCCGCCGTCGATGCGATCATTCGGGACTACACGCTCGAAGCGGGGCTTCGAAACCTGGAGCGCGAAATTGCCACGGTGTGCCGCAAGCTGGCCAGGATTTGCCTCCAGGCGGAAGGGACCGGTCCGCCTCCGCGAATCGATGCGGGAGTGGTTGCGGATCTGCTCGGGCCGAGGAAATACAGCCACGAGACAGCCGAGGCGGGGGGGCGCGTGGGGGTGAGCACCGGCCTCGTCTGGACGGAATTCGGCGGGGAGATCATCACGGTTGAGGCTACCGTTATGAAAGGCGGGCAGCAACTGATCATGACCGGCTCCCTTGGTTCCGTCATCCGCGAGTCGGCCCAGACGGCCCTGAGCTACGTCCGGAGCCACGCGGGCGAACTCGGAATCGATCCGGATTTTTTCCGTGAAAAGGACATTCATATCCACATCCCGGCGGGAGCCATCCCGAAAGACGGACCCTCGGCGGGCATCACCATTGCCCTTGCGCTGATTTCCCTGCTCACCGGCCGCCCGGCGCGACGCGATGTCGCGCTCTCCGGGGAAATAACGCTCAGCGGTTCGATACTCCCGGTGAGCGGCGTCCGGGAAAAGGTGCTTGCGGCTCAGCGCGCGGGAGTCAAAACAGTGATATTCCCCGCAGCCAACGGGACCGACGTCAAGGCGCTCGATCCGGATGTCACCGAGGGCATGGAGGTCGTGCCGGCAGGGGACATCTCATCCATCCTGCCGATCGTGCTGCTGGAATAAGGCAGCCCGGTTCTTTCCCTGGAACGCTTTTGAAAAGCGCGGGGGACTCATTCCCCCGCATCGGGAGGGCTCAATCCGGGCCTTGACAAGCTGCGGGGTTCGATATATTTACTGATCGATCAATAAATAAAGGAACCAGCCATGGGAAATCAAAAAGTGCGCAGCCGGGATTCCGAAACGACTCGCCGCGCCGCATTGGATGCCGCCCAGCGCCTGTTTGCGGAGAAAGGCTTCGCGGGGGCCTCGATGAGAGAGATCGCCTCCGTCTCCGGCATTTCACAACCTCTCATCCATTACCATTTCGGGAGCAAGGAAGGCCTGTACAGCGCGGTCAAGGAACGTCTGATGCTCGAGGGAATGCGCTCGATTACGGCTCTCTCCGAGGACTCGCCGGATGCAAACGTCGACCCTTCAGCACTCATTCGCACCACGTACAACTCTATCTCGAGCAATGAAGACCTTATGAGATTGATTGCATGGGCGCAACTGGAAAGAGAGACTACGTCGTGGCCGGGTGAAGAAGAGATTCACCGTTCATTGGCCGGGCATATGCAGCGGCATCTATCCGATATTTCCTCCGGCAAGGATGTCGATTCGCTGATAGCGACCATAATGATCGAAGCGTTGGTCCTTTATTGGAGCCAGAACAGCCACTACTATGCCTTCCTTTTCGAGGAGCCTCTCGAAGTGGTAACCGATCGTTACCTGAACCGGATCACCCGTCTTTTCTTTGTTAAAACCAGAGCCCGCACAGTGAAGGAGTGAGAGAAGATGCCACCGCAAGGCCTGCAAGACTGCCCTGCCTTCAACCTCGATGAGAATGATGAACTGACTTCCGGACCCACGCGGATCGCTTCAAACGAAACGGGAGCCGCTCCTGCCGCAGCATCCAACGGCAGTCCTTCTCAGCGGCAGCCGTGGGTATAGCGTGGATCAAGAAAGCGAATCCGTTTCATTCCAACGCGTTGAGAAAGCTCATTAAAAAAAATATATTTATTGCCGCCGCAAAAAATCCGGGTAAAAAGCGAACGCATGATTCATACTAATAGGTTTTCAAGATGATACCAAGCTTTCAGACCGTGGGGAGCCAGCTCCCCACACCCCACACGCAGCTGCGCTGCTCATTTTGGCGTTTGCGGCCTGGCCAACGGCCCGCCGCAAGCGCCAAGCCGAACCTGAGAGAGGAATTGGAAATCGTTGTCCACGCTCTTTCCAATTCGTTCTATCTTGAACGCAATTTTGGTATCAGTCCCAGCGGACAAGAAAATATCTCAAAGAATAAAATATATCCTTCAAAATTGAACCGGAAGAGTGTATGAAGTGCGGCACCGATTTTTCAATTCGGCTGCCTCTAATTGCTTGCGAGGAGCAGGCCGAAATATTTTCAGATACAGCAGGTTGTGTATACCGGGGCTGCGGTGCCCATGCGCGCAAATATAGCCGGCTTACGATATCATGCAATCGGCGATGGTGGAGGAGTGAAGAGAGAATTGTCACCGCTGGTGATATATCTGAATGGAAAATAAACAAATTTTCAGCAACAGGTTATATACGGTCCTGAATCCGGATCGTATTGGCTTTAATCATGGCAATGGTTGGAGCTATCCTGACACCATCAGGATATTTGAAATATATTATCTAGATAACACGCTTCGTTCTATTTATTGAAGCAAGTGATATATTTTAAGATGAATTTTAATTCACTGAGGTTGCGATACATGCCACTAGCTCACCCATTCGGCGCGATTTGTCGATGAGTTTTATCATCGACGATCATGGAAGGGAAGCTGTTTTAAAAGGTATAAAACATATTGGCTCATTAAGTAATTATGTCAAATATATATGCCATAAGAAAGATTCTTATGAAGTATATAGATAGTCTTTACAAGACGTCGGTATATTTATTTGGAGATATGCCGATGCTTCCAATCTAGTACGGATGATATTAGACATCGGTGTCTTGGCAGCGTCGTCCGTACGGTTGGACCTTCTAAACGGGAGAAAGGAAAAGAACCACATGAGTAAAGAAATTGTAGCACCTATGCCTGGACTGATCTCGAAGATTTTCGTTACGGCTGGAGAAAGCGTTGCCCAGAACAAGGAAGTGTTAATCCTGGAAGCCATGAAGATGGAAAACGTCATTGTGGCCAATGACTCTGGAAAGGTAAAAGAAATCAAGGTGAAACAGGGCGATGCGGTGGCCGTGAATCAGGTGCTGATCGTCTTGGAATAGGAAATATGTCACTTCTCTAACACATGGGATCCCTGTTTTGCGGCTGGTCGGGCACTGTAGAGTGTCCTCTTCGGCTGTGCGCCTTGCCTCGGAGCCAGTAAGCACTGGCATTGGGCACGGCGCGGGATCCTGTGCCCGCTGAAATTCAGATAAGTCATCTAAAGTAATGTGGATGGTTTGCCGATATAGTGAATTGATTGTTCTTACCCACGATTTAAGGGGAGCAGAGCTATGATAAGCGCCATCCAAAGCGGTGTACTGGGAATGCAGACGGCATCCAAGATGGTTGATGATGCAGCGTCGGATATCGCCAGAGCCGCAACACCTCCGAAACTCAAGGCGTCCCCTTCCAATGCCCCGCCCGGTGGAGATATTGCCCGTGATGCCGTCAACATGGTCGTCGGCAACAGGACCTATGACGCCAATGCCAAAGTGGTCGAACTGGCCGCCAGCCTACTGGACGAGATCGTCTAGCTTCTCCTGCCCGAAAAAACACATCCGCGCGATTCAGACTGCCGAATTGTTCCGTCCAAAGGCCCGTGGAAATGACGGGATAGAATGAACCTGCCCCTCAGGACGCCAAAATGAACCGCGTAGCGGCGAGGGGGCGCAGCTCCCCACGCTTTTCAAAAGCGTTCTTTGGTACATTCTTGAACGCTCATGCGTATTACGGACGGGGTTCGCGATGCCCCCGGACATGCGCTGCCGGCATGTTTCATTCAAACCCGCCGCCCCGTTCAGAGCCCGATCGAAACCGGCCATGAGGCCCGGACAATGGTGCCCGCGCCTTCGGTCGAAATTATGGAAAATGTCCCGCCCATGATTTCGGCGCGCTCCTTCATGCCGGTGAGGCCGAAGCCTTCCCTGCCCGCGAACTGCGGGACTTTATCCTGATTGAACCCTTCCCCGTCGTCCGCAACGATGATCTGGATCCCATCCGGCCCTTTCATCAGGCAGACGTCTATCGTACTCGCCTGGCTGTGCTTTGTGGAATTGTTCAGGGCCTCCTGGGAGATCCTGAAAATGACCACTTTGAGTTCCTCCGGAATGTCCCGCTCCTCGACCGTTGTTTCGAAATTGACCTTGTATTTGGGATAGAGCACCTGGAATTGACGGCAGAGCCATTGCAGGGTTGCGATGAGGCCGAGGTTGTCGAGCATCGTGGGCCTCAGGCCGGTATAGATGGTCCGGAGTTCCCGCATGGAGTGCTGGATGAGAGGTACGACGGGTCTCAGCTCGTTGAAGGCCTCCTCGCAGTTCCCCCGGTCGCTTGCAAGAAGGATCTTCTCTATCATGAGTTTCACGCCGGCAAGAGTCTGTCCTATGCTGTCGTGGAGCTCCGCTCCGATTCGCTTCCTTTCCTCCTCCTGAGCGAAAATGAGCATCGAGGAAAGCTTGTGGAGCTCCTGATTGGCTTTTTGGAGTTCCGCGGTCCTTTTCTCGACCCTGCGCGCGAGCTCCTCCCGCGCCTCCCGGAGTTCCTTTTCGACCTGCTTGAGGTAGGTGATATCGATATTGGTGCCTATGGCGCGAAGAGGGCGGCCGTCGCTCGTCCATGTGACGACCTTCCCGCGCGCCAGAACCCATTTGTAGGAGCCGTCCTTGCAAAGCAGCCGATGCTCGCTGTTGTAGATGGACGTATTTCCCGCAAAGTACTTGCCGATTTCCTCGTAAACCCGGTCCCTGTCGTCCGGGTGAAGATGCCTGTCCCATTCCGGCAGGGTGTGCCCAATCTCGTCTTCGGCATAGCCGAGCATTGCCTTCCACTGCTTGGAGAAAAAGACTTCGCTGGTCTGCGGGTTCCAGTCCCAGACACCGTCTCCCGAACCCTCGAGCGCGAACTGCCAGAGCGCCTCGCTGTCTCTTAGCGCCTGCTCGGCTTTTTTCCGTTCGTCTATGCTTACGGCGCACCCGACAAGCCGCACCGGCTTTCCATCGACGTCATAGATGATTCGCAGATTGTCCATCACCCAGAGCCACTGCCCCGCGCGGTGCATTATTCGATATTCGACGGTAAGAGCGGGCGCGACCGCGGCGTAGGCGGCATGCCGCACATTTCTTACTCTCCGGGCGTCTTCGGGATGTATCTGCTGCCACCACCACTCCATGTCGAGCCCTTCGCCGGGATTGTAGCCGAGCAGGGCGAGCATGCCGGTCGAACGGGAGACCCTGCCGGTACGCAGGTCTGCCTCGTAGATCACGCCTCCGACCGATTCGGTCGCAAGGCGGAAAAGCTCTTCCTTTTCCCTCAGTTCCTGCTCGATACGCTTCTTCTCCGTCATATCGACCAGAATGCCCAGAATGTGGCCCGATTGGCCCGAGACGACGCTCGTGCCCACCAGGACCGAGACACGCCGGCCGTCCCGCAGGAGGTATTCCTTTTCCGCGGGCGGGCTGATTCCGTATTCCCGCAGGTATTCCAGGGTCATGGCATCGACATGACGCCATTCGGGAGGAGTGATGGCATCCCAGCGCGCGGCCCCGGACTCGAGTTCCTTTCTCGAAAAACCCGTTAGCCGGAGAAAGGCGTCGTTGGCTTCGATAATTCTGCCGTCTTCCCTGCAGTAGAATACAGGGACGACGTTGGTGGCAAAGACTGCCCTGAGATCCGCCTCACTGAGGGGTCTTTGGGGCACGCCTTCCCTGCGGAGCTCTTCCAGTTCGCAGATGAGCTGCTCTTTCGTCTTATCCGCATCACGCATTGCCGCTTGCTTTCAATGCCCGGAGCGCAGTAGTCCCGAGCCGCTCACGAGGCGGTGAGGAAAAGGCACCACAAATTCATATATTTTCTTAAGATTCCATCAACCGGGCCGGAAATGCAAGAGGCTAAATGACATCCCGAAAGAGCGAAGGGCGGGATTGTCTCCCCCCCTTCGGCCCCGGTATCCGGTGCAAATCTGAGGACCAAGGCCCTACGCGATTCGGTCTTCCTCGGGAAAAACCTCAGCGCAGGGCACAGGCAGCGGTTTTCCGTAGATCCGGTCCACCACGTATTTGTTTATGAAACCCCTGTCTTCGGCAATGAGGCAGGTGTCGACATATTTGCCGAACCACTTGATCTTCATCCCCCGTTCCATGATGTCCTTCAGCGGTTCTTCGAAGAAGTTGCCGATGGAGGTGTGGATATAGGGGCACGGCATGATGTCGCCGTACTTTGTGACCGAGACCATCCGCTTAACGGCGATGCACCCGAGATTGAGACCATAGGAAGGGGTGAGGTGCGTGAAGACGTTGTAGCGCTTTTCGAGTTCCCTTACATAATCCATGTCGCTTCTGTCGACGAGGACATCGAAGTTCCCTTCCCACGACCCGACCGGCTTTGCGTAGGTAATGAATACGCCGACACCCTTGCCGTTGAGAAAGGCAAGGAAATCGAGGAATTCCTGCGACCTGACCCTCTGCTTCGATACAACGGTCTGGATGATGATGTTGAGTCCGGCTCCAAGAGCGGCGTCGATCGCCCTCAAGGCCCTTTCGTGGGAGCCCTTCCTCCTCCGGAAACTGTCGTGTTCCTCGGCGGAAAGGCTGTCGAGGCTCAACTGGATTTTGTCCACCCCGATGCCTTTGAGATGCCTGGCCCGCGCGTCGTCCAGCAGCCAGCCGTTTGTGTCGGATGTGATGTAAAACTTGTTCGGGTCGACCGCGGCGACAAGTTCGTCGAAATCCGGGAAAACGAGCGGCTCCCCGCCGGTGATGACAAGATGTGCAAGGCCCATTTCGTCGGCCTGCCGCGAAAGCTCCCGCACGTCCGCGATGGTAAAGGATCTCTTGCTGCTTTTGCCCTGGAATCGCTTGACCGCGCAGTGCTCGCATTTGAGGTTGCAGGTATAATCGTACTGAAACTGCAGGATCGCGATGCTCTCGCCGTTTTTGACCTTCTCGTCGTACTTCATGATCTTATCGTAGACGTAGGGCTTTTCGCGTTTCAACTGGCTCCGCTTTGCAACTTCGGCTTCTTTCAATTCCCCTTGTTGCGCTGGCACAATAATCTCCTTCGCTAAGCAGGCTCTGCGCGTGAGTGCGGCAGGATTGCCGCCGGGCATCACGCCCCGGTCAAAAGAACTCCCGGTACATCTCGTGGACCGGGATGAGATTTTCCGGGCACCCGGAATGCCAGGCCCACTCGCCCGGTTCGGGTTCCCCCTGCAGGTATTTGATCTTATCGTCGGGCGGAGTTGTCAGCCTGCATTCAAAAAGCAGGGAGATAAAATGCCCGCGCGCTCTTCTCGAGGGATGCATCACCTCGTTTATCGCAATCGGCCGGGTCCGGCAACTCACTTCGGCTCCAAGCTCGGAGGAAGCCACGGCCCTGATTCTCTCGTACATCGATTCCCTGAAGCGGACTACCCCCCCGGGAACATGCCAGCCCGGCCCGTAATAGCCGTCGTCACGCCAGGTCAGAAGCGTGCGGCCCGCATCGTCCCGGATGAGCAGGTCGACGTTGACCAGGGGCGTCACGCCGCTTACGAAGAGAAACACGTTTTCCGGAAGGCCTTGCGAGGGGTCCGGGAGCGCGTTTTCAAGGGACCTTACAGTTTCCTTCAGGTTCAACGTTCCCTCCGATTCGGCGGCCCGTACCCGGGCCGTCGCAGTGCCGCTGGACAACGGTCCTCCGGGGCGCATGGGACTGCATCGAATGCATCAGCCATGCCATGAAGTGCCCCGAAATGGCCCTGGATAAGGGCGAAACCGGACTACGAGCTCGAAAAGCGCACGCGCGCCTGGATTGGAGGGGGGATTTCCTCGCCGCCGTGTGGAAAAACAGGGGGAACCGTGAATTTATCCCCTGTTTTGCATTCCTTCCGGCCTCAGTCCTTTGACCGGTTCCAGGCCGAAGTCCCGCATGATGCAGATATTCGGTATAGCGTCAAATTCTTGCCGCAGTATTTTTGCCACCTCGTCCGAATAGCCCGCCGCCATGACAATGACGGCGTCCACGGGGTTCGAGCGGAGCGACTCTGGGGCGACGATTGGAAGATGCGTGGCAGGCGTGTATTTCCCCTGTTTGAATCTGGCGGAGTCGACAACGTAGGCGATCCGGCCGGCGAGGTCCAGGATCGCTATCAGGGCAAGTGCCTGGTGCCCGGCGCCCCAGACGGCCACTTTTTCAAAACGTCTTACGTAATCCAGGACGTTTTCCTTCAGGCGGCTCTCCATGAGGCGGAACGGGGACAGGTCCGTCGGCGTCCGCTTCTTCACGGTGGCGGAGATGATATAGTCGTACCAGATCTCCCGGCAGTCGACGATTTCGAAGCCGTTGCGCGCGAGGGTGGCTGTGAGCGTCTCCTTTGTGAAGTAGAAGAGGTGGTCGCTCACGAATTCCGAAAACAGGTTCTTTTGGACGATCATGTCGAAATTCGGCACTTCGACAAGGCCCGTGCCTCCCGGCGCGAGGTTTTCGGCGATCGCGCGAAGCGCTGCGTTCGGGTCCGGAATATGTTCGAGGAAATTCAGTATGAAAAAACCGTCGAAGGGCCCGTCGGCCGCTCTGAACCCGCTTTCGGCAAATCCTTTTTCAACCCTGAGGCCGCTCTCCGCACACCGGCGCGCCGCCTCTTCCGACCCTTCCAGGCCGAAGGCTTCGACACCGCATTGAGCCATAACGGAAAGGTATTCGCCCCGCCCGCAGCCGATCTCGACAACGCGTTTGCCCGAGAGCGAGAAGTCGCGGACGAAACGGCCGAACTGTTCCCTGCGCAATCGCAGCATTTCGTCCGAAACGGCGGCTGCCCGTATGACCTCCCGGTAATAGGGGACGGGGTCGTTGCTGAGCTGCACAAGTCCGCATCCCGAGCACTGGCAAACCTCCAGGTCGATTCCCCGGTCGCGGGCGAGCGAGGCCGCATCCGGGAGATGCTGGGCCGCCCCGGGCATGTTCGCGTACCGAAGGAGCGGCTTTTTGAAAAAATCGCTCCCGCACACTCTGCAACGGTCAACCGGCATGAAGGAACTCTCCTCCTGAGCTGAATATCCACTTTCCCGCGGCCGGGTCCGGGAAATCGATCCGGAAAACGAACCAGGCCCGAAGCCTTCAAAGGGGCCGCAGTCTGTCCAGGGACAGCCGCACGTTTCCATCCTCGCATGAGGCGAGGAATTCCTCGTAGAGCGCCGCTGCTTCGCCCTTCCTGCCCAGGCGGGCGAGCACGCCCCCCGCGGACAGCACCAGATCCTTGTCGAGAGGGGCAACGCCAAGGCCAGCCCGGAAAATTACCAGGGCATCGTCCATGTCGCCGTGGCTGCACAGGATCTCTCCCAGCTTCGAGTAAGCCTCGGTACGTCCCGGGTCCAGCGCCAGGACCTTGCGCAGGGCTTCCCCCGCTCCGAGGATGTCCCCCCCTTCCGCAAGCTTGACGGCCATGTTGAAGAATATTTCGGCAACCCCGTCCGGCAGGCCGTCCGGTTTCCATTTCGACCCGGCACTCTGCCGCAGGGCTTCGGCATGCTCGTCCCATGCGGAATCGTCCTCGGGGTTCTTTTCCAGATAGACCCTGAACAGAGCGGCCGAAGTTGCGGCTTCCCCGGCGGCTTTGAGCGCCTTTGCGCTGTTCAGGAGAATGTCCGGGTCCTCGGGGTTGAGATCGATTGCCTTGCGGAAGTGTTCGAGCGCCGCCGGCAGATCGCCCTCCTGCCAGGCGATGACGCCGAGATTGCTGTGAGCCTTGGAGTTGGAGGGGTCCTTCTCGATGGCTATTTCAAAACAGATGCGCGCGCGGTCGGGTCTGCCCTTTTCGAACTGCCGCTCCCCCTGATCCGTCAGGAACTCGGACGGATCGAAGGCGCGGGTTGCCGGGCGGGGAGGTTCGAGCTTCTCCAGCCTGGAGCGCACCCGTTCGTCGCGGGGATTCTCTGCCAGCCAATCGGTAAGAATCTCCCGGGCATCCTCGGCACGTCCGAACTCGCAAAGCATATCGGTGCACTGCAAAAGGATCTCGAGATCGTTGGGGGCCAGTTCCATCGCCCGAAGAAGCGTGTTCAGCGCTTCCTCCCCGCTCCCCCGGCGGAGCAGGACGGTGCTGAGGTCCCTATGAGCCCGGGCATCGAAAGGATTGTTTCTGATGGAGGCAAGCAGGCAGGCTTCCGCCCTGTCCAGGTCGCCGTCATGGAGTGCCTCCCGGCCCTTTTGGGCCAGATCGGCCCGCTCGTTCCGCGTGGAGTCTTTGCGCTCGCGGAATGGTCCGGGTTCGGGAGCGCGCGTGCTGAAAAGGGGTGCGTTTTCAAATCTGCGGATCGGCTTTTCAACGAGCGCCTGCAGCCGCTCTTCAACAGCCTCGGCCGATTTTTCCCAGGTGAAGTTCGTCTCGATTTGAATCCGCGCGGCTTGCCCCTTGGCCCGGGCTTCTTCCGGGTTGTCCAGGACATGGCGCATCAGCTCTCCGAGAGCCGCCCTGTCCGGTTCGGCGAGCCACGGGAAATCCACGGTCTCCATGTTCTCTATGCGCTTTTCGGGAAAGAGCGCCACCTGGGAGGGAATGAGATAGGCGTTGTCGGGCGAGCAAAAATCGAGAGCCGCCCCGTAGCCGGTGACGATCACCGGTTTTTCGCATGCCATCGCCTCGGCTATCGGGATTCCAAACCCTTCCCCCCTGTACGGGTGGACAAGGCAGTCGCAAGCGGTGTAGAGACCGGCCATTTCGGCTTCATCCAGCGTCCGGTCGATGTACTCTATTTCCGGGGCGTCCGGCCGGGATTGATATTCCCGGATCTTCTCCAGGGCCGTCCGGTTCTGGTAAAAAGTCTTTCCCCCCATGTCCTTTATGACCAGGCACACGTCGTCGCGCGAGGAAAAATTGGCGCAGTAGGCTTCGAGCAGGATGTCGATGCCCTTCCTGTAGATCGTCCCGCCCACGAAGAGGAACTTGAACCGCTTCCGCGTCAAAAGCGCGACGGGCGGGGCGTCGGGATTGAACCTCCCGGTGTCGACCCCGTTGGGGACGACGAAAACGCGATCGGCGGGCATGCCGCTTTCGATGTAGCATTCCCGCACAAACGAACTGCACGCCCAGATCTCGTCAACCATGGCGGACATGGGCTCGATCCAGGACCTCGGTATGCTGCCGAACTCCCACGGCTGGATGATCACCCAGCGGCCTTCCTGCGGCGGCGTGAAGCTGGGCGGCCAAAAGTGCCTCACATGTACGTCGGCCTTGCCGGAGAGCTGCTTGCGGGTGCGCTCGACGATCTTCGGGAAGCGGGGGTCGGAAGCCGCGTCGAGGTCTTCTTCTTCCGCCTCGAAGGGAATGATCGAGACCTCATGGCCGGATTCGATCAATCGGAGGCACAGCTCCCGGTTTATCAGCGCAAGGGAATGGCAAACGAGCTGCGAGCCTTCCCACGCGATCCTGCGGGGAACCGCGTTCTTCTTTCTCGCTTTGTCCAATGCGGACTTGTGCGCCCAGGCAAAGTCGATTTCATCGATTATCTGCGGAACGGTTTTATCCGGGCCCAAGACGAACGATACGGCGTTGCGCCCTTTTTCAAAGCGTTGTTCCGGGGTCATATCGTAGACGTTGCGCAGGGCGTTCCGCACGTCCTGCACGTGCAGCAGGGGCATTGTGGAACCGCGATGGTTCGGCTGGTAGAGGAGCATTTCGGCCGTCAGGGGCGTCTTGGCGCTCGGATCGGCCGGGATCGCTATAAAGTGTTCGGACGGAATGCCGATACCGATCCCGTCCGTGACAACGACCAGCCGCTGCCTCACCCACGCTTCGGCGAGCGGGGCCGTGATGGCGGTGTCCGTTGAAACGTAGACGTTGCAGGAATCGATGAGGCGGATAATGTCGCTTCGGTTCCCGAGTTCCTCGTCAACAATGATGGATGCCTTCGAGCCGGTCTTTTTCCGGAGCGCCGCGAGCAGGTCCCGCAGGTCCTGCTTTGGCTTGCCGGGCACGGGATGCCATGAGGGATAGTTTACCTTGAGATACAGCTCGACGTTATCGGTGCTTTTGAACTCTTCGAGGTAGGCTTCGATCAGGGTGTCCCAGCGGCGGCGCGGCAGGAACAGGGAAATATTCAGGAAGCGGAACGGCTTGCCCTCGGCGGTCTGCTCCGGGCCCGACGGCACCACCACGGGGTTCCCCAGCCAGGGGTGGGGCCAGTGGACGCGCCGGACCATGTCCGGCGAAAAGCCGGCGGCAAGAAACGCTTCCCTCTCCTGTTCCGCCTGGACCCAGATGAAATCCATCTCCCTGCACACGTCCAGCATTTCGGTCGGAGGCTCGCCGCCCTCCGCGCAGCAGTCGAAGACGGTTGTGGCCAGAATGCGGATATTCGGCTTGGGCAAGTCGATATTGAGCCATGCCCGGCTCGGGACGTGGGAAATGATGGCCGTTATCGGAGAGGTGACGTCGGTATTTTCGAGCGACTTGATAAGCTCCATGTCGCAGTCGTCTATCCCGGGCTCGACCTGATTGACGGGTATTGTCCTTATTCTCGCCCCCGCCCGATGCAGGGAGGAGACGGCGGCCCGCGCACCGACGCCAAAGCCGCTCCGGTTGTAGAATGGGGCAATCCAGACTATCGTTCCGGGCACTGCCTGGGGCCGTTCGTTCAATGTAACCTCCTGTGATGCGAAATTGCGTTCAAGATAAAACTAATGGAAAAGAGCGGGGGAAATGATTTCTCCCGCGCCCCCTCGGGTTCGGCCTGACGCGCACGCGCGGCAAAGCAAGCGCCAAAATGAGCAGCGCAGTTGCGTGTGGTGGGTTGTGGGGAGCAGGCTTCCCACGGTCTGAAAGCCTGGTATCATCTTGAACGCTCATTAGTATGAGACATGGCATGGGAGATGGTCCGCCGGATGGCCTCATCGAGCGTGATGGCTTCCCGGAGACCCAGTTCCGTCCGGGCTCGCGCCGTGGACGGCACGTAGCGCTCGGGTGCGCTCCCGGACACGGGGGATTTGGCGATATTCACAGCCGGTACATTCGGAAAGCACCGGGCAACCGCACCGGCCAGTTCTCCGATGCTGATGCTCTTTTCGGAACCCACGTTGTACGGGCGGCGGGGTTCCCCCCTGAAGAGGATCGTCCACAACCATACGGCAAGATCGGCCGCATAGAGATAGGAGCGGCAGGGGGTTCCGTCACCGTTAACGCGAATCGGCCCTCCGTTCAACCCGTCCCTGATGAAGTTGCCGACGGCATAATGGACATCGAACTGCAGGTATGGCCCGACGAAGGAAAAGCAGCGTGCGATCTTGGCCCCGATGCCGTACCTGTCCGCGTAGTAAGCGCACAGGTATTCGGCTGCGCGTTTGCTTTCGCCCCAGACTGCGTTGATTTCCGCCGTGTCGGGCGCTCCCGGATAGTCTTCGGAGACGTGAGACATGAGGGGCGGCTGTTTGCCGTAGACGGCCCCGGAACTGGTGAGAAGCAGCTTCCGGGCCTTGCACCGGACGGCGAAATCGAGAGTGTGTCTCGTGCCCTCCACGACGGTATCGAACTTGGCCAGGGGGTCTTCCCTGTTGAACGTTGCCATCGCGGACGTGGCGGCCGCGTGAATGATGTGCGAAAACTCGCCCTCGGGGAACCGGAACGTCCGGATGTCGCCGGGATGAAACCGGATCGCGGGATTTTCGGCAAGGTGGGGCGCTGATTTCCGAAACGCCCCGGGGTCCCTCGTAAGCACAAGGGCGGAAACATCGAGACCGAGTTTCTCGTTTGCCCAGGCAAGGCTCTCCAATAACCATGAGCCGAAAAAGCCGGTTCCGCCGGTTATGAACAGGCGTTTGCCCCGAAGTTCCTCGAAGAGCCCATTCGTTTCACGCAGAATGAACTCCAGATCGGGCGCCAGGGGGTTGTCGAGACCATTTTGCATCAATGTGGCCGCCTCATTTGAATTTCAACCAACAAACTTTAGAGAAGAAAGTCCAGTCTTGCCGCTATATCATCTGTGCTCCGTCCGGTGGAGCGACGGTATTTTCGGCGGCGGCCATGCGCCTCTCCGGAATATGGATCGTATTTCCCGCAACCGCGGCTTTGATCGCTGAGAAGAAATCAGTCTTTGTGATGTCGTCATAAACCATTTCAGCAAATATCAGGATGTCTTGCGCCGCCTTGACCTGTCCGTCTTCGAGGGCCTCCGAGGCATACCGGAGAGCAAGGCGGGCAAGGTTTTCATGAACCTGGCTCCTGGTGCCTTCCAGATCGAGGTATTTAAAGGATTTGTCCGCAAACAGGGCGGCGATGCTGTTCTCCGACCGTTTGACCAGGAAAAGGCGCAGGATCAGGTCCTTGAGCATGTCCTCACAGGGAGCCGGGGATGTGCACGCAAGGGCATCCCGGACATAGATGCATTCGGCCTCAAAGGAATAGACCGCCTTTTTGAAAAAATCGGTGTAGTCGACGCAGAGGGGAAGCTCGGGCAGGCTCTCGGGGATAGTCTTCCTGGAAAAGAAACACTGCACCTTGTGCCCCATCCCGCGCAGAAAGAAGTGCGGATAGTGCTCCCTTTTCATCAGAACGCAACTGCTCGAAAAGATGGGGTTCTGCTTCATCACCACGCCGTTTTTCAGCAGGTCGGTTTCACAGATGAGGAATCTGTTTCCCGAATCGGTGAACCTGTCCATGAGTTCGGAGCATTTCTCGACGAAATTCGGGTAAATCGTGTCGCCCGGATTGACTATCGTGATGTATTTCCATTCCGCAAAATCGAGGGTCGCCGTCGCCTCGCGAAGCAGCCGGGTCGGCAATTGCGTTTCGCTTAGCCGGTACACCGAGATGGAAGTGTTCTGCGCATAGGCAAGAAGCGATTCGTAAGTGCCGTCGGTGGAGTTGTTGTCCATGGCGACCAGCCTGATGCGGTTTTTGTCGAAAGTCTGGCCGAATACGCTCTCGATCGTACGCGGAAGCGCCTCCCTGCAGTTGCGGGTAAGAAGCAGGACTACTACATCATAATCAGCTGTGAGCATGGCCGCCCTCTCCTATGACTTTGAAGCCTTCCGGCGGATCGTAGCTGCGTTTCCGGCTCAGGAACATATCGCTCTGGGTGCCTTGCCGTGAGGCGCATTCGGAACTCCCTCCGTCTTTTTCGAGAAGCTCCTGGAGCTTTATGTATTGGGCATCCTTGACAATATCGCCACTCGCGATCCGAGCGAACAGCCCGTACTGCTTTGCAAGCGGCCTGTTGTTTTCCTCCAGGCAGAAAAAAGCAATTTTCACCGATTCCGAGGCCAGTTTCCTGTAAGCCGCCGGCAGCCGCTCAAGCACGTTCCGGTGCCCTCCAAGCGCGCCCAGCTTTGCCTGGTTGTCCAGTGTCAGGTACATGGCCAGGGGATGATAAAAGTTTCTGAAACTTGTGATCGTCTCGCGGGACGGGTGGATTCTTATAAAGGCGAGTTTTTCCCGCAAATAGGCGTAGTTTGAAACAAGGGACAGCCTGAACCAAAGGTCCTTGTCGGCGTTCGCATGGTCGAATTCGGTTTCATAGCCGTACATCTGTTCGAAAATCGAGCGGCGCATGACGCACTGCGATGGTTGCGCGACGTCTGTCAGCATGTATATCGGCAGGGCGGAGTGTCCGGGAGCTATGAAGCTGCAACTGTAGAAAGGATCAAGCTCTGTGACGTTGCCGTCCGGGTCGATGTAGTTCCTTTCGCAGTGCACATAGCCGACGTCGTGGTGCTGCTCGAAGATGTTCACGCATTTTTCCACGAACGTGGGTTTTATGAAATCGTCCGCGCACAGCAGCGTCATGTACACGCCCTTCGTGAGCAGGGTGAGCACCCTGTAGCTGGCGTTCATGATATTTTTGGGGTTTCGGCAGACACGGACCCCGTCTTTTGCATACCGTGATGCGACCTCCAGCGAGTTGTCGGCGGAGCAGTTGTCGAGAACCATGATTTCCGTGTGCCCGTAAGTCTGGTTCAAAGCGCTTTCAATGCATTGGCCCAGGAACGCGGAATGGTTTCTGTTGGGTATCATGATGCTTACAAGAGGTTCTCTGTTATTCAAGCAGACGCTCCTTTTTCACGGATTGAGCGGAAAAGGGACCCGATGGTCCCGAACTGGCTGCCTTGAACGGTCTTGCGGGATCTGCGATATACAATTATTGTGCCAAGTGCGGCCCGGTCAACGGGTCCGCCGTGAGCGCCAAAATGAGCAGCGCAACTGCGTTTTGGGTGTGGGGAGCCGCCGCTCAGAGAGCCAGAACCGGGCCAAATCCCTGCGGATGATCCACGTAGACCGCCGCATGAATTTCCTTGGCAAAGCGCAAGACATCCGGCAAAGGGAAAATGTTGCGCTTCATGAGCACCATATTCAGCCGCAGGTCAACCTCCTTGACGCCGATGGAGCGCAACCCGGGCCGCAGCGATCTGATGTTTTCCAGAACTCTGGAAAGCGTTCCAGGCGTCGTATCGAGGCATACGTGAGGGCGTCGACCGTATCGATCGAAATGGTGAACCCCGCCTTCGATATGCCTCGAAGAGATTGCAGCCTGCCCGCCGTCAGCAGGGATGCGTTCGTTGTCTGGTGGAAAACAACCTCCGGATGGCGCCGAAGCGCCTCGCCAAACACATCCGGCACCGGTAGTTGCAGCGCTGGGTAGTGCCCAGGATGACATATGGCTTATAGCCCTCGGGATGCGAGATCATGGCCCGGTAGGAACTCCTAATTGTAGATAGTGGTCATGTCTGTGAACTTTATGATCTTTTTGACACATGGATATTTGGACGCGATTTCATCGCTTATCTCATCCGCGTACCTGATCGACGTTATGATCACCGCGTCGATGTTCTCATCGGGAATTATGGAGGGCGGGGATACAGTGTGTCCCCACAAACTGGTCCCCTGTTTTTGTGCGCTTTTATCAAGCAGATAAATTTTATTCCGCCGTAGAGACGCACATTTTTCAAATGCCATTCCGGCAATGTCCCCGCATCCCCAGACGCCGACTTTCTTGTGTTCTCGAAACAGCTTCGCGAACCCGCTTTCCAGCACTGCATCGATTACCGCATCATCGAGATCCAGGCGCTGGCGGCAGTGGGTGCAAACCGGCCTTGCCCTGGACAGGCTGTGCAAAAATGGGTAATAGATTTGTTCCGTCCTGCCCTTGCAGTGCTTGCAGGTAAGGGCGATGTGGCAACCGGAGCCCTTGATGCCAAGCATTTCGACCGATTCCGGCGGGCTTGAGTTCGCCTTGAAGTACCGCTGGAGCTCGCCGTCCAATGCACTGTACTCGGACGCGCTCATCTTCGATACGTTCACCAGGGGGCAGCCGTCCTCCAGGTATTTCAGCCTGTCTTTGATTATTCCCTTCTCGCAGGCATGCTTATACAGGTGGGTGCCGGGGAAGACCTTTATGTGAGTGAGATTCACCTCGTATTCCAGATGCTTTTGCCACCACTCCAGAGTGTTGTGCACGGTTTCCCAGGTCTCTTCAATATCCCCGAAAATGAAGTTCCCCTGGATCTGGATCCCCGCTTCATACGTCAACTTGAGCGCATTTTCTATCTGCTCTACCGTGATGTGCTTCCTCATGCTCTTCAGTACCGTATTGTCGGCGCTCTCAATACCGTAGCTTATGAGGCTGCAGCCGGAGGATTTGAGCAGGTCCATAAGGTCCTTGTCCACATGGTCCACCCGAAGCTGGGCATCCCATTTGATGCCGAATTTGTCCACCCGTTCTTTCATTCGGGCGCAAAACTCGCGAGTTCTTTCCCGGTCGAGAGCAAACAGCTCATCGCTGATGTTAAGATACTGGATTCGGAAGCGGGGCAGCATGAAGTCCAGTTCCTCGAAGAAATCGTCGAGCGAACGCTGCCGGTAATGCTTGCCGGCGGGGTGATAGCAAAAGGTGCAGTCAAAGGGGCACGACCTGCTGGCGATCGTCTGCACATAGCGCTGGCCGCCGGAACCGCGCGACATGGCGTCCAGGTAAGCTGAAAAACCGAATCCCTCATAATCCGGCCAGGGAATCGACGCAAGGTCGAAGATCTCTTTACGGGCCGCCGTAATATGAAGCCGGCCGTCGTTCCTGTAGACCAGGCCCGCCACATCGGCAAGGTCCGAGCCCTTTTCCAGGGCTTCGGCCAGTTCGCATACCGTGATTTCCCCTTCCCCGATGACCCCGATATCCGCGCCCAACCCTTCCATTGCAACAAGCGGTTCACTGCTGACGAGTCCTCCGCCCACAACGGTCAAAACTTTGCCGCCGACTTCCTTGGCCGCCGTAACCACTTGTTTGACAGGGGTATAATTTCCGCTCAAACCGCCGGTAAGAACTGCGTCTATTCCATGCTCGTCAATGGCGTGACGAACGGAAACGCTCACGGGATCCGCGGTGTGGTTCAAATTGAGGGTGAAGACCCTTTTGCCCGCCTTCTTCAGACTGGCCGACACGTAGGCGATTCCGAGGGCGAAATAATAGAAATCCCCAGGCTTGTTTATAAATCTGGGCATAACAACTAGGTAGTTCATACAAGTCTCCTAAAAATATGAATTGAGATATTCACGATGCCTCGCCAGTAAGCGTTGACCTTGTTTGCCTGCATTGCAGCCCGCGAATGCCCCGTCTTCCCGGATCTATTCGACGAGCAGGTTTTCTTGCAGCTCATCTCGGTCGAGAAAGGGCCACATGTCCTCCAGAGGCCTTGATGTCATGGTGCCGTCTTCGTTTTTCACGGTGGAGATTCGCGGGGCCGTCGTCTGATTCGGCGAAATGATGACGTCGCAGACAACGGGACCTTCGGCCTGAAGGATTTCCCGCACGCGGTTCCTGATGTTCCTGTGGTTCCGGATTATCGCGGTCTTAAGACCGAACGCGCCGGCCACGCGGCGGATATCGGGCAGCGTCATGCCGCTTTCGGCGCTGCTTCCGACAAAAAAGCCGCCGAAATAGTTCTTCTGGGTAGCCTGGATGGAGCCGTAGCCGCGATTGTTCAGGATAAAGAACTTGATCGGGAGGTTAAGCCGCCTGATGGTCTCCAGCTCCTGGATGTTCATTTGAAAACCGCCGTCCCCGTCGACGCACACCGTGCGCTTTCCGCCGCTCGCAATGCATCCCCCGATGCTCGCCGAGATTCCGAACCCCATCGAGCCGAGCCCTTGGGTGTTGAAGACCCTCAGGCCCGGTTTGACCCGGAATGCCTGCATGGTGACTTCGCTGCATGTCCCGGAGCTGCCGGGGACGAGCAGATCCTCCGGGGTCATTTCGTCCGAGAGAATGTCTACAAGCACGTACGTGCTGACGCCGTTTTTTTCTTTCCAGTACTCCGGAAGCATGACGGGATACCGGGCTTTCCACTCGCGGCACCTCTCCCACCAGCGCGCGCGGTCCGGGCGAACCATGCCGGAGGCCTGCCGGATGAACTCCCGCAGGGCGTCGCGCGCATCGGCGCAGATCGGGACCTCGATGTCCATGTCCATCTTGCGGATCTCGGCTTCATCGGCGTCAACGATCACCTTCCTGGCGCCTCGGGCAAAATTGCGGTGGTTGTAGCCGGTTTGGCCCAGGTCGAGCCGCGCGCCGATAACGAGTATCCAGTCCGCGGTCTGCTGCGCGAAATTCGCCGCCCGCTGCCCTATCGCTCCGGGCCTTCCGACGTAGAGGGGATGGTCCTCGGGCAGGAAGTCCGCGGCCTTCCAGGTGGTGAGCACGGGAATCTGAAGTTTTTCGATGAGATCGTGGAACTCTCCAAGCGCCTTTGCGAGCCGGACTCCATTGCCGGCGAGGATGACCGGACGCCGCGACTCCGCGAGATATGCCAACGCCGCGCGCACCTGATCTTCCAGCCGCGCCTTCTTCGCGCCCGCATCCGGGTCTTCTTCGGGCGTGAAACCTTCGAGGGCCGTTTCGTCTATGAAGGAGGACTGCACGTCCAGGGGAATATCGATCCAGACCGGGCCGGGCCTGCCGGTTCTTGCCAGGTGGAGCGCCTTGTCCATGTGGTATCTGATGGTGAGGGGATCGGTAACCGTCACCGCGTACTTGGTCAGGGAATTGACGACCCGGACGATGTCGAGTTCCTGGAAACCCATCTGCCGGACTCCCCGGCCCGCCATGAGGTCCGCCCTCTTGACCTGCCCCGAGATGAACATGCAGGGGGTGGAATCAAGCCAGGCGCCCGCGAGGCCCGTTACGGCGTTGGTGCCGCCCGGGCCGGTGGTCACCAGGGCGACTCCCAGGTTATTCGTATACTGGCCGTAGGCGTCGGCCGCAATGGAGCATGCCTGCTCGTGGAGATTGCAGACGTATGCCAGATCGGGGCATCTGCCGAAGGAGTCAACCAGGTGCATGCTGCCGCCGCCGGCCAGCATGAAGACATGCTTGACGCCTTCCCCGGCGATCCTGTTGGCCACATAATCCGATAGCTTTACCATGGTGTCCTTTTACCTCATTGTTGCGGGGGGCTCGCCGAATGCCTTCAGGGTGAGTTCCTCCAGAGCCTCGCCGATGCTCGGTTCCGACCGGTTCCACGGTCGCGGAAAGAGCACCGCATCCATGCCCAGAGCCAGCGCTCCGGCCACGTTCGCCGGGCTGTCGTCAACCAGGATGTCCCCTTTGCCCCACCAGAGAAGAAAGTCCGATTTGGCCGCGTGATGGTCGTTTGGCCATCCGGGGCGCGGCGAAGGGGTTATTCCGAAAGAGCGTATCCACCTCGCGAAGTGCCGCATTACCCATTCCGCGGAAACGTGTCCCGCGAGAAGCGGAGTTGCCGTGAGAGCAAGGTGATGGCAGCGGTTACCGTACCGGGCAAACCAGTCGAGAGTCTCCGGAAAAGGAGGCAGGTCCCGGGCCTTGCCCGAGAGCCGGAAAGCGTCAAGCGAGGCGAGGAATTCCGCATGGGTGATGCCGAGCAGTTCATGAGGAGGATTGCAGGCGAGCTGATCGTATTTCAGAGAGCAACCGGTCCCGGATGAGCGCAGCCAGTCTTCGAACCACGCTCGCGTGAGATCGTTCAGGACGTCGTCAACGTCCCAGATAATCGTTTTCATCAATCGAACCAATGGGTCAGCAGGGTCTTGCGGTTCGCGTTCCTGCCGATCTCCGGGTCGAGGTAGAAGGAGTCGGCGGCGTAATGCGTCGAGGACAGCTCTTCGATGATGGCTCCCGTATGGCTTCCGAAATAGTGGTGCACGCCCCGCTCCACCGTGACGGTCTCGCCCGTTTTCAGCGTGCGCGAGGTCCCGTTGAGTTCGATGTAGACCTCCCCGTACAGAATGTGGAAAGTCTCTTCCTTTTGCTTGTGGTACTGGGTCGGGTGCTTCTGGCCGGGAAGGAGGACGATGAGCTTCTTGCAGTAGATGCGGTTGACGACCGTCATCATCGTGAGCCCGAACTCGGAGAACCGGTCGATGCCGTAGTGGTGCGATATTTCGAGGTCAACCTGCGACGGGATGGTCACGCCGCTTTGAATGATGAGGCCCTTGACGTCCTGCACGATCTTGTAGATCTTGTCCCTCACGTTGCGCATCGAAATGTTCGAGGAGAGCAGCGGCGCGTTCGCTTCGATGTCCTCCAAAGCGTAGAGTTCGCAGTACTTGGAGAGGTCGCTTGCCGTGATGTGCCCTTCCATCGTGGGAATGGCCGCAAAGACCGCGTCGTGGGGGATGCGCTCGCCTTTTTTGAAGGAACGCGAAGCGAAAAGCCCCCGTTGCAGGGATCGCAGGCTGGACAGTTCGCTTTGGGCGAACTCGGCGCGTTTGCCGGAAACCCCGCATATCGCAAAAGCCGCCCTGGCCGATTCGAGCCAGGCGCGCGCCTGTTCGGGGTTGGCCGAATAGGCGTTCAGGCCGAAATCCTCGCCGGGAACTCCCACGTGCTTTTCAAAAAGACTCACGCCCTTGCCGACGGCAACTTTGACGCTGTCCACTTCTTCGGGGGCTTCGTGGGTCGAGTAGCCGATCCGGATCCCGGGATAGCGGGCCTGGAGCAGGTCGATCTGGTTTAGCTGGAGCTGTGCCGGAGGAGTGGGATACTGCGCCACGCAGTGCATCAGGGCAAAGTCTTTTTTCCTGTGTCCGAGGAAGCTCACCACCTTGTCTATGTCCTGGAAGGAAGCGCCCGCGGTCGAAGCGATCACCGGCTTGTCGGTGAGGGCGATCCGCTCGAGAAGCGGCCAGTCGGTGAAAGAGCAGCTCGCGATTTTGACGATATCGAAGTTGTGTTCCTCGATCAGGTCGACGGAAGCTTCATCGAAGGGGGTGCAGACGGCAAGGAAGCCGTGTACGGTCATTTCGTCCCGGAGCCTTTTGAAATCGTCTGCCGAAAGGCGGGTTTCCGAGAAGCGCTTCACATACTTGAAATCCGTTCTCGTCTTGTAGTCGGGATGAATGAAGGTATCGAGCTGCCGGTACTGCAGCTTGAAGGCGAAGGTGAAGGGGAATTCCCCGGCGATGCGGCCGAACTCCCGGATGATTCTCAGCCCGTGTTCCGGCTTGCCCATGTGGTTGTTGGCCATTTCAAAGATGAAAAGAGGCTCGTGGGTGTTAAGGGTCGGCATGATTTCCTCCGGGACGGCCGGGCGGCCGCAAACGATAATTTCCGGCAAAAGCCGTATAGTGTCGCCGGATGGCCCGCGCCGAAGCGGAATCCGGCGGGGTCCCTTTTGCTAAACGGCCGCGGCGACCGCATCACGCCTGTTGGCGTGAGCGGAGGGCTTCGCTCTCCAGGGCATATTGCCCGCGGCACACATGTTGTCGAGAAGCTGCACGTCGCGCAGCGTGTCCATGCACTGCCAGAAGCCGTCGTGGCGGTATGCGACGAGCTGCTGTTCCCTGGTCAGGCGCTCCATGGGCCTGTACTCGAAGGGCATTTCGTCGCTCTCGATATAGTCAACGATTTCGGGCTCAAGCACGAAAAAGCCGCCATTGATCCATCCTTCTCCGGTCTGCGGCTTTTCGGCAAATGTTGAAATCGCGTCCCCGTCAAAGGTCAAGCCTCCGAAGCGGGCCGGGGGGCGCACCGCCGTGACGGTGGCGATTTTCGCCTGGTTCCTGTGGAATTCGATCAGCTTGTTGATGTCAACGCTGCAGACGCCGTCGCCGTAGGTCAGGAGGAAGGGTTCTCTGCCGATATAATTGGCGATTCTCTTAACGCGGCCGCCGGTTTGGGTTTTTTCGCCGGTATCGAGCAGATGGACTGTCCAGTCCTCCGCGTGCCCGTTATGCACCATTAGGTCTCCCGACGAGAGATTGACCGTCAGGCTGCACGCCCTGCGCCGGTAGTTGATGAAGTAATCTTTTATGTATTCGCCTTTGTATCCCAGGGCTATCACGAACTCCTTGAAACCGTAGTCGGCATAACTCCGCATGATGTGCCAAAGGATTGGCTTGCCGCCGATTTCGACCATGGGCTTGGGCTTGACCACCGTTTCCTCGGAAAGGCGGGTGCCGAGTCCTCCTGCCAAAATTCCGACCTTCATGCTTTCCCCCTTTGTTCAAAATCTTGACTATGGCGCCCGGCATGGCCGGTTTTCGAAACTTGCCCCATGCCTTTTTGCAGTCCCGGTCGAACTTTACCGTTCTTTACACTGTTTGAAGCACGGGGCCGGGACGACAATAAACTGCACACTCAGCAAATATCTTGCCAGTTTGGAGCCGAAGGCGCGAAAAGCTGCGGATGCGGCAACCTTTTGCGGTCCCATGGAATGGTTCTCCGCGCTATCCCTGCGTCTCAAAGCGCCGGGGCCCAGACTCGGAGGAACCGCTTCGGGGCGCGGTATTGGGGGTGTCCAGCGCCCCCGGGCGAAATCATGCTCCGCGTTGACGCCGGCATAGCGGGGCCGGGCTTCTATGGTTATCTTTGAGCACAGACAAAGCGGGCCGGAAAGGCTTTCCGATAGAGCGTTTCAATCCGGATCGTCCCAATGCATTTGGGGAACCGATTGGACGAAAGCGATCGTGCCCGCTAAGATTAAGGGTGCTTCCCAAGTGCGGGGGGCATCCATCCGCGAGAATCGCTCGCATACATTCCGGAGAACAGCAGTCACGGCAACCATGAGCATGCTGCCAGCACACCATTCCGACGCGTCGGAACAGATGACGTGTAAGGTCGACGGAAACACGGCCGAGTCTTCGGAGCTTGCCCGCGGGCCGGTTCCCGCCGAATCGTTTTCACAGTCTCTCTCGGACCGGGGTTTACGGCTGGTCCGTGGAAAAACCTCGGTGCTGCAGGTAAACATCGGCCTGCTCTGCAACCTGAGCTGCAGGCATTGCCACCTGGAAGCGGGGCCGGCGCGGCGCGAGCTGATGAACGATGGTGTTGCCCGCCTTGTCGTCGACTACGCTCGCGCGCGGCGGTTTGCGGCCGTCGACATCACCGGGGGCGCCCCGGAGATGAATCCCGTCTTGCCGTACATGCTGGAAAGCCTTGCGCCGCTTGCCTCCGAACTGATCCTGCGCTCCAACCTGAGCCTTCCCGTCTGGGAGGACGGCAATCCGATTCCGGATCTTTGCACGGAAAACCGGGTAACCATAGTCTGTTCTTTTCCTTCGGTTAATCTCGGGCAATTTGTCTCCCAGCGGGGAAAGGACGTATTCGAAAAACTGGCCGGAAACCTTCGCAGACTGAATGCGAAAGGATACGGTCTCCCCGGGACCGGCCTCAGGCTGGATCTGGTGAGCAATCCCACCGGGGCCTTTTTGCCGCCGGAACAAAGCGGGATCGAAAAGAAATTCCGGCGGGATCTGGAAAGAAACTGGGGCATTGTCTTCAGCAATCTGTATACCTTCGGGAACGCTCCGCTGGGCAGATTCAGCCGGTGGCTCCATCAAACGGGCAATCTGGACAGCTACATGCAAAAACTCCGGTCCAGCTTCAATCCCTGTACTCTGTCCGGCCTGATGTGCAGATCTCTTCTCTCCGTTTCCTGGGACGGTTTCCTCTACGACTGCGATTTCAACCAGGCCGCCGGCATTCCGCTGGGGGGAAAAAAGGTGCATATATCGGAGATCGGGGACATTCCCGAGGAGGGAACCCCCATTGGTGTGGGTGAACACTGCTATGCCTGCACGGCCGGTTCGGGGTTTACTTGAGGCGGTTCGATAAAGGCCTAGTCTGGGCCGGGTGTAACTATTCTCCGGGATTTGAAAGGATTGTCCTCATGGACTCGTACTACAGGGCGCAAGACCTTCCCAAGTTCGGCGAAATCGCCGAGGATTCACCCGAGTTGGCGGCAAGGTTCTTTGAATATTACGGTGCCGTCTTTCAGGAAGGCGAACTCACGGAACGGGAAAAGGCGCTTATTGCGCTCGCCGTCGCCCACGCCATCCAGTGCCCCTATTGCATCGATGCCTACACGCAGACGTGCCTTGAAAAAGGCTCGAATCTGGGAGAGATGACGGAAGCCGTCCATGTGGCGGCTGCCATTCGCGCAGGCGCATCGCTCATCCACGGGCTGCAGATGCGGAACACCGCGAAAAAGATCTCTCTTTAGAGCTTGCGGGATTCCTTGCGCCGGGGCCGCGTGCCGTCGGCACACGGCCCTCCGGGCTCTTATTGCCCCGGATTGCACATCTTTTCTATCGCGCAACCCCTCGGCCTAGTACCCGAACCCAAACGAGAAGTTCACTCCCGGTCCGTAATAATACGACGGCCAGTAATAGTCGTAGTAGGGGCCGTAGCCGTAATAACGGTACGGATAGGCGTAGTAACCCCGGGAATACGGCCGGTAGTACGGACGGTAATAAGGACGGGAATATCGGTTGTGCCAGCCCCCATGGTGGTATCCTCCCCGATACGCGGAATAATGCCTCCCCCGAGGCCCGGCATCTGCGTTTCCCGCGGGTATCGCCGCAAGGATGGCGAAAGACAGGAACAAGGCTGCCAATAGGGTTCTGAACGCTTTCATGAAACACCTCCGTCAGGAAGTCTCTTTCTCCCGCGATACGGGAGAATTACGGATTTTTTCGAGTTTGACTGGTTCTGCATCCTGAAAATAAAGACGCAAGTCATTGTCGAAAAGTTTACATTCCTGGATTCTCTTCCTCGGCCTATCCGGCCTCAGAGCCGATCTCCCCTAATACCAATGAGCGTTCAAGATGATACCAAGCTTTCACACCGTGGGGAGCCTGCTCCCCACACCCCAAACGCAGCTGCGCTGCTCATTCCGGCGCGTGCGGCGGGCCGAACCTTCGGTATTATTTACCTAACTTTACGATAGCTCAGAAGCTTGTGGCACGCTCATTGCTTCATACTCGGACTGCTACTTGGCGTATCCGAATGGAGTTGTCCGAACATTTTCCAATACTGTGGAGGCCTGCTGTGGGATTCTTTACCTGGTTGCTCTTGTTCTGGGCGGGAACGTTTGCTGTAGTCAGTGTGTGGATATCATTGAGCTTGCGCGCGCACAGAGCGCGGGCTATAAGGGACTGGGCAGCTCCGGCGCGATCCGTTGCTCAAGCGGTCGATTAAACCGGACCTGCACCTCGCGGGTACGGGACCTGTATCGGATTCCAGGACTCTTTCTCTTTTTCCACGCGACGAGCTGTTTTTCCCAAGGAGACCCGGATCTTGTCAAATTGCTCTCAGGGTAGCGTGATGCTTGCGCTTTCGACCTTCAGAAAATCCGACAAAGCAATTTTCGCCGCAATTCGGGAAGCGAGGAAAACAAAGAAGCTTCTGGTTGTATTCGTCGCGGACGTAAACCTGTCGCGGTATTTCGTGGGAGCCGAATATGGTCTTTCTCCCCGCGTCAGGGACAGGTGTGAGAGCAACCTGCTGGAACTGCACGAGAAACAGGGCCGGGAGCTGGTCGACGAAATCGCCGCCAAGGCCGATCTCGAAGGCATCGAAATGGAGTCTTTCGTCCGGGTCGGCCGGTTTGCGCCCACCTGCCTCGACGTCATAAGGCGGGAAAAACCGTCCATGGTGGTTACGACAAGGTCTCACAGGCCCGATTGGGTCAAAAAGGTTTTCGGCCACCCGGTGGATGACCTTGTCGCCAACGCGGGCTGCCCCGTTCTGATATTCTGATACGCATTTGTTTTCAAGTTTGGCGCTGCGGCCGCGGCCGTTGGCCAGCCGCCGCCGGTGTCACCGAAAGGCATGAAAATGGGTATCTCGGGACCTATTTTCAAGGTAATTTGGTAGGAAAGCGCCTAACGAAGCGGTTTTTGCCAGCACGCTATGCAAAAGGCTCCGGTATCGTCACCCCGGGCGCTCGCTTCCTCTTCTATTCTTCTCGCCCGTTCGGGCTCTTCCTGCTTTTCAAAGTGAACGGCCGTCCGGACTGTAGCCGGAAAAGGCGCCAGATCCGCCAACTGTGGCGGGGACCTGAAAACGGCATGCACGAAAATGGCATGGCCCTCCTTTGCGGACGCGGTCCTGCGTGCGGCCCAGGGACTCAGGCTGTTGAGGCCGGCAACAACGACGATCCCGCCCGGACGGGTCACGCGAAAGAGTTCCGTGACCGCCGCCGCACCATCCTTGATGAATTCGATTGCGGTGACCGACACGGTCTTATCGAAACACGCATCCGGAAACGGAAGCCGGAGCATGTCGCCCCGGACCGTCAGAAACGGCCGCCCGGCCGCCTTCATTCCCGCCCGGCGCAGCATGGGAAGGGACAGCTCCAACCCCGTGACTCTTGCGCCTTTCTCCAGGAGGTACCGGGTAAAGACTCCCGTCCCGCATCCCGCGTCCAGGATATGCTCCCCCTCGCCCGGGCAGGCCATCCGGAGAAAGAGCCTGCTTTCGTATTCCAGCACCAGCGCGCCCATCGGCGTCTCAAACCACGTATCGTATGTTTCCACCCAGGAATCGAAGATTTCCGCCATCTTCCGCTCCGCGTTCTCCGCCCCCCTATTGCTCGTCGAATAGTTCGGGATTTTCCTCGATAATGCTGTCGAGCGCTTCTTGGACGTCGTCCCAGGTATCCCGGGGCTCCGAGGGCTGGATCTCGGAAAAGCGCAGCAGCACGCCCGTCCAGTCAAACCGCTCCTTCTCGCAGGTCTGGATTACCGAAATGGGGATGCTCCGAAGGGACTGGCTGTCCCAGAGCACATGCACCCTGGGCTCGCCCTCATCGGTAAGGAGCACCTCCGAAACCCTTCCGCGCCATCCCGAGAAGTCGATTCCAAAGTCCAGGGCCACCGTTCCGCCTTTCACGACAACCCCTTCGCCGTACTTGAAAGGCGACGTCTGGACAAGGCTGTCCTCGATCTCGAAGATATCCTTCTGCGCCTTGACGGGGAAGGGAATAACGGGACGGACATCCTCGAAGACCCAGCAGAGGGCCTCCGGGTCGAATTTGTCTACCAGAGCCTTTTGCTCGTCGCCCATTTCCATGGGCCTGACGTCCGCAAGCCTCACCACACAGAGCGCCTGCCCGTAGAGAAAAGTGCACCCGTATTCTTCCTCCATCTCTTCCATGTCTTCCTGGGGGAATGCGGGTTTGCGCGACGAGCACACGAGGAGGTCTCCCCTGTAGAGGGTGTCCTGGTCTCTTACCTCGATGGTTTTCTGCCCGCTGAGAATCTCAAACGCGAATGGCTGCTGCACGCTTATGGCTTTCATCGGCTTCCCTTTCGAGTGGTTCGGCGGCCTGACAGTCGGCCCTCCATCCCGCAGGGCGGAGAGGCAGATTTTCCACAGTGCATTGTAGAATAGAGCCGGAACGTGATAAAAGCCAGAAGTTCATTGTATAATGGCCACTCAAAGAATGAAGTGCGGACCTTGATTTTCGCATCGACACGGGAGATGAGCATGAAGATCTATTTTGCCGGACCGCTTTTTTCCGAATCCGAGAGGGACTGGATTCGAGCCGTAATCAGGAAAATTGAAGCACTCGGGCTGACACCGGGAGGCAGGAAGCTGGAGATCACGTTTCCCTATGACCTCATGCCGAAGGAAGAAATGGAAAAGCTCGGGGCCAATGTGTGGCCGGAGATATTTTCACGCTGCAGGTCGCACCTGGAGAACGCCGATCTGGTAATTGCCCTGCTGGACGGAACTCAGGTGGACGATGGAACGGCTTGGGAGCTGGGCTATTTCTACGCGATCCGGTCACCGGAGCGCAAGATGATCGGCATCCGGACCGATTTTCGCCGGGCGGGGGAGGGAGAAGGCTCGTGTCTTAATTCCATGATTCAGTGCTCCTGCGATCTAATCGTCACGTCGACGGAGGCGCTTCTTGCCGAAATAACGCGGATAGTCCGGGGCCGCTAGCGGAGCCAAAGGATTGCGGGCGGGCGTTCGGTTCGAAAAAAAACGCCTGCCTCTCAAAAAAAATTCAAGTATTGAATCGATTCCGCCGATCAGATAGACGGAAAGAATTAATCGGCACCATTTGAAAAGGGTAAACCACTTGAAAGAGTGGGGCACAAAGCCACTGGCCTAAGTCTTCGGATATGGCAGCAGGGATGCCGGATGGGTGCGGAGCAAAATCGGAGCATGGGGCCGCCGTCCGCTCGTAGCGGAATGCGTGGTCGCGGCGTGCCCGAGGTTTGAGCTCACTTACCCTCTTTTGCGGCATTTCCCGCCCGCCTCAATCCCTGAATTCCGCCGGTCCGGCCCGGTACAAAGCCTAAGCCTCAAATGGTCAAGCCGACACGCATCGAGCCCGAGCCCGGAAAGGACGGCGAATCATGTCGGAAATCACCTCTGATCTCACGACACGCAACACGCTGCAATATGTGCAGTACGCGCAGACGTATTATGCAGGCGTGCAGCAATCGGTTGTGAGCAACACGGCCATGGTCGGCGGCGAGGACGAAAAGGTCGCTTTTGTCAGCGCGCAGTCCCTGCTGAACCGGACGAACGATCTCGTCGCGACGAAAGAAGCTCTCGATCGCACCCTGGGCGCAACCGGGACGGCCATCCAGGCCCTTTCCAATATGGATGCGACGATAAATGAGATGAAAAGCGTCGTAGAATCGGCCCGGAATGCGACGAGCGCCTCCGAGAGGGGGGTGCTCCAGGAGCGGTATGAAGAGCTGGCCGGGCAGCTGGACGAATATGCATCCCAAGCCTCCTATGACGGCGTGAATCTTCTGAAGGAGGCGGCGGAAAAAACTGAAGCAGCCGAAGGAGCGACGACCGGCATTGGTTCCGAGACAGTCGTGGTTCGCAACAGGCCTGTCGACGCAGCCTCTCTCGGTGTCACCGGAACGGCCGCCAATGCGGGAGGCCAACCGCTGTCGGAGGGTGCCGCGAGAATCGTGGCCGACTGGAGCGCCCCGCTCGAGGGGGAGGCCGGAGGCTCAGCCGGCGCGGCGGAGGAAGCCTTTGCCGCTATCGGCGCGGGTCTGGACGCGGCTGCGTCCGAGGTCCGGGAGACCGCGAACTATTTCAGCACCCAAAGATCGGCTCTGCAGTCCTATGACGGCGCCGTTGTTCCCTTATCGGGAAGCGATACCGGCCAGACCGCCAATCTGGTCCTGCCCGACTCGAGCCAGGTTCGGGCGAGCCTGGTTGCCATGCAGACACGGGAACAACTCGGGGACCAGACTCTGAGTATCATGGGCATGCAGCAGATTGGGCTTCTCGGTATGATCCGGTAGCTGGAGGGTTTCGCAATCGAGGGCAGCAGGAGCCGGGCATGACGCATACTGAGGCGATCAAGGCCTACTGCAAGACGCAAGCAAAAACCGGATCGCCCCGCGAGATCGAGGCGGCCGCTTTTTTCAGAGCTGCCCGTTCCCTTTCGGAGGCAAAACGGGGCGACAGTGAGAAATACATTTCCGCCCTCAAGACGAACAGGCTGCTCTGGACGCTGATACAGGTCAGCGTGTCCGGTCCCGAAAACCAGCTTCCACCCGAGGTCAAATCGAATATCCTCGGCTTGAGCATCTTTATCGACAAGCAGACTTCCCTTGCCCTGACCGAGCCGGACCCGGACCTGCTCGAAGTGTTGATCTTCATCGACCTTGAGCTTGCCCGGGGGCTGACGGCAAGGCCCGCCGCATCCGCCAAAGGCGCTCCGTGAGAATCGGTTGACATAAAACGGGGGAGGCGATTCTCCCCGGGATCATTTGATATTTATTTCGAACCGTCTTAGTATAAACTCTCCTGGCGTGAGTTGTTGTTGCACGCAAACGCCAAGCCGCTATCAGGAGGGACCAATGAACGGACTGCTTTTACGATGGGTTCTGCTCACCGTGGCTATAATGCTCACCCCGTATCTGGTCGGTGGGATATATGTGAGCGGATTTTTTTCGGCACTGTTTGCCGCAATGATCCTGGGTATACTCAACGCGCTGTTTCGCCCGGTGCTGCTCATACTGACGCTTCCGATCAATATCGTGACCCTGGGGCTTTTCACCTTCGTGATTAACGCCCTGCTGCTTCTGATGGTTGCGGGAGTGGTTCCGGGATTTCACGTTCAGGGGTTCTGGGCGGCGGTGCTCGGCTCGATTGTCATAAGCATTGTGAGCTGGCTTCTCAGCTCATTTATCAATGAAAAAGGACGGGTCGAGTATATCGAGCTGAGAAAACGGGGAAACAGGTGGGAATAGGCAACGGCGCAAAACCCGGTTCGGGTTCGCCGAAGTCCGGCACAGCCTTTTAAAATCACAACCCAGAAAGCGGGCGAATGCGCGTTTTTGTCGTTTTGGGCATGCACCGATCCGGGACTTCACTTCTTGCGAACTTCCTGAACGCCGCGGGCGTTTACATGGGCAACGATTTCGGCCGGGCCGACGAGTTCAACGCCGAAGGCTATTGGGAGTCGACCCATATTGTCGGAGAGCATGAAAAGATCCTTGCGAAGCTGAAGTACACGTGGGACACCCCCGTGTTTATGATCGACCGGCAACGGCTGCGCGATGCCGGGATCGAAGAGATGAAACGGTCCCTGATCGGCAAGGTCCGCTCCGAGCTGGCCGCGGGAAACGGCGTATGGGGTTTCAAGGACCCTCGCACCCTTTCCCTGCTCCCCCTCTGGAATGAGATCTTTGACGAGGTGGGCGCCGAGCCCTCTTATGTTCTTTCCATCCGCCATCCCGGCTCCGTTGCCGCCTCACTTGCCAGGCGGGACGGCATGCCGCTGCCCCAGGCCTATCTGCTCTGGCTTGCCGCCAACATGAACGCGCTTTTTCATGCGGGAAGCAGCCTGCGAGCAATAGTGGACTACGACCTCTGGCTGGATGCCGGGCTGGAGCAGTCCCGCACCCTGGTGCGAGGGCTCGATCTGCCGTGGAATTTGAGCGATGAGAAGCTGGCCGAGGCTTCGGCATCCGTAGTCAATCCGGGCCTGCGCCATCACCGCAGCGAGCGGCCGGAAACCCACTGCGAGA
Source organism: Desulfobacteraceae bacterium (assembly GCA_021372055.1). Lineage (GTDB taxonomy): Bacteria > Desulfobacterota > Syntrophobacteria > Syntrophobacterales > Syntrophobacteraceae > SbD1. The sequence goes on along the minus strand of JAJFVB010000292.1, from coordinate 5,497 downwards.
TCGTGGACAGGTTCTATTCTCTGCTCGTTTCGGCCGCATCATCGGGAAAGATCCCCGAGGAGGCCTTCGAGCTCACGTCAAGGGTTGCCGGCGCCGGGAGTATTTTGGGGATATCGGGCGATTTTGTCGCCGAGCATGCGGCGATGATCGTGGAGCGGGACAAAAGGATCCGGAGATACCGGCGCAAGTTGAAACTCGCCGGGGCGGGATGCGGCATCCTGGCCGCATTTCTGCTTCTGAGCCTGCTCGTCCGGTAATACCAATGAGCGTTCAAGATGATGCCGGGCTTTCAGACCGTGGGGAGCCTGCTCCCCACACCCACACGCAGCTGCGCTGCTCATTTTGGCGCTTGCGGCGGGCCTGACGCGCGTGCGCGTAAGGCTGCGACAGAAATCCCGAGGGGGCGCGGGGGGAGCGTAACAGCGCGCCCGATTTTCTTCCCGTGCGGGTGCCCGGCACCAAGCCATCCCGCAGCCAAAGAGTAGCGCCATGAATCAATCCACCGAAGGGAAGGGGCATGCGATTCAAAGCCCGCAACCGGCCATAGGCGACAAGGAGCGCATCATCCTTTTCAACACGGGGCAGGTACGCGCCGTATCGGAAAAGGAGCTTCTGTTCAAAAAGAGGGGACCGGACCGGAACATCTATTACGTGTTGAGCGGAGTCCTGGAAGTAGTCTCCAATGAAGCGTTCGGGGAAGGCTTCACATTTGTCCCCGGAGACTGGATCAGTGAAACCAGCCTCTTGTCCGTGCGGGGCAGGGTCTCCTCGGTGGTTGCAAAGGAAACGGCCAAAGTCCTGGGGTTCAGCCCGACCGCATTCCAGAGCCTGAGCCAGGGAATTCAAAACTCGGTGCTCATGAGCCTGCACGATGCGGCGCTGGCGCGCCTTGAGCTTATCAGAAAGCAGCGGGACGGTTCCCAACGGCGTGCAAACGGCCTCTCCCGGTACATCAAGAGAAACCTCAGAAAATCGCACGGCAGGTATGAGCAGTCCGAGATAATCCTCAATATCGTAAAGAACATCCCTCGCCTGCCCCTCTATATAACGCACCTCATCGAGCTGCTCACAAGCGAGGCCGCCTCCGCAAAGGATGTGGCCGATCTGGCAAAGCAGGACCCTGCCCTGGTCGTCGATATCCTCAAGACGATAAACTCCAGCCGCTACGGTCTGCAGAGGGAGATTTCGGATATCTCCTACGCGGTGACCTATCTGGGATTCAATGAGATCTACCAGATAGCCGTCTCTCGGGGGCTCATAAAGTCCATGCCGGATTCCGAGGAATTCCGGAACCTTCTTCGCCATTCACTTTTCCTGTCCTACATTATCTTCGAGCTCTCCCAGCCCTGCGATCCGAGGCAGGCGCCGCTTATGAGCACGATAGCCCTGGTGCACGATATCGGAGACAGCGTTGTGCTGCTTCTGCAAAAGCAGAATCCCAAACTTTCGCTGCTGTTCGACATGCTGGACCCGGGCAAGCTGGGCGCGATGCTGCTCCAGCAGTGGAATATCCCGAAGGGGGTTTGCCAGGCCGTCGAGCACCAGGGGCTGCCCAGCTTCTCTCCTCCCTCCGATGTGCCCCGCGAGACTCGCCTCAGCGTTGCGCTGCTCTATATTGCCCACGTCGTCTACGACTTTATCGGGAATCGGCGCACGGACATCACCGACGATCCCTATCTCGAAGACTACCTGGCATTCCTCAAATTCCGTCCGCGCAGCATCGACCAGGTCGCCAGGGAATTCGTACTGAAGGGCCTCAAGGCACGGGCGCAGAGGCTTCCGGATTTCGTGCGAAAACAAATCGCCCTTGCGAACCATCTGGTATCCTGAACCGGGCTTCGGGCAATCGCAGGGCAATGCGCGCAGCCCTGCTTTTCCGCTTTGACCGGTTTTCCGTTTGGCTCACCCCGGACCCGTTCCGAATCAGGCCCGCGCGCCCTTGACTGCGCGGCCGCATGTCCTTAAATGCAATGAGCGTTCAAGATGATGCCAGGCTTTCAGACCGTGGGGAGCCTGCTCCCCACGCCCCACACGCAGCTGCGCTGCTCATTTCGGCGCTCGCGGCGGGCCTGGCGCGCGTGCGCGTAAGGCCGATTCCCCCCAATCCAATTCAACAGGAGATCCTATGGAAAGAACCGTGACGATGCATGGGAATCCGCTCTCGCTGGGCGGTCAGGCACTGAAGGTGGGCGACAGGGCCCCGGATTTCAACGTGGTCGACAACAATCTCGGTAAAACCGGGCTTTCCGCGTTCAGGGACAAGGTCCTGGTCATTTCGGCGGTGCCGTCCCTGGACACGCCGGTCTGCGACGTTGAAACGAGGCGGTTCAATGTGGAAGCGGGCAAGCTGGGTAAGGACGTAGCCGTGCTCACAATCAGCATGGATCTTCCCTTTGCCCAGAAAAGATGGTGCGGCGCGGCCGGGGTTTCAAACGTGACGACTCTTTCGGACCACGCGGACGCCAGTTTCGGCCTCTCCTACGGCGTGCTGCTGAAGGACCTGCGCCTGCTTGCGCGGGCCGTTTTCGTCGTCGACAAGGGCGGCATTATCAGGCATGCCGAGGTTGTAGACGAGATAACGAAGGAACCGGACTACGAGGCTTGCCTCAAAGCCGTGGCGGAATGCCTGAAGTAGCAGGCGCGGGCAATCCCGGCCGAAAGGCGGTTCCGGCGCGGTTTATCGGCTTTTTTGCCGGGGCGTCCCCGGTCTAGAGCGCGGGCGGCGCGTACGCTTCGACTTCGCCGTGGCGTTTGGGGACGCTCAGCTTTCCTTCTTTCAGCAGAGCGCGGGCTTTTTCGATATTCCGGAGATCGTCGGCGGCAAAAAGCTCCTTCGAATACTTCATCTCCGTTATGTCCACGGCTCCGTCGGGCGCGCCCAGCCAGAGGTGGGTTCCCTTGAAGTTGCCCTTCACCACGTCGCGTATGGCGCCGTAGACCGCCACATCCATCCTCTTCAGAGCGCTGGTCAGCACCTTGCCGGGAAGCGAGGCATCCTGGTCGAGGTCGTCCGCAATGAGGCAGACGCCCTTTTCCGCTTTCACCGCTTCCACGACTCCCACCCCGGTATTTCCGGCCGCCTTGAAGATGACGTCCACTCCCCGGTCGATCATCGCTTTGGCAAGAGATTTGCCCTTCATGGGATCGTTGAAGGACCCGGCCGATCCCGAAACGACCTCGATACGTTTCCCGCGCACCCGTTCCGCGATCTTGACCCCAGCCCGAAAGCCGCTGACATAGGCCTCCACCGGGGGGATGTCCATTCCGGAGACAACGCCTGTCATCATCTTCTTCGTGTACAGACCGGCCACAAGGCCCGCGAGCAGCCCTCCCTCCTCGGACCTGAAGTCGAAGCAGGCAATGTTCGGTCCCGGAATATCTCCCTCGATGTGGATGAACTTGGTGCCGGGAAAGTGCGGGGCGACCGCCTTGAGCGAATCTATGAAGAGGAATCCGAGCGTAACGACAATATCGGCTTTTCTGGCGGCAAGCGTCAGATTGGAAACGTAATCGGCCTGCTCCCTGGACTGCAGAAACTGGGCATCGATGCCGAAATCGGCTTTCGCCTTAAGCACCCCCTTCCAGCAGACGTCGTTGAAGGCCTTGTCGCCAAGGCCCGCGGCATCGGTAAGCACGATGACCCGCACGGGAGCGGCTTCCGCCGGGGCGCGGAAAGCGCAAATGCAGGATGCGAGAAGGGCTCCCGCAAACAAAAGCCCCCAAAGCCTTCGGGGGCGGGAACTTCGAGCGGCGCGTTTTTTCATGGGATGCCTTTTTGGGCCGGTGCGGCGAAGATCGCTTCCTCGCCGCGCATCCGGCAAGGGTGCTTCGCCTGTCGAATACGGGCAACAAAACACTTCAGATTTTCATCATTTCGAGCTAAAAGGGACTCTCCGGGGCATGGAGAATGCGCACACGCCACCTATATTCCGGTATTTTCACCTTGATTTCAATGAGATTTGTTCACCCCCGGGTCGGCCTGCTTCTGCTGAGTGACGCCTTTGGCGGGAACGTCTCCCGTCCCCGGGGCGTGAAGAATGAGTTCTCTTGAAGGAGTCTCCTCGAAGGGCGCGACATCGAAGGTGAACTCCGGGCCAAGGAGGAGTGAGTATGGAAGTGCAGTTTGTGAGAAGCGCGGTTTCCCCCTACGGGATGGCTCCTTCCGACGAAACGAGCGCCCTCAGGCTCATCGAGGTCTGCGGCAGAACGGCCTATAAATCCGAAGACAAAATCACGGGGGACTCGGCCCGCAAATTCGTTCTCATGCTCAAGTCCCATGGGCACCTGTCCGTACTCGAACACAGCAATATCGTCCTGCAAATCGAAACGCACGGCGAGACGGCCCCATTCACCCCGGTTGCCCTCCTGTCGAGCCTCAAGGACCGGATGGGATTCCACCGGGTCTACAACACGAGTTCCGGGCTGCTTGTCGCCGGCAACATCAGGGCATGGCTTGAGACCCTCGAACATCTCAAGAGGCGGGAACCGGCGCTCTGCGGATTTTTCGCGGAAAACCTCAACCGCTACTTCCCCAATCTCTTCGAACCGGGGTCCAGTTCCCTTCCGCTGCATGCTTCCCTTGTCGGCGAGGAGGCCCAGCTTGCTCTTGCCAAAAGCGCGGAGGCGCCCGACCTGCCCGTTTTTGTGTTTCGATTCGTGTGCGACCGCGGAATTACCCATGAAGTCGTCCGCCATCGCGTTTTTTCCTTCACGCAGGAATCCACCCGCTACGTCAACTACAAGAACAAGGGCATGGTGCTGATTCTGCCCGAAGAGCTCGAACCCTTTTACAACGACGAGACCGGAGGGTTCCCGGAAGGAGTTCCGATCGTGAGCGAGTGGAAAAAGCGTGCGGAACTGCTCTTCGACTGGTATACGGGAGACCTTGCGCGCGGCCTGAGACCGGAGATCGCCCGGGATATCCTCCCCAACCTGCTCAAGAGCGAGATATTCGTGAGCGGTCGCTGGAGCGGCTGGAAACATTTCATCCTGCTGCGGGATTCGGCCCAGGCGCATCCACGGATCCACTCCATCGCGCGGGAAGTGAGAGCATATTTCGAGGGATTCGGACTCACATGCTGAGCGTGCCCATGGCGGAGGGCGCGACCGGGAGAAACGGAATGCGGGAAATTTTCGATCTGCAGTGGCGCCTGAACATCCGTACGCTCGGCAACATCGGCAAAGACTTTGTGAGTACCATTGCAGACCCGGAGCTGAAGCTCGTCTGGATCGAAAACTACCGCAAGGCCCTTTCCGCCGAGCTCGCCGAGCTGATCCGGGAAGTCCGGGAAAACGGAATCGGCACCCGGAACGGCAAAGTCGAAATCATCGACATGCTGCATTTTCTGGTCACCCTTTCTCAAATAATGGACGTCCGGCCCGAAGACACCCCCGCGTTCGGCCCTTCAACGAATGGAACGGCTTTCGACGCCTGCGCCATCAAGTCTTTCCTGGCGCTCGACGAGTTGCAGAACAGCCTCAAGTGGAAGTGGTGGGC
>JAJFVB010000275.1 GCA_021372055.1 Desulfobacteraceae bacterium | reverse complement strand
TTTGATCGTTGCCGTGATGTCCACAAACGCGAGTTCGTCGGCTTCCAGGTCGTTGAAGATCCTGACCGCATTGATGGGGTCGCCGATATATTTGAACTCTCCGAACTGAATCGTTTTCACCAGCCCGGTTCCGTGCAGCAGGAGAATAGGAATGACTCTGGGTCTGAACATCGATTTCTACCTCACTCTTCGTGAGAGATCCTGCAGGGACGAAAAATTTCCGAGGAGCTTCAATCCGGCTTGGTGGCTCTTTTCGGGATGGAACTGCACCCCCCAGATGTTGTCCTTGCGGAAAGCGGAGTCGAACTCGACCCCGTAGGTGGTCCTGGCCAGCACATCGGATGCATTTTCGCACATTACTCTGTAGGAATGCACGAAGTAGAACATTGCGGAGTCTGCGATCCCTTTAAGGAGGGCGTCTTCCCTGGTCCGCGCAATGTTGTTCCACCCCATGTGCGGTATTTTGAGCTTCCTGACGAACTCGTTCGGTTTAAAACGCCTCGTGGCGGCATCGATCCAGCCGAGGCCTACGCAGTCGCCGTCTTCGCTGCAGTTGGTCATGAGCTGCATTCCCAGGCAGATCCCGAGAATTGGTGCTTTGTCCCCGACCACTCGCCGGTTCAATACCTCGATCAGGCCTCTGCCCCGAAGGCTTTTCATGCCTGCCGCAAAATGCCCTACCCCCGGCAGGACGAGTTTTTCACCCTTCTCGATTACTGTGGCATCGTTCGAGACACAAGCTTCAATGTGCAAACGCTCGAACGCTTTCTGTACGGAGCGCAAGTTGCAGAGACCGTAGTCTATTATGACAATCATCAAGAATTCACCTCGCGAAGACGACTGTAAGATACCGTTTCATTGTCCCTGAGCCTCATCGGATAGTGCAGGGATAAGGCTCAAAATTTGGGTTGCCCATTTGTCCCAGCCATATTTTTCGGCGGTGTGGGTTGCGATTGCGGAAAAGTCCCAATCGGTCGCACTTGCCCGTTGAATAGCCCTCCGAAACTCTTCCACCGATTCGACCCGGGCCAAATACCCGGTGAAGCCCTTGATCACGCTCTCGCGCAGGCCGCCGACATGTGAGGCCACCACTGGCAGGCCGCATGCCATCGCCTCCACCGCAGTGATCCCGAAGCTCTCCGAGCGGCTGGGCATGCAGAAAAGATCGTTATCGTGAAAACGCTCCCGTAGTGCCTCTTGCGACAGCCAAGGGATAAGCTTCACATTCAGTCCGTTTTCTCCAATGAATTTTCTGTACTCCGCCTCCCTCGCGCCCTGTCCGACAAGAGTCAACTGGTAGGGCATTCCGAGGCCGATAAGGCTTTTCAGCAGGATATCGTGCCCTTTTACCTCTTCCAGCCAGCCGACAGAAATGATGCGAAGAGTGGATGTGTTCACGGTTTTCCGCACCGGATTGTAGGTGAAGATCTCCCTATCGTAGCCGTTCGGAACGACGACCGGATTTCCGATCGGAAAGAGCTTCAGGGCATCCCGCTTCATGCTTTCAGAAACCAGCACGACTCTATCACAATGCCGGTTGAGAATTGCAACGATCTTGTCGGCGCCGCGGTATTGCTTGTGGCCGAGGAGCATATCACTGCCCTCGAGAATTGCGAAGAAGGGTATGTCTTCAATTTTTTTTATCATTTTGGCAAGAGGCGCGCCGGGATTGAGACCGGAGGATATGACTAGCTCCGGGCGCAGATCGGTAATGAGCCGCGTTATCTTTTCCCCGTTAAAAAAACGGACAAACCGGTGATCCTCGCCCCAGAAGAACTTATAGGGTGGCGACAGCCGCCTCAGCCTGACAACGTGAACCCCGTTGTAATGGAATTCCCCTGGGAACTGCAGCCGCTCTTTAATGTGCGCGCTAATTTTCCCCGGCTTGGGAAAAGGAAAAAGATACTGGAGCTTGGGCGTGATGGATTCGAGCAGCAGGCAGGTGACGCTGTGCCTTAGCTTCTGGAGGGACCTGATCCGGTGATAGTTGAAAATCCCGTCGAAGGGGTGGAACTCCGAGGGAAAAGAATGGGTGATGTAGAAAATGTTCATGGATGTATTCCAAAGTGTGAAAGGCGCTCGTCCCTTACATCTCCGTCTGTCTTCGCGATTTTGGATAGCATTGCGCCCCCTTGCGTTTCCTACCCCGGAGCACACGTACCGGCTATCCGAGCACTTTAGTGCAGAAAATCCCGAGGGGCGCGGGGAGGGCCCCCGCTCTTTTAGCGTGAGGCAATGGGGGGATCGGACGGTGTGATTCTATGTTCCGCTTTGCCTGAATTGCTTCCATGCGCTGAAAATTTTGGGGTGTATGCAAGACAGGGCGCTCAGAAAAAGGAAGAACCATGCACGATGGTTCGGGGGGTAGTATGCGACTGATTTCAGAAAATTCTTGATGGCTTCCCGCTGCTCGTTGCGTTTGGAAAGGTATATACTACCGATACGGAGATAGTAATTGCTCATTCTACTGTTCGCGCTTTCTTTCCTGGAAAAGTTCGCGAAATTCTGCAATTCTTCCTGTGTCAGCTCCTCCCCCGCCAGCGCCTTCTGGACTATCTTCCCCATTTGGAGCCGCATGGAGTTGTTGGTAATGGCGAAGGGGACCAGTCGATATTTGATCAGAGGCTCTTCCAGGTTTCTCAACTCACCGACGGCGGCCAGCTTGTTCCACAGGAAGAGGTCTTCGAAATGATGTTTGATTTTTTCATAGTAGCCGCCGCACGCGAGGGCGGGTTCGCGACGAAAGATCACGGCACTGTGGAAAAAAGGGCTTTCGTAGGGTAGGTAGCGCCGGGTATCCGACCAGCTTGTGGGCATCGTCTCGGTGTAAAGATATTTACCGTCCGCATCGATCATCATGGCACTCGCACCTGATATCACGCACTCGGGGTGGTCTTCCATGAAGCGATATTGTCTTTCGAACCGGTGCGGCATGGAGATGTCATCGGCATCCAAACGCACGATGTATTTGCCACGGGCGGTCCACAGGCCTTTATTGAGCGATTTTGCAAGACCCATGTTGCTCTGGTGGATAAGCGTGATCCTCTCGTCCCGGTATCTTTCCAGGATTTCCAGCGTCCCGTCGGTGGAACCGTCGTCGATCAGGATCAGCTCGAAATCGGGGAAGGTCTGCTGCAGGGTGCTGTCGATGGATTCCCGGACATACTTCTCGCAGTTGTAGACTGCGGTAATCACAGTGATTGTCGGAATGGTGGGAAGAGTCATCTTATATCCGCCTGCCGTCCGTTTGCCCGGAGCGGCTCAGAAGTTCAGCCCCAGCTCTTTAAAGAGTTGCTGAAAGCGCTTCTGATAGGTATGGTTTGCAAGGGCACGTTTGTACCCGGCAGCTCTGATGTCCTCGGCAATGGATTCGTTTTTTAGGTAAAACCGGGTTTTATCGACCAGTTCCTGCTCGTTTCGGAACACCAGGATCTCGCGGTCGGGTTCGTAGAACTCCGAAAGCTCCTCGGAATAGTTCGTGATGTAGAGCGCACCGCACATGGGGACTTCGAATTCCCGCAGATGGAGGTGCTGCAGAACCTTGCCGGAAGGATCGTGACCGTCGAACACCTCGATAAACCCTAGGACCACTTTGGCCTCGTTATACCGCTGGACCATCAGCTCGTCTTCGACAGGCGGGTGAAGATGCGGACCATAGTAGAAATTCATCTTGCTTCTAAAATCTAACTGCGCAATTTCCGAGGAGAGGGCGGCCCTTTTCCCCGGGTGTTTCTGGATCGCGTACTGGCACAGCTTTTTGCCCTTCCTGACCACTTTCCAGAACCGTTCGCGAGAGGTCGTGGCATCGTTCTCCTTCCAATTCGGCCCGAAGACCTGGATATCCACGCCGTTTTCCAGCAAGTTATAAATATAGTGAGGCCTCTTGGCGTAGAAAGCGCCGATGAATACGGCGTCCATGACCCTGGGCGTATGTGTCGGATAATAATACTTCGGGTTCGCTGCCATCTGGAACCACTGGGGCGTTGCACCTATGGCCCTGAATTTTTCGGCGGCGAGCTTTTCCGAATGCAGATTGTAATGATAGTGCGGTGCGATCTTTTCTGTAAGGTCGAACTGGTGGATGTTATTGCAGGAAAAATTGGCCGTTATCGCGCCGCTTCGCCCGATTTGCTTGATGCACGCGGGGTGTACGTCCGAGTCGTGCAGGTAGGAAAAGAAAAGGTCGAAGGGCTTTTTGTCGTGTTCCCTTTGAAAACTGTCAAGAAGATACTGGCTGAGCTTGTCCCTGTACTCCGGGCTCCTGAACGGTGCGCCGATCTTTCTTTCTACCTCGTCCAGTCTCAGCAGGAATACCTCGATACCCAGGTCCAACAACGGCTCGTAGAGATTCCGGTACCAAGTCATGCTGTTTTTGATGGACCGGTTCGTAGAGGGATGCAATACTTGAAAGATTCTCATCGGCTACCTTTGCGCTGTGGCCTGCGAAGGCTGGGAAACGTCGGCGGATTTTTTCGCAAGAACATGCAGGCCATTTGCGAGCAGCCGTTCCGATCCGCTGGCCCGGTTAGCCAGGCGGGTAAGGAAAACGAGCATTATCCGCGTGAGTATCGCCAGGGAGAACCGTTCCATCCTGGAGGATTTCGAGGAGGCATACTGTGCGTTTACGGCCGGGATACGTCGCAGTTCCTGTGCAAGGTATTCGTAGAAATTGCCGTTGTAGTCGATCCTGACGATCTCGCAGCCAAGCTTCTTCAGCCAATGCTCGTAGAAGTACCTGCTGTAACCGGTTTGAAAAAAACAGGGCGAAAAGTGGGTAGCCGCGCAGAAGGGCGCTGTTATGATCAAAAAGCCTCCCGGCCGCACCAGCCGCGCCAGTTCGCGCAAGGCCGTAACGGGCTCAGGAAGGTGCTCCAGCACTTCGATGCACATCACTGCGTCGAAAGATCTGTTGGGCTCCGGGATCGCAGTGATATCGGAGATGATATCTAAGTGTGACTGGTCCCACGACCCCATCTGGAGTCCGTCCCGGTCGCCCTGGCCGTCATACTGGGCAAAATCCTGGCTGACGTACTGGAGATGAGTGCAGAAGGGCTTATACTTCAGTTCGCCTGCCCCTGCATCTAGGATTCTCGAACCCGCTGGGATGGAGGCCAGGATCATTTGGAGCCACCGATCCCTGTTTTCCGTGTTGGATACGCCCGCAAGCTGGCGCGTATCGATGCCAATCAGGCGTGAAGCCAGACTGTGTACAATATTCGCTGTAGCCATAAACCCTTCTTTAATGCTGCATGCCGTTTCTGAAAATGAAAAGACCACACCCGTAGCTGCAGTTGCGGGCCAAATCGAAAGAGGCGTTGCGCAGAACCCTCAGGCCCGTGTCGTCGATCAGGGAAAACTCGATCAGCTCCAGCGGTGCGAACATGGAAAGGATGGTTTGAGGATCATATACCCTGTGGGCGTTGAAGCACAGTCGTTCCACACCGACCGGGGTCCCTATCAGCAGCTCTCCTCCGGGGGCCAGGACCCGTTTGAGCTCCCGTGCTGCCTGTAGGTCGCCTTCGGGCTCCACGGGGCCGCCGTAGCGGCCGAGCCCGATGTGCTCGATTACGTGAAGGCTGCTGAGCGACGGAACGGACCCGTCTTCAAACGGGAGACGAACGATCGTTCCCTGCCGGAAATCGAGATTTTCGACCTCGGCGGCGAGCGGTCGGATATCGACGTAGGTGAGCCTGCAAAATAGGATCACATGGCTGACAAAGCCGTCCACCCGGGAACCAACCGTCACGTGGTGTTCGCGCTTGTTTTCGAAAAGGTGTTCTGCGGCCCACAGATCCTGCCAAAAGTAATGGCCACTTGCCGAACCTGCCAGCCGGTACCGGTCGCCTAGCATGGGGTAGGCATTGTGCCAGGAGAAAGAGAAGGAGCCGTTCGTATTTCTTTTCCTGTACTGGAGGAGTGTGCTCACATAGGTCGGAATGGCGATAAGCCTCAGGACCAGATCGACGGGGTCGAAAAAGAGACAACGGAAAAGGGACAGGGATTGGTCCACAACTCCGTTCGATAGGATACGCTTGATAAGAGTTTTCACCATCGCTCTAATTCTTGATGGCACCCAGTGTTTTCAAATTTTGGCGCAGGTTAGGGAAGGTATTCTTTATCTTTCGCTTGAGATACACCTTGATAAGCTGGAAGTTGATCGGCCGTGCTCTCCTGAATTTTCTTGCCGTATTGTAGACATCATCATAGTCGACGTAGTGAATATCGGGTTGCTTGTCGTCTATTGCTTCGAACTCTGTCGACCATCTCTGCAGGAGCATCTCCTGGTCTGCAGAAGCGCTCGCGGCATTCCGGTCCCTCTGCTTGATATTAGCATGCGCGTGATGTTCTACGAAGGATTTGGGAGATTCCAGGACTTGGTACCCCGCGTGCCAGAGCTTCAGACAAAGGTCGCCGTCCGCACAGTAGAACTGGTAGGTATCCTCGTCGATGTAGTTGACTTCTTCCAGCGCTTCTTTCAGGAACATCCCGTGATTTACCATGAGAGCCTTGCTGAGCACCCGGAAGGTCCAGTATTGTTTCGGGCCCGGCACGTTTCTCCAAAAAAAGGCGAGCGCCCCGACCCTGTGCCCACGCGTGAGCCGGTTTTCGAAAAAACGGTAGCCGTTTTGCACTGCTCCGGGAACTATCAGGCAGTCGTCGCTCAGCATACAAATGTATTTCCCCTGCGATGACTTGAACCCGAGATTCATGAAATAGCCCCAGCTCCTTCGTGCGACGGGCTTTCCGTCCCAGATACCGTGGTTGTGCTGAATAATCGAAACGATGTCCTTCTGACCGACGAGCCACTTCAAGGTGCCGTCACCCGATCCGCCGTCCACCACGATGATCTCGTAGCGCTGAGGGAAGTCCTGCATTTCTTCCCGGATGCTCTCGATTGTCAGCTTCAAGAACTTTTTGCGGTTAAAGGAGCCCAGCACGAATGAAATAGCTGGCCTGGGGATGGTGCTCATCGGGCGGTCCTTTTTTTCTTGTTCCGGACGGTAGGCGCAGGTATCTCTGTAGAGTAACTCAATGCGCCGATTACGAGAGGCAACTCGACCACGTACATAATCTGCTTGAATAAGTACTCTCCTGTGAATGCACTACCAACGATCGTCATAAGAAAGGTAAATGTCACGGAAGCGGCAATCATGGTCGATTTGTTCCTTTCGGAAAGGAAGAGCGAAATCGCCTTTTTCACGAAAACGAGCAGGACGAAAAAATAAAAGATAACCATGTGGAGCCCGAAGGCAGCCCAAACCGCGACGAAACTGTTGTGGATATAGGCGCTCTGGCCTTCAACATGTGCCAGTTCGTTGCGCATTCCCGAGCCCCAGAACTTGTCCAGGTTTTCCAGGAGGGTAACGAAAGTGGCGATCGTCTGCTCCTTGTGCCCAGAATCGCTGAAAAGATCGTCTTTTACGGCTTCTGTTGAAATGAAAAGCGATGTAAACCTCTCGACAAAATAGCCGACCTTGAGGTCCAGTACCCAGACGAGCATGGTGGCCACAGCGGAGAGGGTAAGTCCCAGGACCAGAAGGACTTTCAGTATTCGGATAAAGGACTCTCCTTTCAGGTAGTAAGCCGCCATAAGGCAATCTGAGGACAGCAGGATGACCACCTGTGTCCGCCTGTCCCCGAACAGTACCACGAAGTGCAGCAGGATCACGCACCATAGATAGTTTCTCTTTTTGGTGTTCAGGTAGATGGCCAGGAAAACCGTACTAAAAAGGGCCATGAGATCGAGGTGAAAGCTGTTTGGTAGTGTCGTGCTGCTGCCGAGGAGCACCGGTCCCTGCCCGAGTATAAAGGCCATGGACGTATAAAATGCCAAGGCAAGGGCGGTTATGGCACCCACTTTGAAAAACTTCTGCAGGAGCGCGGAGAGGACGTCCACGCGCAGGAAGATGAAGGAGTATAGAAAGAACAGGTAGAGGTAAAGTATGCGCGGTTGGGTGGCCAGAAGGTATTTCAGTTGCGAAAACGAATTATTTGGGTTCAGCATGCTCACGACGACCGTTAAAACGGAAATGAAAAAGAAAACGAGGTGGAATCGCGTTGGCCGTCTGCAACTCTGAAAGGTGACAACCATGTAGAAAGCCAGTGCCCCGAGACATATTTCGTAGAGGGAGAAGCGTTTGCCTACAAGGGTCTGTTCTTCGAGGATACTGTCGATGAACCTCATGAGCGGGTTCATGTAGCTTGCGTAGATGTTTCCCAACTCGAGGTGGTTTTCGGCAGAGGCGTAAGGGGAGCACCAGAATTGCCCGATCCAGAAAACCACAACAAGGCTGTAGAAAACGAAACCCACCCTACGGTCGACGTAGATCTCCGCAATTGCGCGCGTGGCGCTCGAAGGCGGGATGCCTATCCCGTCCATTGTTTCGGCAGCGGATGGCATCGTCAGCTCGCAGTCCTGCCTGCTGCTGCGGCTTGGAAGAGTTCCAGGTACATTTCGGAAATCCTGTGTGAATCAAACTGGCTGACGGCAAATGCCCGGGAGGATTCGAAAAGATTGGCAACTCCCGGTCCTCCCTCCATCAGGTCGAGCACCTTTGCAGCAAAGGCTTTGGTATTGAACGGCGGCAGACAATATCCCGACACGCCGTCGTGGATGATATCCCGCACGCCTCCGACTTCGAAGGCAACGCACGGAGTTCCGCAGCAGATCGATTCGACGAGGACGTTGGGAAGATTGTCGTCCTGGGAGGGGAAGATCAGCAGGTCCGCAGCGTTGTAATACACGGCCATATCAGCTTCGGTGTCCACATATCCCCGGATATGGAACTCCAAGCGGGGCAAATCCCGCAGTTCGGCAGGAAGTTCGCTGCCCAAGACCAGGCACTTTACTGTGCCGGTCGCTCCGGCATTAACCTGCTGCAAAATCTCGATTAGGCTTTTTCCGCCTTTGCGCGGGACGGAGTGAATCCAGCTGGTGTCGAATATGAAGTATCTGCCTTCGGGCGGTATGCCGAGCCTGGTCCTCGCCTCTGCCTTTCCTATCGGGCGGAACAGTTCCGTATCGATCCCGTTCGGAATATGGAACTTGTCTTTGCCCTCGAACAGCGGGGCGGCTTTTGCCAGGCTGCAGAGCCACCGGGAAGGGGAGACGATCACAAGCCGGGATTTTGCGTAAACATGCTTCTTAAAGTGGAGCAGAAGACTCCCGGTATCCAGGCCGATTTCGGGATAGAGATCTTTTTCGCCCTCAAAGCTCCGCATCCGCATCCATGCGTAGTTGCCATTCGTGTACGCGGCATTTCTCGTAAAGCCCCACATGTCGTGTAGCGTCCAGACGATCGGTGCGATTTCGGAGAGCCTGCTGAGCAGGGGCATGGGAAAAAAACCGCCGTGTATATTGTGCAGGCTGATGACGTCGGGACGGATTCGCGAAGCAAGAGAGAATATGCGTCGTGACGTAAAGGGTATCCAGAGATACTGGAGTCCCAGTCGGCTCGCAAAGCCGTCCATGTAGCTGTCAATGAGGCGTGGAATTTTCCCCGGTGGAATTACCTGGTGCACGTTGGCGAAGTTCGACTTCTTGGTTGCAACTAGGAAGTGATTCTCCGTGCCGCAATGCTTTTCCAGCCCCGAAGCGATGCGCCATGCCGCGATGGCTGCCCCGCCCACGATGTCGATTGAGTTTATAAAAAGTATTTTCATAAAGGAACATCTTCTGCAAACACGCCTCGAACCGCCTAGAGCCTGTATGCGAAAATGTTTACCTGGAGATCCATGGGCAGGTCGAGAGCCCTGTTCACAAAAGGGCTTTTTCTCGCCGCAATCGGCGAGAGGTGATAGCGGAACCGGTTGCTTCTCAGAAGTTTCAGAACGACGTCCAAGGTCTGATCGAGCTTTACCCAGGAATGATATTCAATAAACATCCGTTCGACGCGGAAAAGGACGTCGGCACAGTCTGCGAGGACTGCAGTTTCGGCCCCCTCGATATCGAGCTTTAAAAAATCGAGCCGCTCCTCCTGCCGGATCATTTCGCGCAACCGCACGGCTGCGATGCTGATCTTTTCCGAGTCGGAGTGAATCGATCCGGCATCCGCCCCTTCACAGCCGAATTCGACTGCCCCGTCATGAACCCAGATGGCCTTGGGCAAAACTTCGATATCCGCACAGCCGTTCCGGACAAGATTATTCTGAAGGACATCTGCGATCCTTGGGTCGGCTTCAAAGGCCGAGATGCGTGCATGGGGGAAAAGGCTTTTGAAATAAAGACAGCTTGTCCCAACATTGGCCCCGCAATCGAAGATGCGAGGGGCAATGCTGTCACTCTCGAACCGATATAGTTCGTCGACGAAGATGTCTTTGAACTGCCACATGAAAGAAATGTTGTCGACGATCTCGATCTCGTAGTTGAGAAATTTCACGATTTGCCTGCAATACCGCAGTCCGGCCTCGATCTCTTTCCGAAGCCTTGCGAACTCTTGCTCGAACGGGTTCTCTGGTTCGTCGTAAAGTTTTGATTTCAAAGCTTTAATTATTCTCATATGAAAGCGTTGTTATTAAATGTCCCGGATATGGCCCGGTTTGTCCTGGGAAAGTACCGCATTGGCCCGCTATTTCGCCCATATGCCCTGGGCTGTCCCGTTTATGATTTTGTAATACTGGATGGGTGCCCATACGGCGCTGATGGCGAGACAGATGGTCGTCCCGAGAATTACCCCTGAGCTGCCCATCCCCATGTATTTGCCGAAAAGGATCGCGAGGGGGATATTGATAGCTGCCTGAAAGATCCCCGAATAGAGCTGCAGCCTTATTTTTCCTACCCCGTTTATGAAGAAACCGAAGATCTGGCACCAAGTAACCACGAGGTGATAAATGCCCGTACAGAAAAGCAACATGATGGGGATCTGAAGTTTATTGCCGATCCAGAGGTGGAAAAACCACTTTGCCGGAACGATCTGCAATATGATCAGGGCACCGGATACAATCCAGACCTTTATCAGTGTGTTGACAGACTTCCGAATCCACACATAGTCCTTCTTCACGAATGCTTCTGTGTAGGCCGACCACAAGGGGTACATCACCATCGAGAACACCATGGGTACTATTTCCATGTACTTCCGGGCAAGATTGTAGGGCGTGACTTCGCATGGGCCATGCAGTTGTGTAATGATGATGTTGTCGGTCGTGAAGTGAATTATTGCCACGATCTGAATGAGAAAGAACTGTATGCCTAATCCGGCAAGATCTCGAAAGTAATTGAAATCGATAAAA
>JAJFVB010000274.1 GCA_021372055.1 Desulfobacteraceae bacterium | reverse complement strand
CGTCCGGACGGTGGAACTGGGAGTGCAAAGCATGGCCGACGAGGTCCTCCTGGCAAGCGCAAGGGGCTATACGGAACGGACCGTCCGGGAGGCGGCGGACCGGGTCAGGCAACTCAAGTGGTCTTTGGGGATTCAACTGATGGCGGGACTTCCCGGAGACCGCCCCGAACTCTTCCTCGATTCGGTCCGGAAAGCAATCGGACTGGAGCCGGATTTTTTCAGGTTTTATCCGACCCTTGTGCTGAGGGGCACCGTTGTGGCCCGTCATTTCGAAAACGGGTCCTATGCGGCTCTCAGCCTGGAAGATGCCGTCGACTGGGTCCTCCCGGGCTACGATTTATGCCTTCACGCGGGAATCCCGGTCGTGAGAATGGGACTGCACGCCGACCCCGCCCTCGAGGAGGATGGAGCGGTCCTCGGAGGGCCGCATCACCCGGCCTTCGGTCATCTGGTGCGGTGCCGCTGGTGGCGAAACAGGATCGACAGGGAACTGAGCCGCATGGGAGACCCCCGCGGCGCTCGCCTGGTGCTCCGGGTTCCGGCTCGCCATGTGGGGGACATTGCCGGACCGGAGCGCGCCAATGTCGTCTACTGGAAAGAAAAATGGGGAATGGAAGCTTTGAAGATTTTAGCGGACAAGAGCCTGACCGGGATGGAAACGGTCCTCGAAAAACAATAATGAAAGAATGGGAGAGGAGAAGTCTCGTGACGGCCGAAGAAAACAAGAGTTTCAAATCGGGATTTGTCGCCATCGTTGGAGCGCCCAACGTCGGGAAATCCACACTGCTTAACAAACTGCTCAAGCAAAAGATCTCGATTACCGCGCCAAAGCCCCAGACCACCAGAAACAGGATAACGGGGATTCTCACCGGTGGGGATTACCAGATCGTGTTTATCGATACGCCCGGCATTCACAAGGCGGAAGACGAATTCAACCGGGGCCTCGTCGACACGGCGCTCTCCACTCTCAGTGAAGCCGATGCGGTCATTTTCATGATCGAACCCGACACCGCCGGGCAGCACATGAACGAATTCATTCTCCAGAACCTCCGCGAAATCGGCACGCCGGTAATCCTTGTCATCAACAAGGTGGACGCACTATCCGACAAAAGGCTCCTCCTGCCGCTCATGCAGCGATTCCAGGAGCGGATGGACTTCAGGGCGATCATTCCCGCATCGGCCCTGTCCGGGGACGGAACCGATCAGGTCCTTGCCGGGGTGCTGGCGCTTCTTCCCGAAGGGCCGAAATTCTATCCCGAAGAATATGTGACCGATCAGCCCGAACGGTTCTTCGTGGCCGAGTTGATCCGCGAGAAAATCTTCCATCTGGCGCACCAGGAAGTCCCTTACGCGGTGGCCGTAATGGTGGACAGGTTCACCGAAATGGAGGAACGGGAGCGGATCGAAATCGATGCCACGATCAACGTCGAGCGCGACTCCCAAAAGGCGATCATAATAGGGAAGGGGGGCTTGATGCTCAAAGAAATCGGCAAGCAGGCCCGAAAGGAAATAGAAACCTTCCTGGGGTGCCACGTCTACCTCAGCCTTTTCGTGCGCGTGCAGAAAAATTGGCGCAAGGACCTGAGGGCGCTTGCCGAGTTCGGCTACCGGCAGGGCGGCTGACGGTCGGATTGTTCAGTGCTTCTCAAGGCGGACTCATCGCTGAAAACAGGCATGACATCAGGGTTATGCTTCCCGGCCGGAATTGTCCTTCGGGTGAAAGACCACCCGCCTGGACGGTTCGCGGCCCGAACTCTGAGTCCGCAGGCCGTGCCTTTCCGCGAGCAGATGCTGCAGTCTTCGCAGGTGCGAGTTGCGGGGAGCGAGTTCCACCGGGCGGCCCTGTTCCAGGACGGCGGCAACCGCCGCTTCGGCCTCGCGGATTGCGGAAGTCTCGGCCGCGTCGTACATGTCCTCCACCGGGAAAATGGAACGGAGGAAATTCTCCATCTGGACGGCCGTGTTGCTCTTCAGGACGTATCTGGGAATGCCCAGCCCCTCCGCTTCGCGGATTTCTCTGGGCTGCCTTTTCTCCTGCGATTTCAGCGTGAGGATGATATCCGCCCTGCTGAGTTCCGAAACGAGCGTGGCGGGAAAATTGAACGCCTGGATCACGCGCTCCAGCCTGATCCTGCTCACGCCGTAGGAGAAGATCCGCAAGGCTCTGCGCCGCCTGAGTCTCTGCGGCAGTCCGAGGACCGGTTCTTCGGCCTGAACGTTTTCGGCTTCCCGTATTTCCGTCCGGTGGATCGCGACCTCTCCCGTTTCCGTTCTCGTGCGTTCCTCGGGCGCGATGGGATCGCCCCGGAGGAAGCGGTCCACGACTTCCGCCACGTTTTCGTATACCGCCACGCGGTCTCGCTCGAGTATTTCAACCATGACATTGAAGGTCGGAGGGGACTTGCGTTCCAGGACCGTCTTTTGGGTGCGCCGTCTTCGGGCCTCTTCATCCGATAATGTGACCGCCATGATCCCTCCCACGAGGTCCATCAGCGTGGGGTTCTGAAGGAGGTTCCCAAGCGTCTTCCCGTGTGCCGTCGCGATGAGCTGAACGCCTCTTTCCGCAATGGTTCGCGCAGCCCCCGCCTCCGCTTCCGTTCCAATCTCGTCTATTACGATCACTTCGGGCATGTGGTTTTCGACGGCTTCGATCATCACGGCGTGCTGCTTGAAAGGGGAGGGCACCTGCATCCTTCGGGCACGTCCGATGCCGGGGTGCGGGATGTCCCCGTCTCCGCCGATCTCATTGGAGGTATCGACGATCACGACCCTCTTGGCAAGCTCGTCCGCGAGGACGCGGGCCGCCTCGCGCAAGATCGTGGTCTTTCCGACGCCGGGAGGTCCGAGCAGGAGAAGGGATTTGCCCGCCTCGATCACATCCCGGATGATTTCGACCGTTCCGAATACGGCCCTGCCCACCCGGCAGGTGAGCCCGATTATCGAGCCGGTACGGTTTTTTATTGCCGAAATGCGGTGAAGGGTCCGTTCGATGCCCGCGCGGTTGTCATCGGAAAACGCGCCCACCCTCGACACGACATGGGCTATATCGTCGCGGGAGATCTGCTCGCCCGCCAGATCCGACACGGCCGACTCAAAACGGGCCTGCGGATACCGCCCGAGGTCGAGCACAATTTCAACAAGGGAGTCCAGGTTGCCGCGACCTTCCAGAAGCCTCCGAATGTGCGGGGGCAATACTTCGAGCAGCAGTTCAAGATCGCTGTCATACATTTGCGTGCTCACTCAGGCCCCTCCAGCCAAAAGTCATGATATGCGCTTCGTCACCAGTATATACTAAACATGGTGCGCCTCAAGGGTTGTCGCAAGGACTCGGCGTCCGTTCCCAATTTTGAGGAAAGCATAAAAAAACCGACAATCCCGAAGGATCGCCGGTCTTCCGTCCTGATATGTCCGGAATGAAGCTAGGCGTTGGGCCACAACTCCGCTGCCTGATCACGAAGCTTGAATTTCTGGATCTTGCCGCTTGCCGTGAGCGGATAACCATCAACAAAGGTGACATACTTCGGTACCTTGTAACTGGAAATCTTGCCGCGGCAAAAGTCCCGGACATCCTCGGGAGTGAAGTCAAAGCCTTCCTTACGGATGACGAAGGCCCCGACCTGCTCTCCGTATTTTGCACTGGGCACGCCGACGACCTGAACGTCCTGGATTCCGTCCATGCGGAAGATGTATTCTTCGACCTCGCGCGGATAGACGTTCTCGCCGCCCCGGATGATCATGTCCTTGTGACGGCCGGTAATGGTGACGTAGCCTTCCTCGTCCATGACTCCGAGGTCGCCGGACCGCAGCCAGCCGTCCCTGTCGACCGTCTGGGCGGTTGCCTCCGGCAGCTTGTAGTAGCCTTTCATGACGTTGTAGCCACGGCAGCAGATCTCACCGATTGTTCCGACGGGAAGAGTTTTCTGGGTTTCCGGGTCTCGTATCTCCACTTCTATTTCGGGCATCGCTTTCCCAACGGTCTCGACGCGCTTTCGCACGCTGTCGTTCACCGTGGTCTGGAGGAAGACGGGAGAGGCTTCCGTCAGGCCGTAGCAGATCGTGATGTCGCGCATGTACATCTTCTCCATGACCTCTTCCATGGTGCTCACGGGGCAGGGCGATCCGGCCATGATGCCCGTGCGAAGCGTGGAGAAATCGAATTTCGCAAAGAGCTTGTGCTGGAGGATGGCGATGAACATGGTCGGAACTCCGTTCATCGTCGTACACCGCTCTCCCTCGATGGCCGCCATCACCTGGACCGGATCGAAGACTTCGAGGATGACGAGGGTGCTGGCGTGGTTGACCCCCGCGAGCACGCAGAGAACGCAGCCGAAACAGTGAAAAAGGGGAACGGGGATGCAAAGCCGGTCCTGCGGACCGAGCAGCTGGTTCTCTCCGATCCAGAACCCGTTGTTGCCAACGTTATAGTGGGTCAGCATAACCCCCTTGGGGAAGCCGGTAGTGCCCGAGGTATACTGCATGTTGACCACGTCGTGCACATCGAGCTGGGCCTGGCGGGCATGGTATTCTTCGTCGGAGACCATGTGCTTGAGCGAAATGACCTCAGCCATCGAGTACATGCCGCGGTGTTTTTCGTGTCCGAGGAAGAGCACGCGCTTGAGGAACGGGAATTTCGGGCTCTTGAGGAATCCGCGCTGCTGGGTCTTGAGTTCGGGAACGAGTTCGTAGATGGTCTGAACATAATCTGTGTCGCGGAAGCCGTCGATCACGAAGATATTTTCGCAATCGGACTGTTCCAAAAGATACGCAACTTCGGAAATCTTGTAGAGCGTGTTTACCGTGAGCAGAATGGCGCCGATTTTTGCCGTAGCGAACTGCAGCGCAACCCAGTAGGGAACATTCGTGGCCCATACCGCGACCTTCTCGCCCTTCTGGATTCCAAGGGCCATCAAGCCCTTGGCTATGTCGTCGACGAGTTCGCCGAACTGACGGTATGTGAAGCGTATATCGCGGTCATAGTAGACGACGGCATCGCCGTCGGGATTCGTCTCAATTGCTCTGTCAAGGATTTGCCCCAATGTGAGGGACTGGAGATTTGGGCTTTCCATGGCTGTGCGCACCTTCTATTCGGGGAAATAAAGAACTGCGTAGATCTCCGCCTTGGGCCCGTGGCAGCTCACGTAATGCGGGACCACGGAGTTGTAGTAGATGCTGTCCCCGGTTTTCAGGATGAACTTTTCCTGGCCGTAGTAGACTTCGACCTCACCGGACAGTACCACGATGAACTCTTCCCCCTCGTGCGGAGTGAGCTTCTTGTCCTCGGACGGTTCGGGCAGTATTTCAATATAGAAGGGTTCCATATGCCGGTCTTTCTTGCCCCGGCCCAGCGAATGGAATCTGAGGGCAACCGGCTTGTCCTTGCCCTTGTGCATGCTCAGTTCTTCCTTGCGGTCCTCGGTACGGACGATAAGCGGGTCCTCGCTGAATTGATCGTCGAGAAAAGTCCCGAGCCTTATCCCGAATACTCGGGCGATCTTGACCAGGGGCCCCAGCGAGGGATAAATGTTCTCGTCCTCGATCGAGCGCAGAAAATCCAGATTCAACCCGCTGCGATTTGCAACATCCTCCAGAGTCAATCCCCTGGCTTCCCGCATCCGCTTTATCCTTGATCCTACCTTGTCATCCATTATCACGGACGAATCCTCCCGATTCTTGAAAAATGCTTTTCCAACGCCCTCTGCTCAACGCGGAGGACACACCATCACATCATAGGAACATGCGCGATTCTATGGCTTTCCGGCCCAGGCGATGTTCTATCGTTGGAGTGGGATTAGAGCGCGACCAGTTCCAGAGGCAAGCGATACCCGGACAGTTGGCTTAAGGCTTCGTTATAGTCCGACTTCGGGCGATGTCAAAGGAGAAAATTGCGCAGATAACCGGTTTTCGTACCAAAAATGCGGTTCGAAAGAGGGGATGCCCCCGACCATGCCGACGGAAAGTCCTTCGCGAACTCCTTTCGGGCCCTTCCCGAGCGTCGGGAAAGTATCCGAGGCAGGCCCCTTGCGAGGAACGGTTTGATTTGTTATTGGTTATTATTCATAATGTCCCAGACAATTCATGTCCGCACGGGAGCACACCTTGCCTGCTAAAAAAACAGCAAATCGGCCGCCCGAGGCTTCTCGGGTCGCGACCAGGCTACTTATAATCGGGCTCGCGGTTCTCGTTCTCCTGCCGGCGGCTCTGATCCTGGCGTTGCATGTTCCCGCCGTGCAGCGGGAACTGATTCAATTCACCGTGGATCGCATAGAGAGTTCCACCGAGTACAAGATCGATCTCGGGTTTTTCGACTGGTCGCCTTTTTCTCGCCTGAACGCGGCTGACGTGCATGTCCAGGCCCGGGGCAAGCAGATACTCGCCGCCGAGCGAATAGAGGTGAATTACGGGCTCACCTTCGCATGGCCCTATATAGAACTGGAGCAGGTGCACCTCGAAAAGCCCTTCCTGCAGCTGGAAAAAGGCGCCGACGGAAAGTGGCAACTGCCTCGGGCGCGCACCGCCGAGGCGGATAAGGCGAAAAATCGCGGCACGCCCTTCTGGCTCAAGATCGGCCTGCCGAAAGTGCGGATCGTCTCCGGTACGATCGAGGCCAGGCAGCAGGGCAATGTGATTGTATCCGTAAAGGACGTATCCGGCGCAATCGATCTCAAAGCCGTGCAGGGTCCGGACGGGCCGATGCTGAGCATCGACATGGAGATGCTCAGGGCGCAGCTGAGCGGCGGGCAACTGGGCGAATGGAACATCGAGGGGGCCCTTGCGATCAGGGGAAACGAATTCTCAAGCCCGGGCGTTCTCCTGACAAACGGGGAAGGCGGCAAGTGTGAGATCCGGGGCGCCTGGGATCTTTCCGGCTTCAAAACAGGCGATGTCGACGTAGACCTTACGCGGTTTTCCCTTGCGTCCATTCCCGCGCTGAATCCCGCCCCCGAATGGGCGATGCCGGTCACCGGAAGGATAAAACTTGCCCGGGACGGCGGACGCTGGTCTTTGAAGCACGATGTCACGTCCGAGAACGGGAGCGTGCACGGAAGCGCGACTGTCGAGGAACTGGGCGCGGACGGGTTCCATGGCGATTTCACCTCTGAGTTCGCGGACCTGATGCTTCGCAGCTATTCTTCCATCCCGGATTCGACGCTAAACGGCAAGCTTTCGGCAACCGTCAGGGTCGAAGACCGGAAGCTCACCGGCGGAAAGTTCGCATTGAATCTTCTCGACTCGTCTGTCGGCGCCGAGACCGTTTACGCCGGCGAACTGACGGGGGCGTTCGGGGATGGAGTCCTCTCGGTCGGGAGCAGTGTTCTCAGGAGTTCGCTTGCCGACCTCACATTCTCGGGGACAGCCGATCTGGCCGGCTTCTGGGACCCGGAGCACCAGGGCGGGCTCAGGGCTGAAATCACCGTTGGCAGGGCAAGCCTGGAAAGACTCGGGCCGCGAATTCCGAAGGGCGCGGGAGGCGGCGCGGTCATCGAGGCCGCATACAATCCGGGCGAATTTCGCAAGCCTCTGCTGTGGCACGGCAAAACCGACGTCAACATTGATATTCCGGAATTCATCGTGATGAAGGCCGCCGCATCCTTCGAAAACGAAACGATCAAGGTCGACTACGACCTCGATGCCCGCGACGTTCAGCGCATTGCAGGGTTCTATCCCGTATGGCAGGGAAAGGGCAGGGCGTTTTCGCGCGGGAAGGTCTCCGGAAAATGGCCCGACCTGCTCTGGGAAGGCGACGCCACCTGGGAGCGATTCCAGTTTGCTTCCGTTTCGGCGGACTCGATAACGGCGAAGGGGCGGGCAAAAATCGCGGATAAAGAAGGGCGGCGCGTCGTGTCCTTCAAGGCGCACAATCTCCTTTTTGACGGGAAAAAAATCAAATCGCTGTCCGCCGACTTCGATCAGCAGAAGACCTCGGCAGACTTCAAGGCAAGCGCCGACGGAATTTCCGGCCAGGGTTCCGTGCGGCTTTCCGGCCGCATCGACCGGATTTGGGACTTTCCTCTTCTGTCGGTCTCCACTCAGGGCCAGCTCGGCTGGAAGGATCAGAACGCCAAAGTCGATGCCAGGTTCGAGATCAATCCGGACGGATTGCGCATCCATTCGGCAACGCTCCAGCAGGGGAGGCAAAGGGCTGTCCTGTCGGGCGGGCTCATATCCGAGACGCATTCCGACTTGCGCGTGGCCGTCGACTCGGTTGGCATCGCCTGGATTCTCGGGATACTGGGCTGGAAAGAAGAAGTGAGCGGCACCGTATCCGGGCAGGTTCAGATTGGCGGCAGGCCCGAACAGCCGGAAGGAAAACTGAACATGCAGGGCACGAACCTCCTCGTTCGGGGAAAGCAGAAAATAGACAGGATCTCGATCGAGGCAACGTATTCCCGGAACGTTCTTGCGTTTCAGGCGGACGCAAAGTCCCCGGTCCTCGAATCGCCCCTTTCGGCTACCGGCCGTATCCCCTTGCGGCTGAGTTTTAAGCCGCCGGTCTTCGATCCGCTCGAAAACGAACCGCTCGGCGCGGACATAAAGGTGGACGGCATTCTCGCTGAAATCGCCCTGCCTTACCTGGATTTTTTGGACAGGCTGGGCGGAAAGATTCAGGGGGAAATCAGACTGACCGGGACCATCCGGCAGCCGGTGATCACGGGAAACGGCACCTGGGAGGGCGGATTTTTCCGGGAGAAGAGATGGCCGCATCTCGTAGACAATATCCACGCGGAGTGGCAGGCCGACTCGAATCGAATCAACGTCACCCGCGCGCAGGCTTCGCATCTGGGCGGCAGCGTTTCGGCCACAGGCTTCATAGAATGGCCCCGCTTCCGGACTCTGGATTTCAAAGCCAGCGGCACGAACCTTCGGATTCGCGACATTTACGGGGTTGAAGGAGTCGTTTCCGGAGATGCGCAGATCCAGGACAACCCCGCCGGGGCTGAGCTGACCGGGAATTTTGTCTTCTCGCAGGCCAAAATGAGCATCGGGGGCCTGGAAACCGACATTGCCCAGAGAATTGAGGTAATCGATTCGGAATCCAGGGGCGACATCATAGAATACGGCGATTCGACGGGCAGCGAATTCTACAACCGCCTCAGGATGAATGTCGGGCTGCAGTTGCCGCGGGCGGGGTCGTGGGTTACCGGCAAAGGATTGAGCGCCGAGGTTGCCGGAGGCCTCAAACTTCAGAAAGCTCCGGGAAACTCCATCCGGCTTTCCGGGGAAGTCCAGGCGATGAGGGGGACATACAGCTTTCAGGGCAAGGAGATGAGGATTGTCGAAGGCTCCCTTGTCTTCACCGGGAAGCCTCAACCGGATCCGCAGGTGCGGATTCTTACACAGAAGCAGGTCAGGGACATAACGCTCCAGGCGGTCGTTTCGGGTCCGCTGAGCAAGCCGAAGCTCACCATGAGCAGCATCCCCGCCATGAATCAGGTCGATGTTCTCTCGTATATCATGTTCGATCATGCGGCCGGCGATCTCAGTTCGAGAGAAAGCTCGCAATTCCAGGACAGGGCGGCCGCATGGCTTGGCTCGCAAGCCTCCACCATCTTGAAAAGCGCTTTCGGCAACAGCCCGCTCGCTCCGGATGTGATCAAGTACCGCAGCACGACGGGAAGAACCGATTACGGATTTTCCAGCAATCCGAATATAGGTTCGACGAGCACGGAACGTACCGGCGTCGTTGAGATTGGGAAATATATCACTCCGAACCTTTTCGTCACCTACGGCAGAGGCATTACCGGAGAGGAAACAAACGAGGTTCAGGTCGAATACAGGGTCAACCGCTACCTGTCCGTCCAGACTCAGGTCGGCGGAGGAGATCAGAGCGGCGTCGACGTCTTCTGGAGGCGCGACTTCGGCAAGTAAGGCCGGCGCATCTCCGTGCTGCGTTTTCGCAGGGCTTGCGCCCTATTGACTTTTGCACCCGACATGATTTTCGGTAACAACAGGGGGAAGAATAATGAAGATGAAAGATGTACGTTCAATGGCAAAGGCACTGGGAATCAACTCCTTCGGAAAGAAGAAGTCGGATCTTATCAAAGAGATTCAGCGCAAGGAGGGGAATTTCGATTGCTACGGAACCACTGACGGCAACTGCGACCAGGACGAATGCATGTTCCGTGATTCGTGCCTGTCCGAAAAGTCCTAGAAAGGCTCGGAAATAACACATGCTTGACATCGGCCAGTCGGAGAACACGGTATTTCTGCAGATCCAAAACAGCAAGAAACCGGAGCAGATCATCAGCATTGTCCTGATAGACTCGACCGGCGAACATTTCGAAACAAGAGGGCTCAGGGACCTCTTCGGCATCGAGGAAATCTGGATAGAGCGGGACGATCTTCTGGCGTACATGGAAGAATACGCGCTGCTGTTTTCTTACCTTCTCGAAACCATGTCCGCCGCACAGGATTTCAATCTTCCCTACGCATATATGGAGACTTTCGAGTACAAGGGACAGAAGTATTCGCTCACTTCCAGAAACGGCTATCGCGTATTGCGCCGTGCAAACGGCCGGGGTTGATCCCACTGGCCCGGTTCGAGAGCGGGCACAAATCTTCGCGACCGGCTGGAATGTTCCGTGATTGGGACGCGCTTGGCGTTGTTGCCGCCTGCGCCTGAAGCGCGGAGTACTCCCGTGGGATTTTCAGGCGCCGGTAGCGCTGTTTTCGGCGGGAACCCGGGACTATGAACTTTCCCGGCATTGCGCCGAGAATCATCCTCGGAAGAAATCGCTTTCCCGGTATTCTCCGGATTTTCCCTCACCGCAAAAGCTCCGTCCGTATTTTTTACACTTCGTAAAAAGAGCTGACGAAAGCTCGCCCTCCGGACAAGGGCCGACGCATCCGAGCCTCATAAGATTTGCTTAAATTTCAATACCTTAACTTATAAAGATGGGTGCCCGCGTATTGGCACGCACATTGCCATTATAAGCCGCAGAGTTCATCCATCTTGGAATCTGCGTGCCGGTGAGGTTCCATTCGTGAAGCGCTCCAGTTCCGGGGCGGGTTTCGGGTCACCTTATAAGGAGGTCTATTCGATGAGTGTTCCAAGGCAGATTTACGAATTCCTGAAGGCTTCTTCCATTGCCCATGCGCAATGGGATTACGAAGTGTCGATGTCCATCGTCAAAAACCGCAAGAAACTTCTTATTCTGCTGCTCATGCTTGCGCCGATCCTGGCGGTATCCCTTCTTGAAGCCGCTCCCCTGCTTGGCGGCAAAGAGGCTTATGCGCCCTCGTTCTATTCGCCGACCATTTTCTTTATTTCGATGGCGATCGGTCTTGCCGCGGGCCTGATTACCGGATGCATCGGTGCGGGCGGCGGTTTTATAATCACGCCGGCACTCATGGCGGCAGGCGTAAAAGGCATTCTCGCCGTGGGCACCGACCTTTTCCACATTTTCGCCAAGGCGATCATGGGCACCGCGGTTCACAAAAAGCTTGGAAACGTATCGCCCAAACTGGCGGTCGCATTTCTGATCGGCTCGGGCGCGGGCACTTTCGTCGGCGGCGCGATAAACCGCGTGCTCTACAACATGGACCCGCTGCTGAGCGAAGGCTTCATAAGCCTGATTTACGCGATCCTGCTAGGATTCCTGGGGTTTTACGCGCTCTTCGATTTTCTCAAATCCCGCAAGGGCGGGGGAGGCGGAGATGCCCACGGCTCGGGTCCGTCCGGAACCCCCAATTTCGCCATCAAGCTGCAATCGATCAACATCCCGCCGATGATTCCCTTCGATGAGGATTTCGTTCCCGGCGGCAAGAAGATTTCCTGGGTTATCATCGCCGCGGGCGGCGCCCTGGTCGGCATTCTGGCTTCGATCATGGGAGTGGGCGGCGGCTTCGTTACCTTCCCCATGTTCGTGTATGTTTTCGGCGTATCCTCGATGACAACGGTCGGAACGGACATCCTCCAGATCATCTTTACCGCGGGTCTTGCTTCAATCGCGCAGTATGCGATCTATGGCTATGTTTTCTACTCGCTTGCGATGGGAATGCTCATCGGGTCTCTTCTCGGGATTCAGATCGGAGCCCTCACGACAAAAGTCGTCAAGGGAATCCAGATCCGGGGTTTTTACGCCGTCTCGATACTCGCCGGTTTTGTCAATCGTGCCGCCACTCTGCCGCGCAAGCTTGTCGAACTCGAATGGGTCAATATCCCAAAGCAGATCACTACCGACATCGAGTTCGTCGGCAATATCATCTTCTGGATAGTCGTGGCGATCTTCGGGCTCTGGCTCTTTGCCAAATTCTTCGGAAACATAGGGTCGCTCAGAGAGGAATCCAGGGTGGATGGTTCCGGTAAGCCGGCCGCGGTCGGCGCCAGTCGATAGAGGAGATAACACGATGTTGGTCAGACATAAAAAGACGATGAATTTTGGATTGTTCCTTGCGGTGTCCTTCTTGGGAGTCCTCTTTCTTATATTCTCCCCGATATTCGGGGAAGGAAAAAACGGGCTTGAATACTCGGATGCGCTCTTCAACAAGTTGGCCAAGGGTTCCTCGAACTTCATTGCGCAACTGAGAACCGAGGTAAAAGCGGTTGAGAAAGAAGAGCTTGCCGTAACGGTGAAAATGGAGAGCGCCGACCAGGCGGCCAAAGCCGTAAAGATATTCACGACCGCAGGCGCCCAGGCATCCGCGGAGGAGACGAATCTCAGGATCAATGCGAATCTGGCCCCGCTGCTCTCGGCCGTGCTCGATGACTCCAACGCGATGTACTATAACAAAGGAAGTGAAATCAGCGCAAAATACGGCATGGATGAAAAGGATGTCATGGCGACGTGGTGGTCCGCGCTGAATAAATCCGTAAAGGAACTCCAGAAGGCAAAAAAGACCGACCAGGCCTCCGTGATCCACGAAGTCATGAAAAAGGGGATCGAACCCGCCTACAACTTCTACACGGTCGAACCTCAGAGCATTTCCGAAAGAGCGCTTACGGCTTTGTCCCTGCTCGTCTTCTACGTGCTCTATACGCTGTGGTGGGGATTTGCGATCTTCTACCTCTTCGACGGTCTCGGCCTCAGCATGAAAAAGGCCAAGGTAAAGCAGGAGGTTTAGATCCACGGTCCTTTTTGGATCCCTTTGGCAGTGCTCCTTGTAACCTCGTTTGGGAGGAACGCATGAAGATACTGGTCCCCGTGGACGGTTCGGATTACTCGACGGAAGCACTCAAGGTGGCGATCGAATGCGCGAAGGCCAAGGCGACGAGAATACATGTCATAAGCGTCGTGCAGTCCATTGGCGGCATGGATGATCATGAAATCTCGCCCGCAAGGCGCGACAGGCATGAAGAGATTCTCAGGGCGCGCGCGGTCGAAGCGGTGAACGCGGCCTGCGATCTTCTCGGCAAGGCAAATGTCGTTGTGGCATCGCAGAGCACCATCTCCTCGGTTTCGATCCCCGAGGCTATCATCGAGTTCGCTGAAACGGAAGAAATTGACCTGATTATCATCGGAAGCAGAGGGCTTAGCCAGTCCTCGCGATTCAAGATCGGCAGTATAGCAAACCAGGTGGTGCGGTATAGTCCCTGTTCGGTTTACCTGGTAAAGAAGCCGCCGCTCACAAATTGAAGGTGTAATCCAGAGGATGAGGCCGGATCTCTCCGGCCTCATCCTCGCATCAAAATCGACGGAGAGTTTCCGGCGCTGGGCGCCGGGAAAAATGACTTCTGGATGATCTCGGCTTCCTGCTTTATACTCCCCGCGCTATTGCGTGGAGTTACAGTTCATGTTCCCGTGTCCATCTCCCGGTACTCCTCATCGATTCGAGTTCAGCCATGAAAAACACGTTCACCATCCTTGTCGCGGACAAAAACAGGCACGTGCGCGATTTCCTTCGCCGCGAACTCAGCGCGGCAGGCTACGACATC
>JAJFVB010000301.1 GCA_021372055.1 Desulfobacteraceae bacterium | reverse complement strand
CTTCCCTGTCCGACGCGCAATTCCAGACGGGGTTGTATAAGGAGATAGGCGGGGTAGCCAGAGGTCTTCACGATTCGATTCGGACCTTCCTCCACACTCTCGATCCGAGCCTGAAGGAAATGGTCGAAAACAAAATCCCCGACTCCGGAAATCGCCTCGAACACATGCTCGAACTCACGGAGAAAGCGGCCATCACCACCCTCGACCACGTCGATTCGATGCAGGAACGGCTGGAGAGCGAACAGGAAAAGGTGGTTCAGCTCCGGACGCTAGTCGGCGGCCTCAAGGCCATAGGCGACCAGGCGGAGCAGAAGC
Organism: Desulfobacteraceae bacterium; assembly: GCA_021372055.1. Lineage (GTDB taxonomy): Bacteria > Desulfobacterota > Syntrophobacteria > Syntrophobacterales > Syntrophobacteraceae > SbD1. The sequence continues at coordinate 4,629 of JAJFVB010000301.1, read as the reverse complement.
TCTCCTCGAGCGGAGCCATCCTGGAAGGGATGGATGGGATCATCGAGGCGCACCGGCAGGATTTGAACGCGATCCTCACCGCGCAGGACTACCAGGACCTGAGCGGCCAGATCATCCAGAAGATTACCGTTCTTCTCAAAGACCTCGAAATGAAGCTTGTGAACCTGATCCGCACCTTTGGCGTAAAGATCGATTCCATCAAACAGAAGGACGACGAACTCTACGGACCGGCCCACGCGGGGCGCGACGACGCGGTGCACTCTCAGGACGAGGTGGACTCGCTTCTCGCCGAGTTCGGTTTCTGATCCGTCTCGACGCATCATGCGCATTTGCGTTCAAGAATGCACCAAAGAACGCTTTTGAAAAGCGCGGGGAGCTGCGCCCCCCGCGCCCCCACGCCGCTGCACGGCTCATTTTGGCGCTGGCGGCCGCAGCCGCCGGCGCCGAGCGCCCGGTCACGCGCTCTTTGGGTCAGGCCTTCTGCTTGACGATAACCTTGGTATCCGTGGTGAAAAACATCGCGACCGCTCCGACGAGGAGCGTCACCATGCAGAACATGAAAGCCCATTTGTATGCCGCCACCGGGAATTTATCGTTCACTTTCCCGTAGGCGTCAAGCACGACTCCCATGATGAACTGGTAGAACGCTCCGCCCACGAAGTACCAGATGTTCAGAATCCCGTTTGCGGTTGCAATGAAGCTGTGCGGCTGGCCCTCGGCAATGTGAGCGTAGTTCGGCACGTAGGCTCCGCAGAAAAATCCCATCACGAAAAGCAACGGATAGAACACGCCCGCCGGGATCGATTCGGTCCAGAGCACGACCGGGACCCAGGTTATGGCGTAAACGATGATGCCGTAGAGCGATGCGTTCCGGCGGGATTTGAGGATCCGGTCGGAAGCCCATCCGAAGCTGAAGCATCCGAGCGCCATGCCTATGGGCCAGAACATCAGCATGTTCGCGGCTTCCTGCTTGGGCAGGCCGTAGATCTGCTGGATGTAGGGGATGAACCACAGTCCCTGGAATCCCATGACGGTCCCGTAAATGACGAAGGCGTAAATGGCGATGAGCCAGTAGTTTTTCATGGCGAAAAGCTTTTTTACGTTCTCCATGAAGGGGACCTTGACTCCGGCCTGCTGGTAGTAGGCGATGCCGTCGATTTCGGATACCGTCGGGTAACCCTTGTCCGAAGGCTTGTTTCTCAGAACGATGAAGTTCAGACCTGCGATGATCAACATGAAGGCGCCCAGCCAGAAGAAGGCATAACGCCATCCGACGAGGCCGACGAGGAAAGCCAGCGGAGCCGAAGCCAGGATTGCGCCGGCGTTTCCGAAGGTGAGCATGGTTCCGGTCAGGGTGGAGAACTCATTGGGCCTGAACCAGTTGGCGAGGATTCTCATGCAGGGAATCCAGACAACGGCAACGCCCACGCCCATCAGGAAGCGGCCGAAAATGATCGTGCCGAACGAGTGGGCAAGGCCGAAGAGCGCCGTGCCGATTGCTGCGATGATGAAAAATGTGCCGACGGAAAACCTCGGACCCATATAGTCGGAGAGGATTCCCGACGGGATTTGCATGGCCGCGTACGGGTAAAAGTACATTGAGGATAGGATGCCCAGACTTGTTGCGGTGAGGCCGAATTCCTTCATCAGTTCGGGTGCGACTACGGCCGGGGCCACACGGTCGAAGTAAACGAAGATATATGTCAGAAGCAGCATTCCATAACAGAGCCATCTGTAACTCAACATCTTGCGTGCCAGTTCGGCAGTGTGCGGTTTTGATACGGGAATTCCGACGCTAATTTCGCTCATTATAATGCCCTCCGCGAATAAGAGTTCACTGACGAAATCAATCTGCTCAAGAAGCCCCCCAGCCTCCGCAGATTGGCAGCGCTACACTCTTTCCGGTTCCCGATTCGTTTTCTTCATTCCCCCTGTTCGCTGTTCACTGCACTTGTAAATGGAATGCCTGATGGTGCTACTCACTGGTGCACGTGACCATTTCCTTTGTTGGCGACCGGCCGGGTCAGCCCGGCCGGTCGCCTTGCGTTATGGAGCATTCGTCCGGCTTCTATCCGTAGCGAAACTGGACCCCGAAGCCGCCGCGGGGATAAGCCCAGGTGATCACCTTGTCCGCGTTCGGGCAGACCACCCGGCAGGTGCCGCATTCGAGGCACCCGGCGTAATCGAAGCTGATCTCCCCGTCCTTGATCGTGTAAAGGCCGGCCGGGCACGCGTAGGTGCACGGCTTCGGCGAGCAGGCGCGGCAGAGTTCCTTATCCACTTTGATGTGGGCCACATCGTCGTCGACGAGAAACTTGTCCACGCCCAGAAGCTGTTCGACGCTCATTTTCGCTACAGCCATTTGACTCCTTTCCAGCCGTCTCCGGCGATATCCGTAAGCCCAAGACCGCTCTTGCGGAAGTGATCCCACACCTTTCCGAGAACGTGGACAGGCTGCGACCCGTCAACGGTGAAGAGGCGGCTCGCAAGGGAGGTGACAAACTCCGGATAGGCCCCGTAGAGTCTCGGGTTGGCCGTGAATTCGGGAGCCCTGCGATACGCCTCGAGGTCCCGCAGCACAAAACTCTCCGAAAGCAGCTTTCGGTAGACCGCAAGGCCGGCCTTCGAGAAGTCCCCGCTCTGCCTGGCCGCCTTGACCGCGCCCGCCGCCGCTTCACCCGAGGCTATCGCAAAATCCATCCCGCGCACGATATACCCCAGGTTCAGCACGAAACCGGCGGCATCCCCGGCAACCAGCATCCCGTCGGAGAAGAGCTGCGGCGTCATCCCCAGTCCCGCCTCGGGTATGAGGTGGGCCGAGTATTCCGCGACCGTGCCCCCGTCGATCAGCGGGGCAATTTCGGGATTGGCCTTGAAGTCCTCGATAAGATCCACGACGCGGATTTGGCCCTTCCCGAGCGATGCGGTGTTCAGGACCAGTCCCAGCGAAATGGACCGCTTGTTCGTGTAGAGGAAGCCTCCTCCGTGTATCCTGCGGGTGCAGTCCCCGACGAAAAGCTGCGCCGCGCCTCCTTCTCCCTCCAGGCCGAAACGGTGACCGATCTCCTCCGCCGGCAGTTCGATGATCTGCTTTGCGCCCGTTGCGACCTGGCCTGCGGAGAACATCGCCGCCAACCCCGCCTTTTGGGCAAGAATGGAGTTGACGCCGTCCGCCGCGATCACGACGTCGGCGAACATCTCGTCTTCGCCCGCGCGGATGCCGACGACCTTGCCGTTTTCATAGAGCGGATCGTCGACGCAGATGTTGCAGGCGAGCATCGCGCCCGCGTCTTCCGCCTTGGCGGCAAGCCATGCGTCGAACTCGGCGCGAAGCAGCGTGAAGGAGTGGTAGGGCGGTTCGGCCCAGCCCTGATCCCGGCAGGTCACGGACGTGCTCCTGCCTCCGTCCATGAAGGTGATGATTTCCCGGACGACCGGCCGTTCCACCGGCGCCTCCTCCCAGAATCCGGGAATAATCCTGTTCAGGGCATGAGCGTACATCCTCCCGCCGAACATGTTCTTGGCGCCGGGCGCCGATCCCTTCTCGATGAGGAGTACCTCATACCCTTCCTTTGCGAGCAGGTAGGCGGCGGTGCTCCCCGCGGGACCTGCGCCCACGATTATTGCTGTAAACCTGTCATCGGACATTGCGGCCCCCGTCTAGCCCTTGAGGGCGGCTTTGATCTCTTCGATGAGTTTCGGAACGACCTGGTAGAGGTCCCCGACTATGCCGTAATCGGCCGCTTCGAAAATCGGGGCGTTCTCATCCTTGTTGATCGCGAAAATCACCTTGCTGTCGCGGATGCCCGTCACATGCTGGATCTGGCCGGACACGCCCACTCCTATGTAGAGATCCGGCTTGACCTTCTTTCCCGAGATCCCTAGATAGACGTCCTCGGGCAGCCAGCGCATCTCTTCGGCTATCGGCCTCGAGCAGCCGACCTCGCCTCCGGCGGCCTGAGCCAGGTCGCGGGCGAGGCTTATGTCCTCAACTTTCTCCACGCCGCGGCCGACACAGACCACAACCTTCGCCTCGGTGATGTCGACCGATTCGCGCTGCTTGGGCGCCCTGGAGACCACCCGCACCGCGGACCGGGGAGAGGTGGAAAGCTTTGTGATCTTCCCCTGCCTGCCTTCCTCGGGCTGCGCCGGATCGAAGCTCCTGGGCAGAACCGAGGCCATCTGCGGCCGCGTGGTGCACACTACCGTCTGAACAGCAGCTCCGCCGTAGAGCATCCTCTCCATCTTGAGCTTTGCGCCGTCAAGCGCGAACCCCGAGCATCCGCTGCAAAGCCCCGCGTTGAGCCCGACAGCGAGCTTCGCGGCGATCTCCTTTCCCCGCGCCGTCGCGCCAATGAGAAAGACGTCCGGGTCCCGCGCCTTCGCGGATTCCAGGAGCACGGGCACATAGGCCTCGATGGGCTGGTCCGCTGCGAGCGCGGGCAGGACCAGGACTTCATCGGCCCCGCACGCGATATAGTCCTGCGCGAATCCCTCCTCGGTCGCAAAGGCCGTAAGAGTCGTTCCGAGCTTCCCGGCCAGATCGCGCCCCGCCGACAGAAGCTCCCGGGTTCCGTCCCGGGTTTCCGAAAATACCAAAATCCCTGCCATAAGTGAGCCTCCCCTCAG
>JAJFVB010000237.1 GCA_021372055.1 Desulfobacteraceae bacterium | reverse complement strand
TCACCGATTCGACCGCCTTGTGGGCGATGCGCATAATGGTGCCGCCGGGCGTCTCATAGACCCCGCGCGATTTCATTCCGATCAGCCGGTTTTCAACCAGGTCGACGCGACCGATGCCATGCTTTCCACCGATCTTGTTGAGATGCTGGAGAAGCTGGGCCGGGCTCATCCGTTCGCCGTTGACCGCAACCGGGTTTCCCTTCTCGTAGTCAATTTCGATTATCTCCGCCTTGTCCGGGGCGAGTTCCGGGTCCGTCGTCAGGACGAACATGGACGGGTCGGGCGTGGCCCAGGGGTCTTCGAGAATGCCCCCTTCGTAGCTTATGTGGAGCATGTTGCGGTCCGAACTGTAGGGCTTTTCCTTCGTGACCGGAACGGGGATGCCGTGTTTTTTCGCAAAGGCGACAAGGTCGCTTCGCGATTTCATGTTCCATTCGCGCCAGGGCGCAATCACGCTGATCGCGGGATTGAGGGCCATGTAGGCGAGTTCGAAACGCACCTGGTCGTTGCCCTTGCCCGTTGCGCCGTGGCTTACGGCATCGGCGCCTTCCTCCTCGGCAATCTTTATCTGCTGCTTGGCGATGAGGGGCCGGGCAATGGATGTCCCGAGCAGATACTGTCCTTCGTATATCGCATTGGCTCGAAACGCGGGGAAGACGAAATCGCGGGCGAACTCCTCGCGCAGGTCCACAATCCGGGCTTTGACGGCGCCGGTTGCGATCGCCTTGGTCTCGATGCCTTCCAATTCTTCGTCCTGGCCGAGGTCCGCCGAAAAAGCAACAACTTCACACTTGTAGGTCTCAATCAACCACTTGAGGATTATAGATGTGTCGAGTCCTCCCGAATAGGCCAGTACCACTTTCTTGACGCTCATTTTCACAACTCCGTTGTGTAACCGGTGCCCCGCAGAGGCACCGGAATAACATTGACAGGTAAGACTCCGCTGTTTTTCAGCAGACTGCGGAATCGTCCGGAGATGAATTCGAAGCCGGGCCGCCCATCACACATGCGGCAAATCCGGCATTATAGTCCTTTGCTGCCGATAAGCCAGTCCAGCAGGGCCATTTGAAGGTGCAGCCGGTTTTCCGCTTCGTCGAAAACCACCGACTGCGGTCCTTCGAGGACCTCGTCCGTGATTTCCTCCCCGCGATGGGCGGGAAGGCAGTGAAATACCAGCGCGTGCGACGGAGCCGCCGAAAGAAGTTCCGCGTTGATCTGATAGCTGCGGAAAATCTCCTTGCGCTGTGCTGCTTCGCCCTCCTGGCCCATGCTCGCCCAGACGTCCGTATAAATGATGTCTGCGCCCTTCACGGCCTGCCTGGCATCCGTCGTAAGCACGATCTTTCCGATCCGCTCGGATGCGGCCCATTCGAGGACTTTCGCGTCGGGTTCATAGCCGCGCGGACAGGCGAGATTGAGCGAAAAACCGAGGCGCGCCGCCGTATTGATCCAGGAATTGGCCACGTTGTTTCCGTCCCCCACCCAGGCCACGGTAAGATTATCCAGAGAGCCGCGCTTCTCCTTTATGGTGAGAAGGTCCGCGAGGATCTGGCATGGATGGGAATGGTCCGTCAGAGCGTTTACCACCGGAATCCGGCCGTACCTGGCCAATTCCTCGACTTCGCTTTGAGCGAAAGTCCGGATCACGATGGCGTCGATGTAGCGCTCGATTACCCTGGCCATGTCCGCCGTCGGTTCCTGACGGGATATCTGGGAGTCCTGGCCGGTGATGAACATGGCCTGGCCCCCGAGACGGTATACGGCTGCCTCGAAGGAGATCCGCGTGCGGGTCGACGGTTTCAGGAATATGAGTCCGACGATCTTTCCGGCGAGCGTCCGGGGGAGCTTGCCCGATGCAAGCTCCTCTTTCATTCGCCCGGCCTTCGAGACAAGTCCGAGAATTTCGTCCTTTGTGAGATCACGAATTGAGAGCAGGTCGCGTTTCATCGCTCTCCTCTGCAAAAATGCCGTCGAGAATTTCAATCAAGCGATCAATATCGTCTCTGCCCACAATGAGGGGAGGTACGAACCTGAGCACCGTCTCGTGCGTGCAATTGATCACCGCGCCGCGTTCGAGACATTTCTGAACGAACCTGGCGCCCGGAATGCCGAGCTCCAAACCGATAAGGAGGCCGCGCCCGCGAACCTGCTTGACGAAGGAATAGCGGTTCTTGAGCCCTTCGAGTCGCTCCATGAAATAGGAGCCGTTCTCGCGCACCTTCCGCAAAAAATCCGGGTTAGACAGAATCCGCAGGGACGCAAGGGCTGCCGACGCCACCAGGGGACCTCCACCGAATGTCGTGGCGTGAGTGCCCGGCGAAAAAGAGCCGGACACCTCGTCGGTTGCGAGCATGACGCCCATGGGAAGGCCGTTTGCAATGGCCTTTGCGAGCGTCATCATGTCCGGCTTGATATCTTCCTGCTCGTGGGCAAACAGGGTGCCCGTTCTTCCCAGGCCCGTCTGGACCTCGTCAACGATGAGAAGCAGGTTCCTTTCGCGGCAGAGCGCTTTCAATTCCCTGAAATAGCCGGGAGCAGGGAAATTGAGACCTCCTTCTCCCTGGACCGGTTCGACCATTACCGCGCAGGTCTTCTCCGTTATAGCCGCTTCCACAGCCGGAATGGAGTTGAAATCGGCATAAACGAACCCCTCCACAAGAGGCTCAAACCCCTTTTGCACCTTGCTCTGGCCGGTCGCCGAAAGCGTGGCCAGGGTACGGCCGTGGAAGGAGTTTTTCATTGTCACGACATGGAAGCGGTCCGGTCCGAAACGGTCCCGACTGTACTTGCGGGCAAGTTTTATGGCAGCCTCGTTTGCTTCGGCCCCGCTGTTGCAAAAGAATACCTTATCTGCAAAACTGAGACGTGTCAATTCCGCGGCCAGTTGCACCTGCGGGTAGGTATAAAAAAGGTTGGACACGTGCACCAGTTTGCCCGCGTTTTCGACTATGGCCCTCGTGACCTCCGGGTGGCAGTGCCCGAGGCTGCAGACGGCGATGCCGGCCAAAAAATCCAGATACTCCTTGCCGGTATCGTCCCAGAGCCTGCATCCCTCGCCCCGGACAAAAGCAACCGGGGTTCGGGCATATGTTTCGAAGATGTATTTCCGGCATTGCGCCTTTATATCGTCGCTCATATCTATTGTTGCTCCTGTTCTCGACTCTTTATGATCTCAGTGCCGATTCCCGAGTCGGTGAACATCTCCAGCAATATGGCGTGAGCGGTGCGGCCGTCAACGATATGCACCTTGCCCGCTCCCGCCCGCAGGGCATCCACCGCGCACTGGACCTTGGGAATCATGCCCCCGCGCAGCGTCTGGTCCCGCATCGCCGCCTCAACTTCGGAGACGGTCATGCTGGAGATGAGATTTTCATTTCTATCGAGCACCCCGGCGACATCGGTCATGAGCAGGAGTTTGTCGGCCTTGAGCGTTCCAGCGATCGCTCCCGCCACGAGGTCGGCGTTTATGTTGTACGTTTCTCCGTTCTCACCCACTCCCACCGGAGCGATAACCGGGATGATGTCGCTTGCCGCGAGGCTCTGCAGGATGTCCAGATTGATACGCGACACTTCCCCGACCAGACCGATATCGATGATTTCGGGAGGGCGGTCTTCTCCCATGTCGCGCGTGATCTTGAGCTTGCGGGCCTCGATGAGCCGTGCGTCCTTGCCGCAAAGCCCGATGGCGCGTCCACCCTGATGGTTTATCAGGGCGACAATCTCCTTGTTGACCTTTCCGGCCAGTACCATTTCAACTATGTCCATGGTCTCCGCGTCGGTTACCCGCATTCCGTCAAAGAAGTCGGACTTTTTCCCGATGCGTTTCAACATCTGTCCAATCTGAGGCCCGCCCCCGTGCACCACGATGGGATTGACCCCGATATATTTCATCAGCACGATGTCCTTTGCGAAGCTCTCCTTGAGATCTTCGGCCACCATGGCGTGCCCGCCGTACTTTATGACGACGGTTTTCTGGTAAAAGCGGCGGATGTAGGGGAGCGCCTCGCTAAGGATTTTTGCTTTTTCAATCATTGCCATGTCCCCCGACAAAAGAATAAAAATCCTTCCTTTCCGTCCAAGTGGGAGTCTTGAAAGACAAAAAAGTCAATCCCAAACCGGCATGAGGCCGGGTGAAAAGGAAAGTTCTTACTATAATATTTCAAAAGACAAATGAAAAGAAATACTTCGGCGCAAGGGGCTCCAGCGCGGGGCGGAGTTGCGGCTGGCGACGATCTGAGGGATGCCGTGCGGCCTTAACGGATTGGATTGCCTCCGGGAAAGGGTGGCGAGAGAAAAGGGGAGTAGCGTGGAATGAAAAAAAAGTCGGCAAGCTCAAAAATTGTGCATTATTCCTTGACAGAGGCCCTACATTGTACTAATCGTCTCAACGTTCGTTTACCTCCTAAGTGTTATCCTCCTCTGGGGTTGGGGGGCCTCAGAGGAGGAAACAAAAACTTTTACATTCTACTCGCTGTTTTTTTGCCTCGCAATATAATAATTCGCAAAGAGATATTCCTGATCGCACTTTTTTGGCATTCGCCGGAGATCGCCCCCGGGCGCTCGGCGCTTGCGGGCCAACGGGCAGGGCGATGCGGGATGGTCTCGTCACGCGGCGGGCGGGTCGGTCTTCTCGCCTTTCGGCATCAAGGCATTCACGGTGTGAGCGATTTCTTCGGGACTTACCTCGCGCCGCATCCTTTCGAGTTGCTCCATCACGTGCGCAAAGCGGATGCCTTCGGCCGCGCTGATCCATTCGAGCTGAAGCCTCTCGGGGCGGATGCCGAGCCTGGCCATTTTCTTTCTGATCTTCTCCACGCGCTTGACCGTCCAGCGGTTGGCGTCGATGTAGTGGCAGTCGCCGATATGGCAGCCGCTCACGAGGATGATCGGAGCCCCTCGGGCGAAACCGTCCCAGATGAATGACTCGTCAACCCTGCCCGAGCACATCGTCCTGACAAGGCGGACGTTGACGGGGTACTGGAGCCGCGATACGCCCGCGTAATCGGCCCCGGCGTAAGAGCACCAGTTGCAGGCAAAGGCGAGTATCTTGGATTGTGGCTCGACGGCGAGGGCCGTTCCGACCTGAGCCAGAATCTGGTCGTCGGTAAAATGGTTCATCGTGATCGCATCAAAAGGGCACTCGGCCGCACAGGTGCCGCATCCCGAGCATGCGGCCGGATTTACCGATGCGACAACTTTTCTTTTGACGTCTACGGAAATCGCGCCGTACGGGCAAACCTCGGCGCAGATCCCGCATATTTTGCATTTTTCCGGCGCGGCTTCGGCCGTGATCGGTTCCGAGACAATCTCCCCCCGATGCAGCAGCCGGATGACTCGGGCTGCCGCCGCCGAGCCCTGCGTGACGGAGTCCTTGATGTCCTTGGGGCCTTCGGCGCATCCGGCATAGAAGATCCCGCGGGTGGCGGCGTCCACGGGCTGGAGTTTCGGGTGCGCTTCGAGGAAGAATCCGTCGGAGGTGAGCTGGAGTCCGAGCATCTCCTGGAGCTTTTTGGTGGTGCTCGATGGCTTTACGCCCACGGCCAAAACGAGCATGTCGAGGTTGTGGAAGGCGATTTTCCCGGACGCGGAGTTTTCCACCGCAATCCGAAGCGAGCGTTCGCCGTTTTCCGATACCGTGCCGGGCAGTCCCCTGATGTACTGGACTCCGAGGCTGCGGCTCTTCCTGTAGAGGTCTTCGAATCCCTTTCCGAATGCGCGGATGTCGATGTAGAAGACCTTGATCTCCATATCAGGGTGATGTTCCTTGAGCACGAGGGTGCTCTTGATCGTGTTCATGCAGCAGATGTTCGAGCAGTATGCGCCGCCCTTTCTCGCGGAACGCGAGCCGACGCACTGGACAAAACCGACCGACTTCGGGACCTTTCTGTCGGTCGGGCGAACCAGGTCGCCGCGGGTCGGGCCGCCCGCGCTGATGAGACGTTCGAATTCGGTGCTGCTGAGCACGTTTTCGTACCGGGTGTATCCATACTCGTCGAGTTCGGTCGGATCGTAGGGCTCAAGGCCTGTAGCCACGACAATGGAGCCCACCTTCTCGACGATCTCTTCATCGGACATGTGGAAATTGATGCACTTCTTCTCGCAGACCTCGGAGCACTTCGCGCACACGACGGGATTGTGGCCGAGGCACTCGTTGATGTTGATGACGTAGGCCGAAGGCACCGCCTGCGGGAAAGGGGAATAGACGGCTTTGCGGGACGAGAGGCCCGAATCGAACTCGTCTGGCCGGACCACGGGACAGACCTTGGCGCACTCGCCGCAGGCGGTGCAGTCCTTTTCGGACACGTAGCGCGCCCGCTTCAGGATCTTTGCTTCGAAGTTGCCCACATAGCCTTTTACGTCGATCACTTCGCTCAGGGTCATGAGCTTGATGTTTGGATGCCGACCGGCATCGGTCATTTTCGGACCGAGTATTCAGATAGAGCAGTCCATCGTCGGAAATGTCTTGTCGAGCCTTGCCATCTGTCCGCCGATGGAGGGTTTTTTCTCGACGAGCACGACCTCGTAGCCGTTGTCCGCAAGGTCGAGAGCGGTCTGGATGCCTGCGATGCCCCCTCCGATGACCATGGTGCGTTTGGAGACGGGAATTTTGCGGCTCGTGAGCGGTTCGAGCTTCGATGCCCTCGCAACGGCCATGCCTGTGAGTTCGGCCGCCTTCACGGTGGCTGCTTCCGGCTCATTCATGTGAACCCAGCTGCAGTGTTCGCGAAGGTTTGCCATTTCGAGCAGGTAAGGGTTGAGCCCGACGCTTTCGAGCATGTGGCGGAAAGTCGGCTCATGGAGCCTGGGCGAGCACGAGGCTATGACGATACGGTCCAGCCCCTGTTCCACGATGTCTTCCTTGATGCTTTGCTGGCCGGGTTCCGAGCAGGCGTACTGAACGTCGCGGGAAACGACGACATTTTCGAGACCGGCGCTTTCCTGCGCCACCATCGCGCAATCGACCACGCGCCCGATATTGAGGCCGCAATGACAGACGTAGACGCCGATTCGCGGATTATCGCCCTGCAGGGTCTTTTTCTTCATTTCGTGATTCTCGAATCCTGGTGGAATACTATTCCCATTGAATGGTTCTTGCCAGAACGGAGGTAAGATCAAGCATCTCCATCCGGATTTCGTCTCCCAGAAAAGGATCTTCCATTGCGCACCGCAGGTGGATCTGGCACTTCGGGCAGGCAGTGAGAAGCAGATCGCTCCCGGTTTCCTTTGCCTGCCGCAGGCGATTTACCTGCATTGCCTTCGAGCTGCTGTCGCATCCGATCCAGGCGCAGTTGCCGCAGCAAAGCGAAGAGGGCCCGCGGTCCCGCATCTCGGTGAAATTGCGCACCTTGAGGCGGTTCAGCAGCTTCCTCGGAAGCTCGCTGCCGCCTTCCGTTCTGCTGAGCCTGCAGGGGTCCTGGAACGTGATCCTGCGGTTGAGCTTTCTGAAACCGATGGCGCCTTTGCCGATAACCTTTTCCGCAACTTCAAAGAGATGCGTGACCTTGAATCCCGTTTCAATCCCGTTTGCGGGATAGTCGTGCGAAAATGCGCGGTAGCATTCGGGGCATGCCGTGATGAGCTCTTCGATGCCCATGTCCGAGATGAGTTCGACATTTAGCCGGGCGAGTTTCAAGAAGTCTTCGCGGTCTCCCGACCAGAGCAGGTCGTGGCCGCAGCAGCGCTCGTTTTTGAGGATGGCCGGGTAAATGTCGAAAAAGTTCAGGAGCCTCAGCCCGTCCGAAAGGATGTCTGCGGTGCGCACGTCCAGGTGGCTGCGGAAAAAAATGTCGAAGTAGGGCGCGCATCCCCCGAAAAATAGCGTCTTGCTGCTCTGATCCGTGTGGATGCTCGGGGGCAGCCAGTGCCAGTGGTCGACCGGGAGGTCCGGAGAGGCCATCGTGCGCATGAGCGCCTGGAAAAAGCCTTCATGGGCTTCGAACCTGGGATTGCCGGAAGCTCTCTGGACAGTCCGCATATCCCGGATGAATTCGGGGAAGCTCACGGCGGAGGGGCACCGGTCGTAGCAGAGCCCGCAGGTGAGACACGACCAGATATCTTCCCGAATCGGCGCGGAGTCGAGTTCGCCTGCGGCGATGGCCCCGGCTATGGCGCGGGGGGAAAACGATTTCCCGCTGAGTGCGACCGGGCAGGCGGAGGAGCATTTGCCGCAGTCCTGGCAGGTATAGATGTTGTGCGCGGACATGATCGATGCGGCGGATTTCGGGGAAAGAGGCGGTTCTTTTTTTCGCGTCCTCTGCTGGACCGGGCTTTTGCCGAGCGAGGCGATCCTGTCTCGGAATCCGGTCAGGAAGTCGAGAAGCGGTCCCGACTGGTCCGGGTGGAAGGCGGCAAAGGTCAGGCGTTCCTCACCCAATCCGAGCAGTTTGAAGATTTCGCGCGTAGCCCCGACGTTTCGCTCGGCAACCGCGGTGCCGCTTCCGTAGCGGCAGGTGCCCGGCTCGCAGCCGACAAGCGCGACGCCGTCGGCCCCGGTCTCGAAGGCCTTGAAGAGAAGCGATTTGGTGATGCGTCCACTGCAGGGGATTCTCACCATCCTGACTTCACGCGGTATCGGCGCCAGCGTGTCCTGGAGCGTCTGAAAGGCGGCGTGAGGGCTCCAGTTGCACATGAAAAGAATTATTTTGAGCTCGTTTTCCATCGGCTTTCTTCTGTTCTGATAATGGATCTCACGTCCCCGGGAAAGTGCTTCAGCCCCGGCAGAGGTGCGGAGGCCCGACCGATCGTCGCATCAGGCCAGAATCTCCTCGATCATTCCCTCGAGAAACAACCTGTCCCGAAAGGGACTGTCGGCGGCGTTGGTCGGGCAAATCGAAACGCAGTTGCCGCAACCCTTGCAGAGCGCCTCGTCCACCACGGCGTATCCCGATCCGGGATCGTTTGCATGAAGACTTATCGCCCTGTAGGGGCAGACGGTTATGCAGCGGCCGCATCCCCGGCACAGGCCGGCACGGATCGAAATGGTGTAGCCCTTGTTCTGGCGCGGTCCACGCGGCATGACGGAAGCGGCCAGAATGCCGGCGGCCGTGCCCTTGATCCTCTCGGATAGATTGATGCCCGGAGGGTTTGCGAGCAGAAGGCCGGGAATCGATGTCGCACCGGGCACAAAGAAGGGAATCCCCTTCACGCCTTTGGCCTGCATCGAATACAAAAACTCGTGGGGCGGCAGGTTGGGGTGCGGCATATAGGCAATGCTCCTGCAGGCGCGTTCGCCCAGGATCACCGCTCCGGCCCTGAAAACCTGATGCGTGCCGTCCTCCATGTTCACAATGACGCTGAAATTCCCGACGGTTCCCTTGAGAGAGCCCGCGCTCGATCCGATGAAAGCATGCACGTTGGGAAGATCCGGCGTTGCTTCCAGCCGTCTGCCGGGACTTCCGAACAGGAAGACCTCCATGCCCATTTCTCCGAGCGTCTGAGCGCTCCTGAGAACTGCTTCGGAATCGCCGATGACGGCGGTGGTGAAGTTGTACTGCCGCGCGGGAGCGGGAATGGACTTGAGTGAAGCGGCGCGCCCGATCGATCGCTTGAGAAGGCCCTTGAAACGGCTTACGGCGAGTTCGGGGTCCCTGTGGAGGAGCGTCAGCGCCTCCCCCCTGAGATTGCACATTTCGGCCATGGCCCGCGTAATTCCCGTGCCGTGGAAAATGAAGTCCTTGAGCCTTGCGCGCTGGTCCGTGCATGCGCTGCAGATCAGGTCGAGAGGGCAGCAGACGCAGGATGCGAGCACGATCCGGGTGATTCCCTTCTCGCGTATGGTGCGGAGGATCGAAGCGGAACCTTCCGGCGTGCAGGCCGACTGGACGATTTCGGCGTACTCCACCTGCGGGATCGCGGGAAGCTCGGATACGAATCTGTCCATCTCCGGGTGCCAGCCGAGCGAGTCGTTGCACCGGCAGGCAAAGACCCCGATGCGGATGTTTTCCGTAAGCTGCGGGGCTGGAGGAGAAAAGGACAGGCCGTGACCCTTCATGCGCAGGGTGCTCTCGCCCAGCAGGAGCATGGCCTCGGCCGCGGCGGCGAAACCGCGCATGGTCATCGCGAATACGTCCGGGTTGATGGCCTTGGAGCTGTATGCCCGGATGACGTCTTCGCCCTTTATGCCGAGCGAAGCGGCGGGGTCGGCGATAATGACGACGCCCCCGTGAACGACATTCTCGGAATCCCGGTCTTCGTGCGATATCGCCTTGGGCGCGGAGCATGCGTCGATGCACTGGAAGCACTCGGAACACGCGCCGCACTGAAGGCAGCGAAGAGATTCGGCCTGGACTGTGTCGGAATCGAGCGTCCCGAAGACTTCGCATTGATTGCCGCAGCGTTCCCGCGGGTCCAAAGCGATCGCTTCCACGCGCGGAATCGGTACGGCCGGGCGCTGAACGGGGGAGAATTCCTGATCGGCCGGCCTGCAGGAAAAAATTCGCGGGTTTTCCCCCGATATGCGGTGATGGGCCGCCTGAGCCGCTTTCCGGCCTGAGGCCATGGCGGCCACAACGGTTGATGGGCCGCTTGCGAAATCCCCCGCGGCAAAAATCGTCCCGCGCGGAAGCCCGGACTTTCCTTCAATCGTTGCGACGCCTTCGGTGACGGCTATCCGGGATTCGGCAGAATTCGCCGTCTGGCCGACGGCGACGATCGCGTGGTCGAATTCGAGTTCCTCGATGGCTCCGCCGCAAGCTTCGACGGGCCACGCAATCCCACTGGCGTCGGGCGGGCCGGGTATTGTCGGGGCGAAGCGGATGCGCGCGAGCCTGCTGTTTTCACCGATGAACCCGACCGTCTTAAGGCATGTCCTGATTTTAACGCCTTCAGCGACGGCGTCCCGAACATCGGCCGCATCCGCGGGGATCATGTCCTCGGGAAACCAGGATACAAGAGTCACCTCCGCGCCCATGCGCACAATGGTCCTGGCCGCTTCAATGGCCGAATTCCCGTCCCCGATCACGGCGACCCTGCCCGTGATCGGGTCGGCTTCGCCCCGATACATGGAGGAAAGATAGGAAATACAGCCATGGACTCCGTGGAGGTCCTCGCCCGGAACCCGGAGCTTCCGGTCGTTCCACAGGCCGGAGGCAAGAATGACTGCTTCGAAGCCCCTGTCGGAGGGGTCATTCTTTGCGATATCGAATTTGCCGCCGAGCCGGAATTCAACGCCCAGCCGCCGCAAGTAACCGATTTCGCGGTCGATTACGTCCCTCGGAAGCCGGTGGGGGCCGATGCCGTATCGCAGCAGACCACCCGGTTCGCGTTCCTTTTCAAAAAGGGTGACGCGGTAGCCAAGACGGGCGAGCTCGGACGCGGCCGCAAGCCCGGCGGGGCCGGAACCTGCGACGGCGATCCTTTCGGGCCTCGGTCGCGCGGGCTTGAATTCGCCGGGATCCGGCGTGACGTTGTCCGCGAGAAATCTCTTGATGTCCCGAATGGCCACGGGACCTTCGAGTTCGTTTCTGCGGCACGCGGCTTCACACGGATGCGTGCAGATCCTGCCGCAGATGCCGGGCAGCACGTTGTCTCTCCGGATCAGTTCGAGCGCCTCGGCGTACTTCCCCGCGCGGGCAAGAGCGACGTAGCCCTGCACGTTGACTCCAAGAGGGCAGCTCTCCTGGCAAAGGGGCATCCTGCGCTTATCGATTACGACACGCCCCGGAAGCGAATGCCTTCCGCCGAAGCGGACCGCCTTTTTCCCGTCGGGCCCGATGGCGGGACAGATTTGGGCGCATCGGCCGCAAAGCGTGCACTTGTCCGGGTCAACGTAAGAGGCGTGCTTCCGGTACCGGACGGAAAACCCCTGGGGGGTGTGCTTTATCGAGTTCACGGTTGCGGGAAGGAGGCACTGGATCCTCGGGTTTCTCATGATGCGGAGCAGGCCGGGGCGAAGGGCGTAATTGAGCGTTGCGCCGGTCGGCATGCGCCATTTGTCGGCGGAGAGCTTTTCGTTCAGATCGGGGTCCGGATCGATGAGCGTGACGGCGATTCCCATTTCACCGAGCTTGTTGGTAGCTGCTATGCCGCTGGGAGTTGCGCCGATGACGATGACTTTCTGAAGCCGCTCCTTGATCTCTTTCACGAGGCGGCCCCCTTTCGTCCGGCGGCCTTTCTCTCGCGGCCCTTGAGCAGTGCTTGGCCGAAATCGAAACCCTTGGTGAAAGCCGCGGTGTTGGATTCTTCGGTGCCCTTGGGGACCGAGTCCGCAACGGAGGCGAGCATGGCGTCAAGGGAGGCCGCGCCCGTTACCGCCGTGACGAAGCCGAGCATCACGATGTTTGCCATCATTTTTCGCCCGAGTTCTTCGGCGATACGGGTTGCGGGAATCGGGAAAAGATCGCCCGAGACCTTTTCGGGTGCGCGCACCAGGTCCTGATCGAAGATGAGGACGCCGTTTTCCTTGAGAAAAGGGTAGTATTTGTCGTATCCGGTCTGCGACATGCAAACGAGGATATCGGGATTGTCGACATAAGGATAGTGGATCGGTCCGTCCGCTATGATCACCTGGGCGCTGCACGCGCCGCCGCGCGCTTCCGGGCCGTAGGACTGCGTGAGCGTGCTGTGGAGGCGGTCCTTGAGGCTTGCGGCCGTTCCGAGAACCTGGCCCGCAAGGACGATTCCCTGGCCGCCAAACCCGGTTATGAGAATCTCCCGTTTTTTTCTTTCCGTCCCATTCCGATTCTTCATGTTGTCCACTCAGTGCAGCCGGCCTTGCGGAACCGGGCGTTCATGCCGAGTCTCCCGAAACCTGGGGGCGGCAGATCTTTTCGTAGTTTTCGGTAAACGTCGGCCGGTCGTATTCGATGAATTTGCCGAGGGTGATCCCCTGGCTGAAGTCCAGGATGACTTCGGCCGGGTGCGCCCCGTTTTTGACGATGGCCTTGTCCTGGAAAAGTTTCAGCGATTCCATCGGCTTTTGCTTGTTCCTCCGGCCGTAACCGGTGGGGCAGGGGGCAAGGACTTCAATAAAGGAAAATCCTCTTC
>JAJFVB010000236.1 GCA_021372055.1 Desulfobacteraceae bacterium | reverse complement strand
CGGCAGCCCTTCGCGGCCAGTTTCGTGCGATGAGGAACGATTCTTAAAACTGAAACCATGTCTGTGAATCGCACATGAGAGCCTGCACCCCATGGCTCATTGCGGGGGCGACGAGACGCTTGCAAGCGTCTCGTCGAGGTGCCTTTCGGCCGACTGAAGCTCCTCCTCAATCCTCTGCGCGACATGGGGAGGCAGCGAGGGGCCGGAGGATTCGAGCACGTTTCTTATCCGTTCGGCCTTGCCCAGGAGTTGCTGCAGGTACAGCCTCCATCTGGCCTCGGCTGCTTCCGGGACCCGCGCCGCCTTTTCCAGCGCGGTTTCGGTGATGCGGTCCCCGATCGCGGGCACGCCCGTCGCCCATCCGAACTTCTGCCGGACAATCCCCGCGAACTCTTCGCTTACCAGCGCCTCGCCGTGTATCACGAAAACCCGGGTCTGAGGGCTTTTCACATTACCGAGCCATTCCAGCAGGGAGTTCTGGTCGGCATGGGCCGAAAGCCCTCCGATGGTGAATACTTTGGCCCGGACCACGACCCGTTCGCCCAGTATCCTGACCATCCGAACCCCTTCCACCAGGCTCCTGCCGAGGCTGCCCGTCGCCTGGTATCCCACGATCACGACCGAACAGCCCTGGCGCCAGAGATTGTGCTTGAGATGGTGGCGGACCCTGCCGGCCGTGCACATCCCGTTGCCCGCGATGACTATGGCGGGACCTCCGCGTTCGTTTATCGCCATGGATTCAAGGGCGGTTTTCGAAAGCGTCAGCCCCTCGAAGTCGAACGGGTCATCACCCTGATCGAGGACGGCGCGTGTTTCGGCGTCGTACAGTTCTTTCCTTTCGCGGAAAATCCGGGTCGCGGCGATCGCGAGCGGGCTGTCCACGTAAACCGGCATGGGCGGAATCTGTTTTTCCCGGAAAAACTTGCCCAGCAGGAAGAGGAGTTCCTGGGTCCTTTCGACCGCGAAGGCCGGAATGATCACTTTTTCACCGTGGCTGTAGCTGTAATGGATTGCCTTCAGAAGCTCGTTTTCGCTCTCCTGAAGCGACCTGTGGTTGCGATTGCCGTAGGTGGATTCAATGAGTAGCGTGTCCGCTTCCGTCAGCAGGTCCGGGTCTTCCAGAATCATGTGGCCCTTGTACCCGAGGTCGCCGGAAAAAACGGTTTTGCGCTGAGAACCGTCAGCGCCTTCGAATATCTCGATGAAAGACGACCCGAGGATGTGCCCGGCGTTGCGGAAACGGATGCTGAGATCATCGGATACGCGGAAAAGCGAGTCCTTCTCCACCGACTCGAACATGGGAAGGCAGGCTTCGGCGTCGGGGACCCTGTAGAGCGGCTCTCCGGCGGGCTCTCCCCGGCGCTTGTTTTTCCTGGCGTGCCATTCGGCTTCCATTTCCTGGATGTGCGCCGAGTCGAGCAGGAGGATCTTTGCCAACTCGACGGTGGGCAGGGTAGAATAGATTTTGCCCCGAAACCCGTCTTTGACCAGCTTCGGGATGCGGCCGATGTGATCGATATGCGCATGCGTGATGAACAGGGCGGAAATCTCCGAGGGCTTGAACCCCCAGGGGCCGTGGTTCAGGGCCTCCATTTGGCGGCCCCCCTGGAAGAGACCGCAGTCGACCAGGTATTTGCGCCCGTTGTCGAGAAGGAAGCAGGAGCCCGTAACACAGCGCGCGGCACCGAGACAGGTGATTTGCATAGGATTTTTCCTCTTGAGATGGTAGTAAAAAGATCGGAATCCTCGGCCATTGTCTTCTAATTGGAGAGGATCGGCAATATATTTAGTAAGTTGAATCATATTCAAAAGAGAAATCTTCTTGACAAGCCGCGGGGGAATGTGAAAGCAAAATAAGCCGAAAGCGGCTTGTATCGGATTTCCCCTTTCGAGTATGGGAGCGGAGTGCGTGAATAAATCGAAACTACGAATCATTGTTACCGGCCTTGCGGGGCTGTATCCGGTCGGAGGGGTCGTATGGGACTACCTCCAGTATCCCATGGGGTTCCTCAAGATGGGACACGACGTCTATTACCACGAGGACAGCTGGAGCTGGCCCTATCACCCGCTGGAAAAAACATACACGCAGGACCCGGCGTACTCGGTGGAATACATCAGGAACTTCTGTGAAAAGTTCGCTCCGGGTCTCAGGGACCGGTGGCACTACCTTCACCTGCACGAGACGAGCTACGGAATGAGCCGCCAGAGGTTTGACGAGGTCGCGGCGAGCGCCGACCTGTTTCTCAACGTGAGCGGCGCCTGCATGATCCCGGAAAACCTCCGGTCCGGTTGCGTCACGGTCTTTCTCGACACCGACCCGGGCTACAATCAGATCATGCTGAGCGAAAAGTTCTCCTGGTCGGAAAACGTCGACCGGTGGTGCCGGAGCGTCGCGGAGCACAGCCGCCATTTCACTTTTGCGGAAAACATCCACGCTCCGGACTGTCTCGTTCCGAAGGTCGGCTTCGACTGGAAAACCACCAGAATGCCGATTCCGGTCGAGTCCTGGGACGGCCTTGCCGGTATCCGGCCGACCGGCCCGTGGACGACGGTCATGACCTGGAACGCCTTCAAGGGCAAGCTCATCTACAAGGACGTGGAGTACGGCAGCAAGGGCGCGGAGTTCGAAAAACTCATGGGGCTGCCGAAAACGGTGCGGTTGCCGCTCAAGGTGGCCGTGGGGGGCGTCGACGCTCCGCTCGGGAGGCTCTCGGATGCGGGATGGGAGGTCGTGGACGGCCCGGAGGCGACGCTTACGCCCGCCATGTACCGCGATTTCATCGCCGGCTCACGCGGGGAAATCTCCCCCGCAAAACACGTATATGTCGCCCTGCGCACCGGATGGTTCAGCTGCCGTTCCGCCTGCTATCTTGCCGCAGGCCGCCCCGTGGTGGTGCAGGACACCGGGTTTGCCTCGGTGATTCCGTCCGGCATGGGAATCGTAGCCTATAACACCGCAGAGGAAGCCGCGGAGGGCCTCGAGCGGATCGAAGCCGATTACGGCCGTCATGCGGCCGCCGCGCTCGAAGCGGCGCGGGAATATTTCGACTCGACCAGAGTCCTCCGGAAATTGATCGACGATGCCGGCATGGGCTGATCCGGACCGGGGCGCGAGGCGGCCTCGGATTTCGCCTTCAGAGGGAGCATAGATGGCAAACGAGCAAAAGAAAAAAGGAAAAGTGATCGTTTTCGGGATCCTCTTCTGGTATCCCCTTGCTGGAGTGAGCTTCCAGTTTCTGCATTATCTTATCGGGCTGCGTCGTCTCGGATGGGACGTCTACTACGTCGAAGACTCCGGACGGTGGGTCTACAACCCGGACCGGTTTGAATTCACCCCCGATGCGTCGACCAATGTCGGGATGATCGCCCCCGTTCTCGAGCGCTACGGATTTGCCGGCCACTGGGCGTTCCGGGGCAGCTACGAGGGGGGCAAGTGCTACGGCATGACCGAGGAAGCCCTTGCGCAGCTCTACCGGGAAGCCGACGCTTTCCTGAACGTCACCGCATCGCAGGAGTTGCGCGACGAGCACATGGCCATTCCGCGCAGGATCTATGTCGAATCGGATCCATTCCGGGTCCAGGTGAAGGTGCTCGAAGGAGACATCCCGACCATCAATGCGCTGGCCGCCCACGATATCCATTTTTCGTTCGGCGAAAACCTGGGGCAGCCCGACTGCGATCTTCCAGTGGATCTTGTCTGCTGGCACCCGACAAGGCAGCCCGTCGTGATGGACCTGTGGGAGAACCCCTTTCCGCCCGCCGCGGATTCCCGGTTTACCACGATCACCACCTGGAAAAACAAGGGCAAGGACCTGATCTTCCGGGGTGAAACGTATTACTGGACCAAGGACCGCGAATTCCGCAGGTTCATAGACCTTCCGCAACGCCGGAAAAGCGGCTTCGAGCTTGCCGTCGAAGTCGATGACGAAACGCGCGACTATCTTACGACGAACGGCTGGGGCCTCGTGCACTCGCTCCCGATCTCCCGCGACATCGACAAGTACCGGGAATACATCCAGAAGTCCCGCGGCGAATTCACCGTCACCAAGGATCAGGTCGTACGACCGAAAACCGGGTGGTTTAGCGACCGGAGTTCGGCGTTCCTCGCCGCCGGACGTCCCGTCATCACCCAGGAAACCGGGTTCAGCAAGTTTCTCCCGACGGGCAAGGGGCTCTTCGGCTTTCTGAGCCTGGAGGAGATTCTCGCTGCCGTGGACGTGATAGAAAGCGATTATGAGGGAAGCTGCCGCGCCGCGCGGGAGATAGCGGAAGAATACTTCGCCGCCGAAAAGGTCCTCGGAAGCCTCATGGCACGGGCGGGCCTTGAGTAGAAAAATGATCGTGGTCCCCGGAATCTCTTCCACAGGTGCGGTTCCCGATGCAAAAGAGGCAATCCCGCCCCCATTGCCCGAATACGTCCCGGAAGCCGCCGGGCGCTTCAGTCCCGGTTCGGCGCACGTGGACGAAATCCGCTCGTACGGCGACGGGAATGTAAACGATACCTTTCTTGTCACCTCCGCGTCCGCACGGTTCATCCTGCAGCGAATCAACACGAGGGTCTTTCGCCGTCCGCATCTCGTGATGCGGAACATGCGGATTCTGACCGAACACGTCGCGGACCGCCTCCGGACCGCTCCACTGGCTGGCCGCCGGTGGGAAATGACCCGCATCATCCCCTCCCGCGAGGGAGAGGATCACTGGATCGATCCCGCCGGATCGTTTTGGCGTGCGATCAGCTTTATCGATAATGCGAGATCTTACGACACGGTGGATGATCCCGTGCGGGCGGAGGAAGTGGGATTCGCCCTTGGTTTTTTTCACAGCCTCCTGAGCGATCTTCCGGCCGAGACGCTCGGAGACACCCTTGAGGGTTTCCACGTAACGCCGCTCTACCTCCGGCGCTACGAAGAGATCGCGGCCGGCCGCCACTTTCTGAGGGATTCCGGCGCCGAGTACTGCGCCCGGTTCATCCGGGCAAGAAGAGACGATGCGAGCGTGCTCGAAGATTGCCTTGCTCGCGGCGTGCTGCGTTTGCGCACGATCCACGGCGACCCGAAGGCGAACAACGTCCTGATCGACCCGGATACCGGCCGGGCGGTCAGCATAATCGACCTCGACACGGTAAAACCGGGCCTTGTCCACTACGACATCGGCGACTGCCTCCGGTCCTGCTGCAATCCCACGGGAGAAGACATCGAAAATATCGAGGAGGTCCGGTTCGATCTCGGTCTCGCCGGGTCGGTGCTGCGGGGGTACTTCGACCGGGCGCGGGATTTCCTCACCGCAAGCGATCGCGAACTCATCTACGATGCCGTCCGGTTGATCACCTTCGAACTCGGGCTTCGTTTTTTCACCGATTACCTCGAGGGCAACGTCTACTTCAAAGTCAAATATCCGGAGCACAACCTGGTCAGAGCGATCGTGCAGTTCCGCCTTGCGGAGAGCATCGAAGCCCGGGAGCGCGAGCTTCGCGCCCTCGTCCGGGATCTGTCGTGAGCGCCGCGCCGTTTGCCCTCCTTCCGTTTCCTTCCGGCGAAACCGCGCCGGACATCGCCGTTTCGGGGTGGATCGAGCGGGAAGGTCCTGTTTTAGCGGTGGAATTTCATCTGGAAGGGAATATCGGCGAGGTCGTCCTGCCCGGTCCCTCGGCTTCGCCCCGGCGGAAGCAGCGGCTCTGGGAGAGCACCTGCTTCGAGCTTTTTCTCGGTCCCGAGCAAACCGGGGAATATTGGGAATACAACATCTCGCCTTCCGGGGACTGGAACGTCTTCCATTTTGACGATTATCGGGAGGGCATGCGGGAGGACGGCTATATCACGGTGCTTCCCGTATCCGTCCGGAAAGAGGCCGAGTCCCTGTCGCTTTCGGCCGAGTTCCCTCTTCCGGGAGGAACTCCGCTGACCGGTTTCAGGGCCGGAATCAGCGCCGTTGTGGCATTCCATGACGGCACGGCTTCCTTCTGGGCGCTAAACCACCTGGGCGAAAAGCCGGATTTCCACCTGCGCGGCGGCTTCACGATGACACTGCCCCCGACGCGGACGACAAATCAGAAGCATTGAAAAAAGCGCGGGGAGGTTGCTCCCCGCACCCCGCATGTAGCTGCGCTGCTCATTTTGGCGGCAGAAATCCCGCGGGGGCGCGGGGGAAATCATTACCCCCGCTCTTTTCCTGCTTTTGCCTATTTGACCTTACCCGATCCTCGCCGCGGCGGCTTCCTGTCCGGGGCCGACTTCGGGAGCGACCGAGTTTTCCTTCCTGGCAAAGAACCTGTAAACCCACACCTGATAGGCGATCACGATCGGCACGAAGACTAGGGCGACCCCCAGCATAATTTTCAGGGTGAGCGGGCTCGACGAGGAATTGAACGCGGTCAGGCTGAACATGGGATCGATGCTTGAGACGAGCAGGTTCGGGTAGAGCCCGGTCACGCCGAAAAGCGTCACGGTCGCGACGAAGACGGCGGAAGCCGTCCATGCCTTCCACCAGTGGGATTGAGCGACGAAGACGCGAATCATCAGGAGCGAGCCGACGGCGGCGGCCGGGATCACGAGCAGGAACGGGGATTTCAGGTAATTCTCGTAGAGCTTCGTGCTGAAGTAGGTTGCGACCAGGAATACGACCGCCATGGCCAGCAAGGGGTACCACAGCGTGCCGGCCGCCCTCGCTGCCCGTTGCCTGAGAGGGCCCTTCGAATGGATGGTAAGCCACAACGCGCCATGGACGAGGAAAATGAGAACGAACAGGACGCCGCCCATCAACCCGTAGACATTCAGGAGAGAAAAGAGAGTCCCCTGGTAAACGCCTTCGCCGTCAATGAGAATACCCCGGAAGAAGTTGGCGAAAGCCACGCCGAAAAGAAGCGCGGGAAGGAAGTTGCCGATCCAGAGCGACGTATCCCAGAACCGTTTCCAGAAGCCGGAGGTGAACTTCGACCGGAACTCCATGGAAACGCCTCTTACGATGAGCGCAAAGAGTATCAGGAGCAGCGCGGAGTAGAGGCTGCTGAACATGACCGCGTAGGTCTTCGGAAAAGCTGCGAACGTGACGCCGCCCGCGGTGATGAGCCAGACTTCGTTACCGTTCCAGTAGGGGGCCATGCTGTCATAGACGGCACGCTTCTCGTCTTCCGTCCCGGCGACGAAGGGGCCGAGTGTCCCGATTCCCAGGTCAAACCCGTCCAGAACGAAGTAGACCGCCCACAGAATTCCCCATAGAGCAAACCAGATTGTCTCAAGCATACTTCACCTCCTCCGTTGCAGCCTCCGGCCATGCGGCTTCGGGCTCCGGGCCCTTGCGGGCGTGGCTTGCCATGAGGTAGAAGGCCACGAGTCCCAAAAATGTGTACACCACGATGAAGGCGAGCAGCGAGATTCCCACCTGCGACGCGGCGATGGGCGACACGGCGTCGGCGGTCTTCATCATTCCGTATACGACCCAGGGCTGACGGCCGACTTCCGCGAGAGTCCAGCCGGCCTCACAGGCAATGTAGGGAAGGGGCAGCGAATAGAGGAAAGCCTTGAGCAGCAAGGGCCTTTGCTCTATCGTATCGCGCCTCAGCCAACCTGCTATTACCAGGAACAGGAAGAAAAACCCGAGCATCATCATGAGACGGAAGGCGACGAAGGTAATCGTCACCGGCGGGCGCTCCGAAGGGGCAAAGTCCTTCAACCCCTTCACTTCGGCGTTGGGATCGTGGTAGGCAAGCATGCTGAGGCCGCCAGGGATCTCCCCCAATTCGACGAGATTGCGCTCGTTTGCCGGGTCGGGGATTACGAACATATACTGCGGCGCACTCTTTTTCGTATCCCAGAAAGACTCCATCGCGGCCAGCTTGGTCGGCTGGTCCCTGGCTACTTTCGCCCCGTTTGCATGTCCCTGGATCACCACGATCAGCGTCGCCGCCAGGGCCATATTGAGCCCGAGCTTGAAGGATTTTTTGAAAAAGGACAGGTGCTGCTTTTTGAGCAGATGCCAGCAGCTGATTCCCATGACGAAGAAAGCCGATACGATATAGGCGGCCGACACGGTGTGTATGATTTCATGGATTGCGTAGGATTGGGTGACGATAGCGAAAAAATCCGTGAGTTCCGCGCGGCCGTTTCGAATGGCGAAACCGACGGGGTGCTGCATCCAGGAGTTGGCGATGAGAATCCACAGGGCCGATACGTTGGAGGCCCCGGCCACGAGCCACATGACGAAGGCGTGGGCCTTGGGCGAGAGCCGCTTCCAGCCGAAGGCCCATACGGCGATGAAGGTCGATTCGAGAAAAAATGCCACGGTGGCTTCGATTGCGAGCAGCGAGCCGAAGATATCGCCCACGTACTGGGAATAACGCGACCAGTTCGTCCCGAACTGGAATTCCAGTGTGATGCCTGTCACCACTCCGATGGCAAAGTTGATGAGAAAAATCTTCCCCCAGAACCGGGCCATATTCCTGTATTCTTCATTGCCCGTTCTGGCATAGATCGTTTCCATCACCGCAATGAGTATGGAAAGCCCGAGCGTCAGCGGAACAAACAGAAAATGGAAAAATGTCGCCGCTGCAAACTGGAGTCTGGATAGCATCAGGGTATCCATTTCCGCTCTCTCCTTTTCTTCCTGA
>JAJFVB010000211.1 GCA_021372055.1 Desulfobacteraceae bacterium | reverse complement strand
CGACTACTGCGAAGGGGCCCTGGTGGGAGGACTGTGGTCTCCCATCACGCGGCAGCTCAAGGACGGCGATTCGGTCGAAATCATCTCTTCCTCCGAACCGCTCGACGTGGACCCTGATCTCGAAGACCTCTGCAAAACGCCCAAAGCCCGGGCAGCCATCAACCGGCAGTTGCAGCAGCGGCGTCTTCGATTCGCCCAGGAGACGGGCAGGGACATCCTGCTTCAGGAAATCATCCGAAACAAGCTGCCCTCATCCGTTCTGGAGGGCGAGAATTTTCGCCTGATCCTGGAGATCCTCAATCTGAAAGATCCCCAGGAGCTCTACATTCAGATAGGCCAGGATTTGAAGTCTCCCGGCGTCGTGCTCTATTATCTGGAAGGGCACGGACCGGACGAGGAGAAAAAGCCGGGCCCGGAACACGTGGAACGCAATACGATATCGGTGCCGACGCTCGATAAGGCCATCTTTAAGTTCGCGCGCTGCTGCAACCCGCTCCCCGGTCAGGAAAACGTGGTTGCAACGCTCAGCGAAAGAGGGGTGACATTCCACAACGGCGACTGCCAGGACCTGCACCAGAGGCATTCCCTCCAGCCCAAGCAGATGCTCCAGGTGCACTGGAATACCAGGGCCGTCTGGAAGCATCCGCTCGTCTTTGACGTACACATCTACGAGCAAAGCCTGCGTAAGTTGCTGCCGGCCCTGACAAGCCTTCCGGAAAAGATCAAGATCCTGCATATCTCCGGCACGACTGGGAAAAACGACTGTGAAATTGTCATTCTGCGAGTTGTTCTGCACAGCTTCGATGAAGCGAGGAAGCTCTTCGGCGGGCTCCCCACCGAGAGGACGGTCATCGAGGAATTCGGGCGGGAGGGAGGACCTCGGCATTTCCGGGCCGGTATCTGAACAAATCTTCAGGAAGATATTCGACCCGGGAAAGGTGTTATGGGAAGGAGAAGGCCGGCGGCGGCTCACGATCCCGCGGAGCTCTCGACCCGGCTTCCGGAAACGGCGGTTGATCTCAGTTGACCGGCCCGTCTTTTGCCCTCTCCACAAAGGCTCGTTGCGCTATGCGGTGCAGCTTGTCTTTTTCCAGCCCTGCAATCTCGACCAGCAGATACTGTACCCAGACTCCGCAGAGGAAACCGACCATATTTTCATCGCTGACCATGATCTCCCCGCTGAGCTTTTCGTCTTTGATGGCTTCGGATGCAAGGTCCATGACGCCGCTGCGCAGCCTTCCGTCCCCCAGGCATTTCAGGCCCCTTCGGTACAGCCTGTCGAGGGATTCCACCTGGGAAATAACGGTCGCGGCCTTGTCGCAAGCTTCAATGATATTCATTCTTCACGCTTCCATGCACATTTCTTTTCAGGGGTTGATGCATATAATATAAGATCTTAACCTAAACGGGTAACGAAGGACCAGGATGTTTTGACGTGTGTTCGAGCTATTGTCTTCGGCACGGATTGCCGCAATCCGGTTTTTGATTGACAGCAGGTCCGCCTATAGCGGTATTATATCGCGCTTTTGTGCCGGAGGACCTCAAAAAAAGGAGATTCCATGCGAATTCGTTCCAAATACTGCTTGCCTGTCATTGTGCTTTTTGCGTTTTCGCTGCTTGGCGCGCAGGCCGCGCACCCCGCCATAATGGGTGCTCAAGGCCCGGCCACTTTTGCCGATCTCGCGGAAGAGGTAAAAGACGTTGTCGTGAACATTTCGACGACCCAGCTTATCAAGGAAAGTCCCATGCAGCCCTTCATGGGCCAGAATTCTCCGTTCCGGGAGTTTTTCGGAGACGAGTTTTTCAAACGGTTCTTCGGTGACCAGCAGGGGCAGACGAAGACTCATGCCCTCGGTTCGGGGTTCATCATCGATGAAGACGGACTGATTCTGACCAACAACCATGTGGTCGAGAAAGCCGACGAGATCAAGATCAAGACCGCGGCCGGTAAGGAATACGACGCAAAGGTCGTCGGGCGCGACCCGAAAACCGATATTGCCCTGATCAAGATAACCGCCGACGGCAAGATCTCCAAGGCCGCCAAGCTGGGCGATTCCGAAGCGATCAGGGTGGGCGACTGGGTCATGGCCGTCGGCAATCCCTTCGGACTCGGCAATACGGTTACGGCCGGCATAATCAGCGCGAAGGGCCGCATCATCGGTGCCGGTCCTTATGACGATTTCCTCCAGACCGATGCCGCAATCAACCCCGGCAACAGCGGCGGGCCGCTTTTTAACATGAAGGGGGAAGTGGTCGGGATCAATACTGCTATCGTCGCGCAAGCGCAGGGGATCGGCTTTGCCACCCCGATCAACATGGCCAAGGAAATCCTGGCTCAACTGAAATCGGGTAAGGTTGTCCGCGGCTGGCTTGGAGTAATGATCCAGGATATCACTCCCGAACTCGCCGAGACGTTCGGCACGACCGAGACCAAGGGCGTGATCGTCGGCGACGTGGTCACCGACAGTCCCGCGGAGAAGGCCGGGCTGAAGCGCGGGGACATCATACGCAGTCTCAATGGGAAAGCCGTGGATAATGCTCACGTCCTCTCGCGCTCCGTTGCGGCGCTCGGACCCGAAAGCACCGCCACTCTCGATGTGATGCGGGATGGGAAATCGCTTCAGGTTAAGGTTACAATAGGGACGATGCCCGACGAAACGGCCGAGAAGCGCTCCGCGGGTCCGAAGACCGAAAGCGCCTGGGGAATAACCGTGCAGAACATCACGCCGGAAGTGGGCCAGAGGTTCGGGCTCGACGACAAGGAAACCGGCGTCATCATCACCGAGATCCAGTCCGGGACCCCCGCCGCTGAGGCGAGGCTGAGGGCCGGCGATATCATCAAGGAAGTGAACAAGCAGAAGATCCAGAACGTACGGGACTACAAACAGGCAATCGG
This sequence comes from Desulfobacteraceae bacterium, assembly GCA_021372055.1. GTDB lineage: Bacteria > Desulfobacterota > Syntrophobacteria > Syntrophobacterales > Syntrophobacteraceae > SbD1. The sequence goes on along the minus strand of JAJFVB010000211.1, from coordinate 12,562 downwards.
GAAGATGAAAAAGGGCGAGTCGCTGCTCCTTCTCGTCAGGCGCGGAGCCAACACGTTCTACATTGCGATAAAGGCTTCGAGGGAGTAAGAGGATCGCGCGGTAATGGACAGGATCGGAGTACCGGCGATATTCCTGGTCTCGGCATCGCCAGAACAGGTCCGGAAGGAAAAAGAGAAGGCCAGAGAGCTGCGCAGGTCTCAGTGGTGGAAGCGTCAGACAGCCAAGGGCTGCTGTTACTATTGCCAGGCCCGGGTGGAACCGGCCGAGTTGACTATGGATCATATCGTTCCCCTCGTGCGCGGGGGGAAATCCACCCGGGGCAATACAGTGCCCGCATGCAAGAGCTGTAATGACAGGAAAAAGTACCTGCTCCCGACGGAATGGGATGAATACGTTCGGCGCCTCTCCGGAACCGGACCTTCAGGAATTTGCGAACCCGATGCGGAGAAGACCGAAGGAAAATGACCATGGAACGGTGTAAAGAATGCGAACTGGCGATTTACTGCTATACCGATTCGAGTTGCTGGATTTTCAGGACGAAAGCGGAAATGGAAGAAAAAAAGGCGGCTTTGGACAGTTGTCCCATACGCGAAGATCGGCAGCGCGCTCGTTCGAAAAATGGTTCTAAGGAAAAACACTGAATAGTCGTATCAGATTGCGGCCAATAGCGGCAGAGGCGGTCCCGCGCATTGCGGGGCCGCCTCTGTTTTTGTTTTCCGCGGGAGTCTTGCCGCGCTCGCCCGGGGAACTCTAGGTAAACATGTTTATCTTGCAGTTGCGCGCATGCTTCAGGTACTGCTCGGCGGTCTGAATCTCCACGCCTGGGATGAAGTCGTCCTGGCCGAGCCCCATCATGTCGACGGTCATCCTGCATGCAATAAATTTGACCCCTTCGGCCTGCGCCATGTCCATCAAATCTTCAATCGGCGGTATTCCTGCGCCGTCAATCTTTTGCTTCATCATCTTCGTCGCAACGCTCGCCATGCCCGGAATCGCGCCCATGGGCCCGTTGGGGAAAAATTTGCAGTTGGCTGCACCGCCCTTCCTTATCGTGTTGATGCCCATGAAAGTGTAGAAGACGGTTGCCTCCATCCCGAGCCTCCTTGCGTTTATGGCAAGGATCAGGGCCGGATACGCTCCATCCAGAGTCTCGCGACTGCAGATGAAGGTGCAGGATTCCGGCTCGGGCTGAGGTTGGGGGGCAACGGCCGCGGCCTTTTTTCTGGGTGCTGCTGTTTGAGCTGACATGTTCGATCCTCCGTCTTGATAGTTTCGGGCCGGCAGACAAGCGGCTTATGGGGGGAGCCGTCATTGTGCCGGGAAGCGCTTGCGGCTTGGCCAAAGGCCCGCCGCAAGCGCCAAAATGAGCAGCGCAGCTGCGTGTGGGGTGTAGGGAGCAGGCTCCCCACGGTCTGAAAGCCTGGCATCATCTTGAACGCTCATTGGTATGTCAGTGCCCCGGCGTGCAGTCCTCCCACTGCGGTGCTTGGTCTCCGGAGTGCTGGCGCACACAGTGAATGATCTTAACGACATTGGGGTTTGCAATGGCGTAGTAGACAAGCGTTCCTTCCCTCCGGGAGGAAAGAATCGCCTTTGCCTTCATCAGGTTCAAGTGCTGGGAGACGTAGGGCTGCGGAGCGTCGAGGTGCCTGCAGATCTCCGATACGGCGCGCTCTCCTCTTTCCAGCAGATCGATAATCCTGAGCCTTGCCGGATGGGCGACGGTTTTCAGGATATCGGCTGCGTGCTGGAGGCGGTCGGCATCGGGCAGGGAGAACATTTCGTTATCGCGCATGGATATTCCTTCCGTTGTCCCGGATGAAGGGAGTGGTAAAATATACAGACATCTTAATATGCGAATGTCTGCAATAAATCAAGGACCTTTTTCCCGGCCGCCGGGTGTGCGCCGTGTCGTCTTGCAGGACCGCGATATTGACCGGAAGCTTATCCCGCGGCAATTGCAGGTCCGGATCCGGGCGGAAAAGGGGAGTGGGACAGGGCGATTGGTGAACATATGCGGCCGGATTTTTTTCCTACCCGAACACTGGGGGATTTACTTTTGGAAGTGCGTAACGTATAGCATATACAACCTTTAGGGAAACGAACCCGAACACATCTACAGGAGGATGCCATGTCCAAGGCACTAGTAGAGATCGCTTCAGAAATTGTCCAAGCTCAGGTCTCGCTATCATCCATGTCTTCAACGGAGATTGCTTCATCTTTGCGGCAGGTCTTCAGTACGCTTCAGGAACTCCAGAAGTACGAAGCCGGAGGGCTTGATCTTCAACAAGAGCAAGCCTCCCAGGATGCTGTTTCTGATGATGCCGCTCCAAGCCAGCTTACACGTGAGAACTCCATTCATAATGACAAAATTGTCTGTCTTGAATGTGGCGCGGAGATGAGGCAGCTTACGCAGAAGCATCTCATTACTCACGGACTTAGTCCAAAAGAGTACAAGAAGAAATACGGCTTTTCGATGCGCACCCCGCTTGCTGCAAAATCATTGACCAAAGCGAGGAGTAAGGCGGCCAAGAAGAGAGGTTTGCCCGAGAACCTGATCAAGTTTCTCGAGACAAAAAAACAGACCAAAATCAGTCAGGAAGCCTCTTCTCAGACCTCCGGGCAGCAGAACGCAGACGGTGAGCCCCGGAAGGTGGTCGCTGAAACAAGGCTCAGAAAAAAGCTTACGACCGTTTGACGTGCCCGTCCGCATGCAAAAATTCCTGCGGGGAGCCTTGAGGCTCCGGGAGATGGAAGCAAATACGGTTAACGGACCTGGCCGTTTTCGGTAATGCTTCCCGCCCGGTCCGCTTCCCAAAGACAAAATCACCGCCTCTTTTCGAGGGGCGGTGATTTTGTCTGTACACTTCATTCCCGGAGGCAGGAGGTGTTTAGCCCGCCGCCGAACTCATTTTACCAGACCGAACATCCTTGGAAGCCACATGGTCATTCCCGGCCAGTAGGCCACGGCAAGCGTGAGGGCAGTCAGGAAGCACCAGAACGGGACAACTTCCTTGAAGCAGCTGTCCACCTTGATTCCCGCAATTCTTGTCGTCACGAATAGACTGAGGCAAACGGGGGGGGTAATGAGCGCAATCTGAACCGCCATGACGAAGATGAGCCCGAAATGGTGCGCTTCGAGGCCGTAGGAAGCGGCAGCCGGCGCCAGGACGGGGACAAACATGATCATGATCGCGATGCCTTCGATGAAGAATCCCAGAAACGCGAGGAAAAGAACGACCAAAGTAATGAAGAAGTAGGGATTCGAGGAGAAGGACATCAGCAGGGCCCCGATCTTCTGGGGAACCTGGGAACTCGTCAGGATCCACGCGCAGACCTTGGCCGCCGCCATGAGGATCAGAATGCTGGAGCTCACGACCGCCGTCATGTGAATCGAGTCGATAATGCTCTTGAACTTGAGTTTCCTTGTGACAAGGGCTCCGACTATGAGCACGTAAGCCGTTGCCGCCGCGCCCGCTTCGGTGGGCGTGAAAACTCCGCTGAGAATCCCGCCGAGGATGATAACCATGGCGGTAATGCCGAGCAGAGCTCCCTTGAAACACTTGAAGACTTTCTGGATGCTGAATTTTTCGGCGCTGACAGGATATCCGCGCTTTTTTGCAAGAATGTTGCAGATGATCATCAATCCGATGCCGACCAGTACGCCGGGAACGGTTCCGGCGAGGAAGAGCGCCGCTACCGAGACCGTGCCGCCCTGGACGAAGGAATAGATGAGCATTCCCACGCTTGGCGGAATCAGGGGCCCCATGACGGATGCGGTGGCCGCCAGGACGGATGCGAACCGCGCATCATAGCCTTCGCGCTTCATGCTGGGGATGAAGATCGATCCAATTGCGGCCGCATCGCCGACCGCCGTACCGGTAACGCCGGAGAGGAACATTTCCGTTACGATGCTCACGTGCGCCAGACCCGCTCTCCAATGGCCGACAAGGGCCTTGGCCAGGCCGACGAGGTCCGGCAGAATGCCGCTGCGCTCGGCAAGATCGCCCGCCATGATGAAAAAGGGAATGGCCATGAGAGGAAATGAGTCTATCCCGGAAAACATCAGCGTTGGGATAATGAGCAGGGATTCCTTGCCCGTGATCAGGAGAAAGCTCAGGGCTGCGAGTCCGAGGCAAAAGGCGACGGGGACTCCGCAGAGAATCGATGAGAAGAATGCTCCAAATAGAGATATCATGACAGACCTCCGTCAATGACCGGGATTTCGAAGACTTCTTCCACCGCTTCTTTCCTGCCTATGACAATCAGGGCATCTTCCCAGATTTTTGGCAAAAGATTCAGAAACATAAGCACGCCCCCGGTCGGGAGTGCGAGATAGAACCAGAACATTGAGATGTTGAGAGTGGGGATAATCTGCTCGAATTGATACGAGAGAGCGATGCTCCCCTCGTAGACCAGAAAAACCAGGAAGAACGCGAAGGCGCAGTGTGCCACGAGGTTAAAGTACGCACGGGTCTTGGGCTTGAAAAAATTGACGAAAAGTTCGACCCTGTTGTGAGCGTTTTCCCTTACGGCAAGGCTGGATCCGAGGAATACCATCCAGACCATGGAATACCGGGTGAATTCTTCCGTCACGTACAGGGTCGCTCCGAAGAAATAGCGGAGGATGACCTCCAAAGAGACCATGACGGTAATGACGGACAAAACGAAGATCATTGCAGCTCTGACAATTTTGTTCAGAATCTCGAAGAACATGTTTCACCTCAAGAAAACGGGCAGGTCCCCCGCGAGGAACCTGCCCATTGGAGCATATCAGTCGTTCGCTTTGACGAACATCTCGGTGAGTGCTTTGCCGTCTTTTCCGAAATCCTTGACCGCCTCGGGATAGAGATCGCGTGCGATCTTGCGGAACTTTGCCAATTCGGGTTCGGGCACGGTGTTAACCTTCATCCCGGCCTTTTCCATTTCAGCCAGATATTTCTGGTTGTCTTTGTCGTTCTCGGCCCACTGCCATGCTCTGGTCTTCTTGGCGGCCTCGTCGACCACCTTCTTGAGATCCTGGGGAAGCTTCTCGTAGAAGGCTTTGTTCATGATAAACGAGCCGACTTCGTTTACATGGCCGGTGAGCGAATAGAACTTCTGCACTTCATAGAATTTCGACGTGTAGGTCATGGCAGGCGGGTTTTCCTGAGCATCGACAACGCCGCTTCTGAGTGCTTCGAAGAGTTCCGTGAAATCCATCGGGGTGGGCGCTGCGCCGCAGTTCTTGAAAAAGCCGGTGTGGACGGGCGTGGGGAGTGTCCTGATCTTGAGTCCCTTCAGATCGTCCACGGCTTGGATGGGCTTGCGGCTGTTGGAGACGTGGCGGAAACCGTTGTCCCAGAATCCCAGGCTGTAAAAACCCGCTGCCAGCATCCGCTTCTCAAGCTCTTTGCCCGGCGCCCCTTCCAGAACATCAAATTGCCTCTTCAGATCTTTCCAGAGATAGGGGAGAACGGTGATTCCGAGTTCCGGCACATTGCGCTGGAAGTTGGCCACGCCGCCCAGAGCCGTCTCAAGGGTTCCCATCCTGACCATTTCCATGGTCTCCCTGACCTTGCCCAGAGCGCCGGCGTGATGGACTTCAACGCCGATCTTCCCGCCCGAAGCCTTCTCGACTTCCTGTTTGAAATACTCCGCCGCCCTGCCCCAGGAATGGTCGGAAGCCACCGGGTTGGCTACCCTGATCCTGTAGTCGGCGGCATGGATGTCCACTGCGCAGGCAAATGTGAAGAAAATGACCAGAGCTGTTGCGATGAAAAAAGCGTTGCGGCAGTTCTTCATGGTTTCCTCCGTGGATGTGTTTTGGATGACCGCAGAAACGATCCGCGCCCGCTCGCCGGGGACTCCAAGCCCGAAAGTCGCGAAGCGGACCACTACTTCATTTCTTTCCCTGAGATTCCTCTTGCGATTCGGGTTTGCTGCAAGTCCGCGAACGCGCGATAGGGTTTTCTATCGGCGATTCCGGTGTACTGTTGCGCTAGAGTCTAAAACGCTGATACTCGACATCCGGCAAAACAGTCGAGCATGCGCCGTCTCTCAAAAGAGAAAATGCAGACAAATCGACAGATCGGACCTCTTTGCGCCTGGGTCAGCAAAAAACAACACTATATCGACGGAAAAGACGCCACTCCTTCTTACAGGAGACCGCAGCGACAATTTACTGAGTCTTCCACTTCATTTCCCAACAAAGATTTTTATCAAGATTGTTAACAATCTTATTGCCAATCCTGTCGCCTTGTCAATAAATTTTTTTTCCCTTTCAGGTCCGGAATCGTGACATGGCGGATGCCGGAAAGTCCTTGCCCGGACGGAGGTTCGGGGAGTGAGTTGTCGCGGGGAACCGGAGGAAGCGCGCGGGAGACTTGCACTGTAGTGAAGCGAAGGGATTTTACCAAGGGAAAGGCGGAGGCGGATTGGCCGTTCCGATTGATTTTATCTCCCCCCGCTCTTAGCTTCTGGAAAGTTTACATTCGGTCTTTTCGAGGTTCGAAGCGGCTTCGGCGCGAATCGAGGTTTTTGGTTCTCATCTTTCGAGACTCTCTATGTGGATTGTCCGTCTTGCCCTGAGGCGACCCTACACCGTGGCGGTGATGGTTTTGCTTATCATCTGCATGGGCCTTCTCTCCCTTTCAAGAATGATAGTGGACATATTCCCCGCCATCGACATTCCCGTGGTCATCGTTGTCTGGAACTATCCGGGATTGTCCCCGGAGGACATGGAACGGCGCATTGTGCTCATCAGCGAGCGTGCATACTCGACCACGGTCAACGGCATCCAGCGCATCGAGTCGCAATCCATTCCGGGGATCGGGGTCATCAAGGTTTTTTTCCATCCCGGAACGGAGATTGCCGCGGCCATCGCCCAGATTTCCGCCGTCTCGAACACGCTGCTGAGGATAGCGCCTCCCGGAACGCAATCGCCGGTGCTTCTCCAGTTCAACGCCTCGAATGTCCCGGTCGCACAACTCACGCTTTCGAGCGAGAGCCTGCCGGAAGAACAGATATTCGACTTCGGCCTCAATTTCATTCGGGTCCGGTTGTTTACAATTCCGGGGCTGTCCTCGCCCGCGCCTTTCGGAGGCAAGAACCGGCAGGTGATGATAGACGTCGATCCCGAGGCGCTTGCGGCCAGGGGGCTTTCGCCTCAGGACGTTGTCAACGCGCTTCAGGCTTCCAACATCATCCTGCCGGCGGGGACCGCGCGCATCGGGAATATCGAATACAATGTCCTGACCAACTCGAGCCCGCTCAGCATCGATGAGTTCAAAACGATTCCCATCAGGGTCCTGAACGGAGCGCCTGTCTATATCGGGGACGTCGCGCAGGTCTCGGACAGTTTCGCGGTTCAGAACAACATCGTCCACGTGAACGGAAAGCGCGCGGCTTACCTTGCTCTCCTGAAACATTCCGATGCCTCAACGCTGGCCGTCGTTGAAGCCGCCAGAGACATCCTGCCGTCGATCAAGGAGATCGCCCCGGAAGGGCTTGACCTGAAGATCGACTTCGATCAGTCCGTATTCGTGCGAGCCGCCGTGGAAGGGGTCGTTCAGGAGGCAATCCTGGGCGCCGTGCTGGTTTCCCTGATGATACTCCTTTTCCTCGGAAGCTGGCGCAGCATGTTTATTGTGATCATCTCCATTCCCCTGGCGATTCTGACTTCGATAATCGGTTTGAACCTCGTCGGCTACAGCATCAATATCATGACTCTGGGAGGACTTGCGCTCGCCATCGGCATGCTTGTCGACGACGCAACCGTGGAGGTGGAAAACATCCACCGCAACCTCGGGATGGGAAAACCGATGACCGTTGCCATCCTGGACGGCGCGCGGCAGGTTGCGGTCCCGGCGATCGTGGCGACTCTGTCGATTTGCATCGTCTTTTTCCCGGTAGTCCTGCTCTACGGGGCCGCGAGGTTTCTCTTCACGCCGCTCGCCCTTGCCGTGGTCATCGCCATGCTCGCCTCCTACGTGCTCTCGCGGACTCTTGTTCCAACGATGGCGCGCATGCTTATGCCCGGAGAGCGGCACGGCATTGAAGGCGGCACTGCCGATGAATCCGAACTCAATTGGCCGGCACGAACCCTGCGCAGGGCAAACCGTTTTCGCGACCGGCATTTTGAGAGCTTTCGCCAATCCTACACCTCGGCTCTCAAAACGGTGATGGAACATCCACGCTTCAGCCTGGTCACGATAGGACTGCTGGGGGCAATGACCCTCTGGATGGTGCCGCAGGTCGGAACCGATTTTTTCCCTTCGGTCGATGCCGGGCTCATGAAGCTGCACTTTCGAGCGCCGCCGGGCACCCGCATCGAGGAGACCGAAAAACTGGTCGCGGAGGTCGAAAACGCGATACGGGAAATCATTGCGCCAAACGAGCTCGAAACCATAAACGATATGATCGGCGTGCCGATCTACTACAATCTGGCATTCGTGCAGACCGAAAATATCGGGGGCATGGACACGGACATCCTGATCGCGCTCAAAAGCGGGCATCAGCCGACCGCTTGGTACAAAGAGAGGATAAGGAAGGATCTTGCAGAACGGTTTCCCGGCTCGACGTTTTATTTCCAGGCGGCGGACATTGTCACCCAGGTCCTGAACTTTGGAATCACGTCCCCTCTCAGCATTCAGGTTGAAGCGCTGAACCTGGAGGCGGCATACGGTTTCGCGCGCGGACTGGCCGAGGTCGTTCGAACCATTCCGGGCGCCGCCGATGTGCATATCAATGAGGTGCTCGACTACCCCACGATTCAAGTCGATGTGGACAGGTACCGGGCGGCAAGCCTTGGCCTGACACAGCGCGACATTTCATCGAGCCTTCTCACCTCGCTTTCCTCGAGCACGCTGGTGGCTCCCAGCTATTTTCTGAATCCGAAAAACAACGTGAACTATTCCGTGGTCGTACAGACGCCGATAAACCGGATCCGTTCGGTGGACAGCATCGACTATATGCCGGTCAGCTCCTCTTCGGTCGGATCTTTGCTCCCGAGCGCCCCCACCGATTCCATTCCCGTTCCTCCATCCGCCGTCCCGAAATTCACCGCCCCGACCCTTTCGGACTTTTCAGCGATCCGGCATCGCGTAAGCCCCGAGAACATCAACCACTATACCGTGCAGCGCGTCGTGAACCTGGACCTCGGGGTAGAGGGAAGGGACCTTGGCGGCGTAACGTCCGACATAAGGAAAAAGATCGGCGAACTGGGAGAATTGCCGGCCGGAATGCGCATCCACATCCGGGGGCAAAACGAGGTGATGGAGCAGTCCTTTCGAAGTCTCGGCCTGGGATTGATCCTGGCCATCATCCTGGTCTACTTCCTTATGGTGACGCTCTTCCAGTCGTGGATCGATCCTTTTATCATCATGATAGCGGTCCCCGGGGCGCTGGTCGGGATCACCTGGATGCTCCTTCTGACCGGGACGACGATAAACGTCGAATCTCTCATGGGATCCATCATGGCGGTCGGGATAGGCACCTCGAACTCCATCCTGCTGGTCAGCTTCGCCAACGACCGCAGGGTCGAAGCCGATATCACCCCGTTCGAAGCCGTGGAGTTCGCGGCGAGCACCCGTTTGCGCCCGGTTCTCATGACGGCGCTCGCAATGGTGATAGGCATGCTGCCGATGGCCCTCGGGCTTGGCGAGGCCGGCGAGCAGAACGCTCCGCTCGGAAGGGCCGTGATAGGGGGGCTTGTTATCGCAACGCTAGCGACACTTTTCGTGGTTCCCGTGATCTACGTGCTCCTGCGCAAGAAAATGCCCACGAAGTATATGCTGGAAAAAAGGTTCCAGGCTGAGGAACGCGGAGAGGAGGTCGGGAGCTAGAGGCATGAGCGGAGAGGAGCGGAAACCGTCCGAAAAAAAGAGGAGATGGAGTCCCGTCTTCGTGCTGATCGCGCTGGTTGCGGTGGGGGTTGCCTTCCTGGGGTCCATTCTGCTTCGCTCGGCGAAGCGCGAGAGTCTTCGCAAAGAGACCCGGCAACGGCAGGAAACGGTTCAGGCGGGCCCATCGGTGCGCTATGTCGAGGCAAAAAGCGCCTCCCCCTACCGCACCCTGGAACTGGTCGGAGAAGCGAGGCCTTACGTGCAGGCGACACTGTACGCCAAGGTCAGCGGTTATCTTGCAAAGATCAATGTCGACCACGGCGACAGGGTCAGGGAGGGACAGGTCCTTGCGGTCGTAGAAGCGCCGGAACTCGACAGGCAGTACCAGGCAGCCCTCGAAGACGCCAGGAACAAAGAGGCCCAGGCGAAGCGGGGCTGGGCTCTTTTCTCCCAGAAGGCCGGCTCGCTCGAAGACGCGCAGAACCGGGAAGCCACTTCGCAGGTGTCAAGGGCGACCGCCGCTTCCCTCCTGACGCAGAAAGAATACCAGATCATCCGTTCTCCCATAAACGGGATCGTAACGGCCCGTTTCGCCGACCCCGGCGCACTGGTCCAGAACGCGCAGACAACCCAGACCTCGGCCCTGCCGATTGTCATGGTATCCCAGTGCGACAAGCTCAAGGTCTACACCTACAGCGACCAGAAAACCGCCGGCTTTATCAAGGTCAACGACAGCGCGGAAATCTGGGACGTCACCAGAGCCGATGTCAGAGTGCCGGCGAAAGTGAGCCGCACAAGCGTCCAACTGGATCAGAAAACGCGCACTCTCCTCATAGAACTGGACGTCGACAACGAGAAGTCCACCCTGGTGCCCGGGGGATTTGTGAAAGTCGCCCTGACTGTCCAGACGCCTCCCAGAGTGGAGGTGCCGGCCGAAGCCCTCGTGTTCCGCTCGGGAGATCCCTTCGTGGCGGTTATAACCGATGAGAATACCGTGAATTTCCGCTCCGTGGCCATTGCCTTCAGCGACGGAAAGCAGGTTCGTCTTACCTCGGGCGTTAAGGAAGGTGAGAAGGTGGCCACGAATCTCGGAGCGGGCATTGCCGAGGGAGAACGCGTGAGACCCGTTAAACCCTCAAATCCGGCTGAAAAGGCTGGAAACGTGCCGACCGGTCCTCCCCGGAAAGATCAAAGGCCCTGAAATTCGGATCGTAATTCTTCAAGCGTTGCGCCGCGCCTGCCGATTTTTTTCGGAATCATGGTGGCCCGGTGCAAGCGCCAAAATGAGCAGCGCAGCTGCGTGTGGGGTGTGGGGAGCAGGCTCCCCACGGTTTGAAAGCCTGGTATCATCTTGAACGCTCATTTTCGGCGCGGGCTTAGAGCCAGGGGTGGCTTACCCCGGGTGCATTTCGATTCGCCATTTCCATCGGGCCGTTCTACAATGATCTTCGCACTCTCACGGGATGATTGCAGATATGACCGAGAACGTCAAAATCGATGAAACCGAATTGGAAGAGCTTAGAGAGCGGGCCGAGAGGTTTCAGAGCATCTTCGTCAATTCAACTCTGGGGATATTCCAGTCTTCGCTTGAAGGCCGCTTCCTCATGGTGAACCCGGCCTTTGCCGCGATGCTTGGCTACACCGATCCGGAGGATGTCCGGAAATCGATTCAGGACATCGAGGGCCAGTTTTATCGGGACGCCGGGCGCAGGTCCGAAATCCTGTGCGCGATCGGGTCAAACGAAGGCATAAACCGGTTCGAAGCGGAACTGTGCCGCAAGGACGGAAGCATCATCACGTGTTCTTTAAGCATACGGGTCATTCGCGGGAAAAGCGGCAAAATAACCCATATGGACGGCTTTATTGAGGACGTGACGGAAGCCAGGAACAGGGAAAAGCGGCTTTTGGAGCGCTCGCAAAACCTGTCGAGGGAAAACCGGCAACTCAGGGCTCTGTCCAGGGACCGCTACCGTTTCGGGAAAATCATCGGCAAGAGCAAAGCGATGCAGGAAGTGTATGAAAACATGCTTCAGGCAGGCAGGTCGGAAGCTGCCGTTATCGTATACGGAGAGTCCGGAACCGGAAAGGAACTCGTTGCCCGGGGCATTCACGAATTGAGCGCGCGGGCGGGGAGGGAATTCGTTCCGGTAAACTGTGGCGCGATTCCGGAGAACCTGATCGAGAGCGAGTTTTTCGGACACAAGAAAGGCGCTTTTACGGGCGCTTCCGTTGACGCTCCCGGTTACCTGGACCGCGCCGACGGGGGTACTCTGTTCCTGGACGAGGTGGGTGAGTTGCGTTTGGATCTCCAGGTCAAACTGCTGAGAGCCATCGACGGGGGGACTTACTACCCCGTCGGGGACAGCCGGGCCAGAAAGTCCGATTTCCGCATCGTCTCGGCAACCAACAGGAATTTGCGGGAACTGGTCAAAAACGGCAAGATGAGAGAAGATTTTTTCTTTCGGATAGATATCGTGCCGATCGACCTGCCGCCTCTAAGAGAGCGGCGGGAGGACATACCTCTTCTCGTCGACCATTATCTGCGCAAGTTCACGGATAGCGAGAGCCCTCCCATGATGCCCGGCTACGTTCTGGCGTCCCTCTACAAATACGACTATCCGGGCAACGTGCGAGAACTTCAGAACATCCTGCGCCGTTTCATCGCAACCGGGAAACTCGAGTTCCTCGGGCGCGATCCGGCAGCGGGTCAAGAAATAGCGGTCCCGAACGGCAGCCT
>JAJFVB010000210.1 GCA_021372055.1 Desulfobacteraceae bacterium | reverse complement strand
CGAGGAGGAAGATCCCAGTCCTGCTCTGCGCAGGATGGAAGACTTCGGTGTTATGCCCGCGTTTGCCTCCGGGATGCACTTTGACCGGAGGATGGAAGAGTTTTTCAGCAGGCTCAGGGAGACTATTTCCTGGTACCGCCTGAGTTTTCTCGATGAACCGCTCGACCGGTGGTGGGTCTACCTGCTTGGGCTCTACTCAAACCTCAAGGGGCAGGATATCGAAGCCGCATGCTCGCGGGTTTTACTCACTCCCGTGCAGCGTGACAGGATGCTCTGGACTTTTGAAAATGCGGGAAGGCTTCTCCGTTCCTTTTTCCAGGTCCCCGGCCACACTCCCAGCGAAATCTTCAGGGCGCTCCAACCGTTCCGGCCCGAAGAGCTACTTTTCCTGATGGGCAGGGCCGAAACGGAGGAAACCCGGCGGGCGGTAAGCCATCACCTGCACCGCTACAGAACTGTCGTCACGGAACTTCGCGGAAAAGATCTCAGGGAGATGGGAGTCCCGCCGGGCCCCGTGTATCGGAAACTACTCGACGAACTCCTGGATGCGAGGCTGAACGGCGAGGTGAAGAGCCGCTACGAGGAATTCCAGCTTTTGCTCACCAGGCACCCCCGACTCTTCGGGGACCAGTTTGAAGAGGGCGAGGACAAATGCATCCGCCCGGAACCTTCCCGTATTACGGAATAGGGAGAAGAGGTCAATTAGCTCTGGAGGAAATTCATACATCCTGATATATCCACACCTTAACCATCAGCCCATGTGATCGGGAGTTTTCGCGCGCATGTTTGACTACGTTATCATTATCACCCTGAAATGGGTGCCGTTCCTGTTTGCAGTGATCCTTCACGAGGTCGCCCACGGCTGGGTTGCCGAAAAGCTGGGAGATCCGACCGCGCGGGTGATGGGGCGAATCACCCTTAACCCGCTGGTGCATATCGATCTGGTGGGATCGATTCTTCTGCCGGCCTTTCTGTATCTGACGGACTCGCCGTTCCTTTTCGGATGGGCCAAGCCGGTTCCGGTCAACTTCGCCAACCTGAGGGGCGGCCGAAAGGATATGGCAATGGTTGCCCTCTCCGGCCCGCTGACGAACTTTGTCCTCGCGGCCTTGAGTTCCCTTGTCTACCACATGACTTTCCAGACCGGCCACCAAGGGACGATGGAGGTCTCGCGGATCTGGCACGACTATCTGAGCGAACCGCTTCACATAATGGCCTTCAATGCTTTCGCGTTCAATCTTGTGCTCATGGTGATCAATCTCCTGCCGATTCCGCCTCTCGACGGCGGCAGGATCGTCGTCGGACTGGCGCCTCTCAATGTCGCCGTCGCACTGGAGAGAATGGAACACTACGGGATGCTGATCGTGCTCATATTGATCGGAACCGGTCTTTGGAGTTATATAGTCAGGCCGGTACTCACTTTTTTCTGGCATATTCTCATGTAGGGCCTAAAAGTACTGCATAATTGCCATGCCTACCCGGCAAGGCGGTTTCAAAAATTCCTGAGGAGAACTTCTGAAATGGCGGAGAGAAAAAGAATCTTAAGCGGCATGCGCTCGACCGGGCGCCTTCATCTTGGAAATCTGCACGGCGCACTCGAGAACTTTGTGCAACTGCAGCACCAGTACGAATGCTTCTTCTTTGTTGCCGACTGGCACGCGCTCACCACGGATTACGCGACGCCGCAGGCCATTCGCGCCAACACCTGGGACATGGTGCTCGACTGGCTGGCCGTGGGACTCGATCCCGAACACTGCACGATATTCATACAATCCGAGGTCAAGGAGCATGCGGAGCTTTTCCTGCTCCTGTCGATGATAACCCCCCTGCCCTGGCTCGAGCGCAATCCGACCTACAAAGAGCAGCAGACGCAGATCGACGGCAAGGACCTGGCCACCTACGGCTTTCTCGGCTATCCGGTCCTTCAGGCGGCGGATATCATCATCTATCGCGCCAACGGCGTTCCCGTCGGCAAGGACCAGCTTCCGCACGTGGAACTCACGCGCGAAATTGCGCGCCGGTTCAACTTCATGTACCAAACGGAACTGTTCCCGATTCCCGACGCGCTACTCACGGAAGTCCCGGTGCTCCCCGGGCTCGACGGACGAAAGATGAGCAAGAGCTACGGGAACTGTATTTATATCACCGAAGCCGAGGACGTCATCGCCGATAAGATCTCCAAGATGATGACAGACCCCGCGCGCATCAAACGCGACATCCCCGGCAATCCCGAGGTTTCGCCGGTCTTTGCCTATCATAAGCTCTACTCTTCGCCGCCCGAGGTCGCGGAAATCGCCGAGGGGTGCAGAACGGCAAAGATCGGATGCGTCGAGTGCAAGAAACGCCTCACGAAAAACGTGATCGCAAGGCTCGCGCCTTACCGTCAAAAACGCCTTGAACTCGAAGCCGACATGAAAAAGGTCCGCGGGATTATCGAGGAGGGCAACGAGAGGGCACGGCGCGAATGCATCGCCACAATGGAGCTTGTGCGTCAGGCAATCGGCATTGTGGATCGGAAATGAGGGGACCGCTGCTATCCCCGGACAAACGGGGCGGGGTCTCCATTGGAGTTCGCGCGGATACGGGAGAGGACGGCGGGCGTTGTCCGGCTCGCCCCGGAAACATCCCGCGCTCACCGGGGCAAACCTTGACGAAACGGGTTTGATTTGGAACAGGTACGGCTGCAGAAATTCCTCGCCCAGGCGGGAGTCGGATCGCGGCGGAGCGCCGAAGAACTGATCCGGCAGGGTCGGGTCAAGGTGAACGACGGGACGGCCGAGCTTGGTTGCCGTGTGGATCCCGAGAAGGATGAAGTCAGGCTGGACGGGGCTCTGCTTTCCATCCGGGCGCGAAGGATCGTCATCGCCTTCTATAAACCCCGAAGCTGCATCACCACGGCCCACGACCCTCAGGGGCGCAGGACTGTTTTCGATCTGCTTCCGGATCTCGGAGCACGCGTCTTTCCGGTCGGCAGGCTCGATTTTGACGCCGAAGGCCTCTTGCTGCTCACCAATGACGGGGAACTGGGCAACCGCCTTCTGCATCCTCGCTATGGCATGTCTAAGCTTTATGAGGTAAAAGTGAAAGGGCGTCCGGGCAGCGATGCTCTCGATCGCCTTCGCTCCGGCGTGGTTCTGGAGGAAGGCGCCACGGCGCCGGCAACGGTGGAGGTTATTAAAGAGTTGCCGAACGCCGCCTGGCTCAGGATTACCCTTCACCAGGGCTGGAACCGTCAGTTGAAACGCATGGGCGAAGCAGTGGGACATCCCGTACTCAAGATCAAACGCATCGCATACGGGCCCGTGCGCATTGGGAATTTGCGACCGGGCGAATACCGTGCGCTCAGCGGAGATGAGGTTCGGCTTATATACAGGGAAGCCGGTCTCGATGAGGAGTCTTTGAAGAAGTGAGCTCGCAGCGCGGTTATCCATACGGTTCTTCCGGAAACTACTACCGGGGCGGGAGCGGAAGGGATAGAGAAAAGAAAGGCCGCAACGTTTCGGTCATGATCGCTGGAGTGGTCATTGTCGCCGTACTTGCGGCAGGGGCAGCGTTTGTTTTTTCCCGCGACGGAAACATCGCTTCGCTGCTCCCCTTTCCAACAAAGCTCATTGCCCTGCGCTTTCAGCACAACGGCCAGGAAGTGCTGTTGCTTCCCGACCAGCAGGTGATTGTCAATCCGCGCGATTCCCTTCAGCTCATTCAGATCAAGACGGACGGATGGCTTTCGCTTGGTACGCGAATCACATCTTCGGAAATGGACGTTAACGGGATAACAAAGAGACTGGGCACCATCAGGGATCTTTTCCCGAAGGAATCCTTCGAAGCGCCGAAATCAGTCGATTTGCGCGTGACACTCTGGAACCGGCCGATCGGCAAGGTATCGCTTCTGATTCAGCTGGACGCCAAGGATTGGCAGCAGAAAGCCAACACAACAACGGACGTAGACAAGAAGATCGCCTATCTTGAAAGAGCGCTCCGGGACAATGCGTCCAATATATTCCTCAAAACACATCTTGCCGGCCTCTATTTCGACACCAAACGCTATGCCGATGCAGCCCGTCTGTATCAGGAGATAGACGCTTCGGGAAAATCCAAAATCATCTCCGAGCGCTTGCTTCTCGTCTATCAGATCATGAACAAAGTAGACGATGCGCTCATGGTCTATATTGATCTGCTGAAGCTTTCCGAGGAGCAGCAGACTTTCAAGGAATTCATCACCTACCTCAAGAAGCGGAAGTCCCGCGATGAGGCCGAAAAATTCCTGGACAAGCATCAGGCCCAAATCCCGAGATCGTTCCAGTCATCGGTTTTGCTGGCTCTCGCCGAACTGAGCGGCGAGACCAAAAACTGGTCGCGGGCCGCGGCTGCCTACGAACGGGCAATCAAGGCGGGCGTAAAAGACTCCGACGTCATGTACAATCTGTTCGTCGCATACAAGCGCAGCGACGACACGGATAAAGCCATTCCGGCCCTGGAGAGATACCTGCAGAGGAACTCGGGAGATATCGAAAGCTGGCTCCAGCTCGCCGAGCTCTACGCAAAAAAAGGCAACCTGGCTCACGCAAAGACCACGTATGAGTCGATTCTCCAGAAAAATCCTCAAAATAAGGAAGCTCTTACACGCCTCATCGCAATAATGGAGAAGTCCGGCGACAAGGCCGGTCTCCAGTCGGCTTACGAAAAGCTTGCCCAGATGCAGCCCAAAAACAGGACTATCCAGCATAACCTTGCCATTCTCTACTACGAGTCAAAAAAATACGACAAGGCGATCGCATCGTTCCAGACTGTAGCCGCCCTCGATCCGAAGGACGTTGAATCGAGGAAGTACCTCCTCGACATTCACAGGAAGCTGAGAAACGAGAAAGGTGAAGTTCAGGTCCTGCAGGAACTCTCGAAGATCGATCCGAAGAATTCGGCTTACCATGATGCAATCTACAAATATTACGAAGACAAGAAAGACTACAAGGGAATGGACGCCTATTTCCGCGCGACGTCCGAGCAAAGTCCCGATTCCGTGAACCTGCACAAATACCAGTTGCAGGCCGCTCTAAAGCTCGGAGACAAGAAAGGGGCGGCGCGCCAGCTTGAGCACCTGATCAGGCTGCAGCCGAAGGAAAAGATTTACATCCGGAAAGCCGTCGACCTCTACGAAGGCAACGGAGAATACGCGGAAGCGCTCAAAAAGCTCGATATGCTCCTCAAGCTCGACCCCAAGGACAAGCAGGCCAAAGACGACTACCTGCGGATCAAGATGATGTCGATGAACAAGAAAAAGCCCTGATGCGAAACTCTCGCAATGCGGGCAGAAACGCCTTTGGAGCGGCTTTTTGGCTATTGCGTTCCAGGCGGGTATCGGCTATAAAGAGCAGCCGATATAGGGTGCACGGGCGGGTAACTCAGCGGTGAGAGTGCCATCCTCACACGGTGGAAGTCGGAGGTTCGAATCCTCTCCCGCCTATTCGGAAAATCAAGGAGTTAGCTTTTCAGAGCTGGCTCCTTTTTCATTATTGTGACCATTTTGTGACCGGTTGCCAAATATTCGATTCTCCAGCCTACAGGCAGCTGCCTGATTACATTCCTCCATCAGGTGAGTATAGACGTTCAGCGTTACCATCGGGCTTGAGTGCCCGAGCTGCTTCTGAATGTATTTGATGTTTTCTCCTTGAGCAATGAGCAGGCTCGCGTATGTGTGCCGAAGATCGTGAAACCTGAAATTGGTGATTTGGGAAAAGATCCCGGCATCCTTTTTCCGATAGACAACAGCGGATGCCCCCATTTTCTCGGATACATGAGGTGCTTTGATGTGGATCTGGTCGTCGGTCGAATCGACTAAAATGACGGCCTCTCCATCGTAGTGTTTCGTTCCGGAAATAACGACGGTCTCGCCGACTTTGAAGCCGTGATCCCTGCAACGCAGCCCGACAACGTCGTCTCCGACCCTTACAGAGCCACTCCCGTTATTCAACTTCCTGGCAAACATGGCCAACAAGGCTGGTCTGAAGTGCCTGTTTACCATGTTGTTATAGTTGATGGGCTTTCCTTCCTCATTCGGGAAGATTAAATCGATCTCGTTTGGCGGACACGCAATCTTCCACTTCAGAAGCTCTCCTGCAACCAGCGGCCCCAGGTCAACCTTTCTGTTTGAATTCTTAGTTTTTGTTATAAAAAACCTTCCTTTATTGAAGGTCCGCTGGACATGCAGTTGATTTTTAGAAAAGCAAATATCCGACCATTTCAGGCCCAAGATTTCGCCTTGGCGAAGTCCGGTAGTGATCGCCACCAAGAAAAGAACGGCGTACTTCGGGTGTTCTACTTTAGACAGGAAGGTTGATATCTGATCTGAATTCAAGATCCGGATTTCCTCTTTCCCTTCTCCAGGGTCGCGCGGCCGTTCCGCATCCTTCAATGGATTGAAGTCCATGTACCGATGTCGAACCGCATAGCTGAATATCTGACCGAGAGTCACAAGGATTTTTCGGATAGTCCCTATATTCGTTCCAGACACCTGATGACCAGAGATATACTTCTCCACCTTGGCAGTGGTGATAAGGTTGATTTTCAGATCGTTGAAACCCGCAAAATGGTTCCTGACATGGCCTTCGTAGACTTCCCAAGTGGTCTCTCGGAGTTTCGGCTTCTTGTACTCCAGCCAATCTAGGGCGACTTCAGAAAAATGCGGGATTTTTTTCTCCGGGATGAAGACCCCGCGTGATATTTGATCCTCGTAAGTCCGGAGCTTCTCTTTTGCTGCCTCTTTTGTGCTGCCTTGCGGCATACTTACCCGTCGCCTTATTCCGGTATGATCGTAAAAGTCCAGAACGTAACGGCCACGCCTCTTTGTTATGCAGGCCATTGTTCGCCTTCCTTTCCTTAATCGCTCTCGATTTCACTGCGAAACAGATCCAGTTCGAGCACATTGATCGAAACGTATTTTTATGATCTAGGTGTTTCCTGTGCCCTCTCCTCGAATTGCCAGTCGGCAACTTCATTCGGCGGCCTGAATGCAACAGCTTTCATTGTCTCTCCCCCAGAAGAATAATTTCAGAATCACATCACTTTAGCCACTCAATTTGAATCGTGTCAACATCTTGCATTTGAAGGAAGCAAAGCCACACATAGCGCTGGGCTTAAGATTCATGGGGACAAGGCCAGCCATTTGATGTGGTTATCTCGTTTTCAGATTGTCAATTCACACCCCACCACTGACGTCAATGTTGTTGAGTTAAGGATAACGATCCCAGGCAATACAGTTTAACTCATCGTAATTGCAGGAAAATAGCCTTGCGGTCCCCCCTCGATTATGTGATA
>JAJFVB010000296.1 GCA_021372055.1 Desulfobacteraceae bacterium | reverse complement strand
TTTTTTGAGTGGAGTCAATCCGGCACGGGGCTTCGGTCCGCCGTCCGTGAGGGATTTGCGTTCACGCGGATAATCTACAGGGAGCGTTACAAATGGGCAGTCAATGGCAGACAAGCAATCTCAGCAGTACATACCTGGAAGGAATAAGAACGGCGATTCCATTTGCCGACGAGCATATGAACCTGATGATGCGGATCGTCCGCGCCTGGACGCCGGAAGTTGGAAGGTTCCTTGATCTGGGTTGCGGGGATGGTGTGCTGGGCAGGGCGCTGCAGCAGTCCTTTCCGAATGCCGAGGCAGTTTTCGTCGATTTTTCCGATCCCATGATCGAAGCCGCCCGCAGGAATATCGGGCCCGGCACTCGTGCCCGGATAGTCAAAGCCGATTTCAGCGATCCGGCATGGCTTGCCGATCTGGGAACCGACACGCGCTTCGATCTGATTGTCTCGGGATTCGCCATTCACCATCTCCCGGACGTGCGAAAGCGGCAACTATACTCCGAGATATTCAGACTGCTGAAGAGCGGTTCGGTTTTCCTGAACATGGAACACGTCTCCTCCGCCACACCCCGAATCGAGGCGCTGCACGACGACCTTTACGTCGACAGCCTCTACCGGTATCATCGGACCACCGATCCGGAAATCACGAAGATGCAGGTCGCCGCCAAATTTTACTATCGGCCAGACAGGATAGAAAACATCCTGGCGCCCGTGGAACTGCAATGCGAGTGGTTGAGGAGAATAGGATTTGTCGATGTGGACTGTTTTTTCAAAGTATTCGAATTGGCACTGTTCGGAGGGCGCAAACCCTGAGCGTCTTCACGCACGCAGACACCACCGCGGCAACATTTCCGATTGCATGGTATTTTAATAGTGGAAAACGCAATATGGATTCCAATAAACATCGTGCCCGCAATTGCGGCTCTTTTTTCGTACTCGCGACATGCTTTGCTAGCTGGCATCTTTTTTTGAACTTCTTTGCTGCAGCCATTTGGCTCTCGGGTAGTCGGACATGCAGGATAAGACCACGTTGAAAGAACAACTTCTGGCGGAGATCCACAAATTGTGCGCGCGGGTCGCTGAGTTGGAAGAGGGCCTGGAGGAACGCACGCTGATCGAAGAATCGCTGCGCAGGATCGACAAAGAAATCCGCTTTATAGCTACCTGCGTCCAACGTACCTTGCCGCCTCAAGACAAGCGGCTCCATTATGCCGGGGGACCTGGCACAACCGGTCTTCCCGGGGAGATTTGGCCAGCCGATAATACGAATACGGATGCCGACAATTCCCCGAAAAAAGTGAAACAACAAACCGAAATCGAAAGCCGGGCACCGGAAACGGGCCCGGTCGCAGGGGCAGGGCTGGAGGCCGGCTCCGGCGGCATTACGCACCGGCATGACTCAATCCATGCACCCTCCCGGGATTCCGAGGGCAATAACGTTGGCATGGAGTATGTCTTGGTCATGCGCGAACTGGCATATAACAACCTGCTCGATAATCTCCCGGATATGGTTGTCCGCTACGATTCCGAGTTGCGCCGGATTTACGTGAACCCCGCCTGGGAAAAAGCCAGTGGCTTGTCGTCTGAAGCAATACTTCACTTACCTCTCTTCGATACGCCCAAGACCTCCAACAGAATCGCTCCCGAATACCTGGAGAGGGTCCGAAAAGTACTGGCGGAAGGAACTCAGCAGTCGATCGAGTTCACTTGGGAGAATGCCCTGGGGCAGTTGCTCTGCCTCAGGGTTGTAATCCTGCCGGAATACGGTCGGAGCGGTGAAATTATCAGTGCGCTGGCCATCGGCCACAACCTCACTGAACACAAGTTTGTGGAAAGCATGCTGCGCGAGAGCGAGGACCGGTACCGCCATATCATCGATACCGCCAACGAAGGCATCTGGGTGATGGATGCCGAGCATCGCACTACCTACGTGAACCAGGCCATGGCGGCCATGGTGGGCTACACTCCTTCGGAGATGCTTGGGAAAGAAGTTGAGGATTTCTTATTCGTAGAAGACATGGCGTCGTTTGAGCAGCGGCGGCAGGAGCGGCATGCCGGCATGAGTGAGGTCTATGAACAACGTTTCAAACGAAGCAATGGCTACTCCCTTTGGACCATGGTTTCAGCCAAGGCGCTGAAGAATGGCGAGGGGGGCTTTTGCGGCAGCTTCGCCATGTTAACGGACATTACCGGGCGCAGACTTGCAGAGGAAGCTCTGCGCGAGAGCGAAGAAAAATTCAGAAAAATCTTCCTGTCGAACCCCGATCCTATTGCTATGATCAGTGTGGATGAATTTCGTCACATCGACGTCAACGACGCTTTTCTGAATTTTATCGGCCTGTCCCGCGATGAAGTAATCGGCAAGACTACTTACGAACTCGGGATGTTCGGGACCCAGGAAGTGCTGGAATCATTCCGGTCGGCCATCAAGTCGAGAAGAGTTTTCAGAAATATTGAGTCAAACTGCAAAACCCGGCAGGGGCTCAAGTCCATACTGGTTTCCGCTGACATCATCTCCCTTGGTCAGTCCTCATATATACTCGTACTGGTTAAGGATATAACCGAAAGAGAAAGAGCCGAGGCAGAAAGGAAGCGGCTGGAATCGCATCTTTTACGAGCGCAAAAGGTCGAGGCCATAGGAACCCTCGCCGGCGGCATAGCCCATGATTTCAACAACATTCTCGCCCCAATCATCGGCTATGCGGAGCTGGGCATTGTTGTCACTCCCGATTCCACTCCTCTACGCTATTATCTCAATCAGGTGCTTACCGCAGCCCACCGCGCAAAAGAACTTGTGATGCAGATCCTTTCCCTGAGCCGTCTTGGTGAACAGCAACCAAAGAGCCCGATTGACATCAGCCTCATCCTCAAGGAGTCTTTGAAGCTGCTCAGGGCCTCCCTTCCGAGCAGCATCCAAATCAAGAGACGAATCGGCAGCGGGATGGCTTTTGCAGATGCCACGCAGATTCATCAGGTCATCATAAACCTTTGCACCAATGCGGCCCATGCCATGGAGGATAAAGGCACCCTCGCAGTCAGCCTGGAGGAAGGATTTTTGAATTCCATTGACCTGGGCAACCTCTCCCTTACCGACCGCAAACCGGGAAAGTATCTCAAGCTGAGTGTTACCGACACCGGAACTGGAATGAGCGCTGAGACGATGGCAAGAATTTTCGATCCATACTTTACAACCAAGGAAACCGGCAAAGGCACCGGTTTGGGACTGGCGATTGTCCATGCGATCGTTCAAAACCACTCCGGCGGCATACATGTGATCAGTGAACCTGGGAAAGGGAGCACCTTCGAGGTTTACATTCCCGCTATAGATGAACTGATGAGGACTGTCAGCCCCTCTTTCAAAGATGTGCCCAGAGGTAGTGAGCGGATACTCCTGGTTGATGATGAACCGGCTATAGCCGAGGTGAGCTTGCACATACTCGCGCAGCTGGGCTATCGGGTGACTACCAGGATGAATCCCCTGGAGGCTTTGGATCTCTTTCAATCGGAACCCGATTCCTTTGATCTGATCATTAGCGACTACACTATGCCATACATGGTCGGAACCGAACTGGCCAAAGCATGTATGAAGATTCGGAATGATATTCCAGTTATCATCTGCACGGGCTACAGCCAGAGGCTGAGCAAAGAAGCAACCGATAATCTCGGGATAAGGGCAGTTGCGATGAAACCGCTGGATAGAAAGCAATTGGCCGAATTGATAAGAAAGGTGCTAGACGACGCGAAAAATTGCGAATAACCACGCTATATAGCGTATTTTGACCACCAAAGAGCGGGGGAATGATTCCCCCCGCGCCCCCGCAAGTATCGCCTGAGCAGGCAGGGAGTTTGTCCGTCCGATAGGGACGATGCAAATTTATGTAAGGATTCTTCTCCGGCATTATAGAAAATTGCGAAGGTTTCCGATATAGGCGTAACCCTTTGGGAAAAGACCCTGCAGGGGAGAGGGGTGGAATATTGCCCGGGGAGCTGAAGCTGGATGGTCAAATATTCGGATATTGAAAGGCAAACCTAGTGAGCAAGGGAAGAATACTTCTTATTGACGATGAACAGATGATCCTTGAGGTCGCTCAGACACTTCTTGAAACCCTCGGATATGAGGTGACGGCCCAAAGGGATGCCTTCGAGGCCCTGCAGACATTCGCCGCCAATCCTGATGAGTTTGATCTCGTTATCACGGATTACTTTATGCCGCGCCTCAACGGCATGGATTTCACCGCGAAGATTCTGCACATAAGGCCTCGGATGCCGATAATCATCTGCACGGGTTTCAGTGAGGAGATTACCAGGGAGACATTATCGGAGCTTGGGGTCGGACTGCTTGTGAAGCCTTTTGAAATGTGTCAGCTCCATGAGGCGGTGGAAAAAATGCTGAGGTTTGCTCTGACCCCGCAGCTTGCCATGGGATCCGAATGCGGCAGTGCGATATGAAGCAGTCCTTCTTTCCCGGCCAAGGCATGGATTGGCCGCTAAAACCCGGTGTGTCGGCAATGGTCGTTTTGTGCGGGACAAACTCAACCGGCCGGCAACGAAACGCGGGAAGACCCGCCGCTCGCTGCGAGCGGGTTCTTCCCGGTTTTTTCCCGATTATTGCGGAATGTTGCCGTGCTTTTTGGGAGGCAGGGCTTGTCGCTTGCCGCTGACTATTCTGAAGGATTCTATCAGGCACGCTCTGGTCTTGGAAGGCATGATCACGCCATCGAGATAGCCCCTGGAAGCCGCTATATAGGGATTGCTGAGCAGGTTGCGGTAATTGTCGATCATTTCCTGCCGCTTTGCCTCGGGGTCTGCGCTCTCCTTGATGTCGCGGCGAAAAATGATGTTTGCCGCGCCCTCAGCGCCCATCACGGCGATTTCGGCCGTGGGCCAGGCATAGTTGAAATCGGAGTGAAGGTCGCTTGAACACATTGCCATATAGGACCCGCCGTATGACTTCCTGGTAGTGAGGGTGATTTTCGGGACGGTAGCTTCCGAGTAGGACCAGAGCAGCTTTGCGCCGTGCCGGATAATGCCTCCCCACTCCTGGCGCTTGCCGGGCATGTAACCCGGGACATCCGCGATTGTCAGGATCGGGATGTTGAAGCAATCGCACGTCCGGATGAAACGTGCGGCCTTATCGGAAGCGTCGCTTTCCAGACACCCCGCAAGCACTCTGGGCTGATTGGCTATTATCCCGACCGGCTTCCCGTCGAGCCGCGCAAACCCGACGAGTATATTCTGCGCAAAATACTGGTGCACTTCGAGGAAGTCGTGGTTGTCCACGATCGAGCGAATCACCTCCTTCATATCGTATGCCCCCTTCGCCGAATCCGGGATTATGGTGTCGAGCTCCGGGCACAAACGCTTTGGATCGTCCGTGGGAACGATGCAGGGAGGGTCTTCCATGTTGTTGTCGGGGAAAAAGGAAAGCAGCCGCTTGATCTGATCTAGGCAATCGGCGTCATTCTCAGCCGCGAAATGGGCCACTCCGCTCTTGGAGTTGTGAGCCATGGCCCCGCCAAGTTCTTCCTGGGTGACGACCTCCCCCAGCACCGACTTGATGACGTCGGGGCCGGTAATGAACATGAGCCCCGTTCCCTTTACCATGAAAACGAAATCGGTCATCGCCGGAGAGTAGACGGCGCCGCCGGCGCACGGCCCCATAATGGCGGAAATCTGCGGAACGACTCCCGAGGCGATCGCATTGCCGTAAAAAATATGGCCGTAGCCGGAGAGTGAATCGACACCTTCCTGAATTCTGGCGCCCCCTGAATCGCAAAAGCCCACGATCGGCTTGCCGGAGCGCAGGGAGAGGTCCATGACCTTACAGATTTTTTTGGCGTGCATTTCGCCAAGGCTACCCGCGCGGGAAGTAAAATCCTGCGCATACGCAAAAACCTGCCGGCCGTTCACATCCCCAAAACCGGTCACGACTCCTTCCGCGGGGATGTCCACTTTATCGATTCCAAAAAGAGTTCCCCGATGTTTCACAAAAGCATCTATCTCACGGAAGCTGCCGGGATCGAAAAAATAGTTCAATCGTTCCCGAGCTGTCATCTTCCCGCGTTCATGCTGCTGAGCTACGGCGCTCTCTCCCCCCATCTCCTGAATTTTGGCTTCCCTCTTGCAGAGATCCTTGAGCTTTTCTTCAACTACTCTCATTCCGATTGACCCTTCTGATTCAATGACAGTGACACTTCCCCCCAAACCCGCAGAACGCAATGGGAATTTGTAAAGATGCCGTTTCCGGCGCGATCTGCGGAAAATTCACAAAGTCGGCTATCCTAATCGCTTGTCGGGTTATGTCAAGGAGATAGGAAGACGCGAAGGCAAAAGCAGAAAGTACCAAAGAACGCTTTTGAAAAGCGCTGGGAGCTGCGCCCCCAACACCCCCACGCCGCTACGCGGCTCATTTTGGCGCTACGGCTACGCGCGCTTGCGCGTGAGGCCGATACTTGCGGGGGTGCGTGGTAGCCGGGGGAGAAAATCCCCCGGCCACCCAAATCCGGGCAAACGAACTTGCCGTTTTCAACATTTATTCCAATACATGAATATTATTTCTTTTGCAGATCGACTTAAGGGTATCGGGCCAGACACTGGTGCTCACTTCGCCAATGTGAGCGGTCCTTAGCAGATACATGAATGTGCGTGATTGACCGATGCCGCCTCCAATACTCAACGGTATCTCATCCCTCTGGATTGCCTGATGGTAGGGCAACTCCAGAAAATGTTCTTGTCCGGCCTCTTTGAGCTGCTTAACCAGGGTCTCTTTGGTTACGCGGATACCCATGGATGTCAGTTCATGACGGCGCTTCGTCACCGGATTCCAGACCAGAATGTCTCCGTTTAGTCCATGGAACTGCGTTCCGTTTCTTTTGATCGTTGGCGTGATCCAGTCATCATAGTCCGCCGCCCGCATCTCGTGGGGATAACCGTCTTCCAGGACAGAGCCGATGCCGATGATAAAAATCGCCGGATGCACCTCCTGGACGATTCTTGTTTCGCGCTGCTTGCGGGTGAGGTCCGGATAGCGCTCGAGGATTTCCTCCGCATGGAAAAATTCCAACTTTTTAGGTATATCCGGATACTTGTCGGTATTGAGTCCCGGGAAGTCTTTCTTGACCATCTGACCTGCCTCGTAGATGACCGACCAAATTCTCTCGACGACTTCCCGCAGAAAATCCAGATTCCGCATATCCTTGGTGATAACCCGTTCCCAATCCCATTGATCGACATAGGCACTATGGTCATGGTCCAGGAAGTAGTCCTTCCTGACGGCCCTCATATCCGTACAGATCCCTTCGCCCACCTCGCAGCCGAACTGCTTCAAGGCCATCCGTTTCCATTTTGTGGCTGCCTGGACCACCTGAGTCTCGATTCCTCTTTTAAGACCGAGGCCGCAGGAAAATTCAATCGGCGTGCGCGAACCATCGCGGTCAAGGTAGTCATTCAGGCCGCTGTCTTTGGTTACGATGAGCGGAACCTGAACCATAAAAAGGTTGAGCTCCTTGCACAGGTTCTCTTCAATGAAATTCTTTACCTTGAATAGTGCCTTCATTCTCTCCTTGGGGCCCAATAACGCCTCATAATTGCGGGGGAGAATTTTGTCCACTTCTTCATAAGTGCCGATGCCGGGCCCTGCCAGATCAGCTCTCTTATCAGCCATCGTAAACCTCCACTGGAACGGGGAAATGGGAATTGATTCTCTGCCTTAGCGCGACACAACCTGACCGGCCGGAGAGCGCTTGATGATACTCACTGTTTCCATCGTCCGGCGTTTGGCAACATATTTTATGCTCAATGCCATTTCAAGGATATTTCTATCCAGTACAAATATGTTCCCGTATAAATACGGCATGGAACACGAAACAGAGCATAGCGATTTTCCACTGAGGCCGGAGCGGCATAGTCTTTTTCCCTCCGGCAACAATAAAAAAGAAACTCATAAGTCATGATCTTAAGAATTTGTTCCGATATCTTTGTCGTAATCGGATAATAAGGGGCCAGGGGGTGCGGCTGCGCTTCGGGAAAGCTGCTCTCGTTGTCCTTTCGCACGTTTTGCCACATCGTTCCAGAAGAAAGAATGATCCATGCCCCCCATGACGCTTCATCAGTTGAAGGCCAGAATGGCGCGCAACCCTGAATCCCAAGGCTATGTCCAGCGGCTGGAAGAACTGACAAACTCGCGGGTCCTCAGCGACGAGGCCCTGCTGAGCGCCTATCAGGCATACCTCCTTGATCTGATTGGCGACGTCAGGGACCAACTCCAGGACTGGTCCGCTCTTCGCCCCCTCATTGCGGGCTCCCTCACCTCCAATACGGTGTTGCAGCTCTCAGCAGGAAAGCCTGCTCCTGGCCAAGGTGAACATTCCCCAGAAGGAAAACATCTGTTTAAGGCGGTAAAGACGGACAGACAATAAATGAAGCCCAAGTGCTTGCCCGTCGGACGCATCAGAACCGGTGGCGCACCAGTTGCACAGCCCGTCCCGAGCAGAGAAACTCTTTGTTTGGCGATGCCCGGATGAAAATTGACTTTTTGTTTTGGAGAGTAGCATGAAAAATATCGGAATTATGTTGTCCGTTTTGTTTTGCGCGACACTTCTCCCGGCGATCACAGTCAATAGCGCTGAGGTCGCCGGGCCCAATCCCGGGCAGACCGCGGTTGAACAGCCGATCCCCGTCCAGATTCTCGGGAAAACTATTGAAATTCGTAAAGGCATGACCCGGTCCGATGCGAAGGCTGCGATGTCGTTGCTCATCGCGGACGAGGCATCGATTGATACGGCTGAGCGGCTGCAATACGATGTCCCTCTCGTTCCCGATAATGCTCCGGTTGCCATCTGCTTCGACTTTGACAAGAAAGGCATCGTCAGCAATGTCGTGTTCGACTCAATGCTCAAAGAGCAGAATCCGGCCGTCACGACCTTGGTGGCTTGGCTTCGAGCGAATGCGGGAAAGCCACGGGTAAAGAAGAAGGGGAGTGCAACCTGGGTCTTTGGCGGGTGGAAGATCGAGCATGCGGAGGGAGGCTCGGGCGAGGATTCGACTTACCGGATCGAGCTCACCCGGTCGAAGTGAAAAAGTTCAAGGGCGAGCCGCAGTCCGGGGGGGCGCGGGGCGCTGCCTGGAATAGTTGATACCTATGAGGACACCAAAGAGCGGGGGAATGATTCCCCCGCACCCCCGCAAGTATCGGCCTCACGCGCAAGCGGGCGAGGGGGTAGCTTATTTCTCAAAATCTGCGCCGATTTCTCCGTTGCGCTCACTTTTTTCTGGTAACCGACGACTCGTGCGGTATGCTTACGGTTTGTGCAGAGGTCAGTGTTTCCAAGCAACTATGTCGGGATAGGGGAATGTGGAGGGCACATGAACATCGAAGTAGTCGGCTCGATTATCTTTATAACTGTCGTTGCATACCTGATTTGGCATCTGCATAGGTCTGGCAAGCAGATACTGCAGCAGCGCGAACTCGGGGGAAACAGGCGAAGAAAGTAAGCGCAAAGGCGACCTTCCGGGAGACTTACTCGCAGGAAAAACAGCAGGTAAACCGGTTTGAGCCCTCGGCGTATTCGTAGCGGACCCGATCGGCCATCTGCCGCACGAGGTATATGCCCAACCCTCCAATGGGTCTTTGCTCAATATCGAGGCCGCGGTCCGGCTCCGACATGCTCAGGGGATCGAAAGGCCTGCCGTAGTCGCGGACCTGGATGCAAAAGAGTTGCCCGTCCGAAGCGCTGCATCCGACTTCCACGACTCCCGGCGCGTCCTCCGGGTAGGCATATTTGACCACGTTGACCAGCAATTCCTCCAGGGCCAGTTCCATCTTCGAGACAATTTCGGAAGGGACCCGCAACTCGTCTGCCTTCTCGAGGACGAAGCACCGGCAAGGCTCCAGGGACTCAAGCGAAGCGGGAAGGGTAATCCACGAGAAATCCGAGGTTTCAGAATTTTGCAAGTGCCGAATCCACCGAGTCGAAGACCGGGAAAATGCCCGAAAAACCGGAAATCTGGAAGACTCCGCCGACCAGTTTGCTCATGCTGCTGATATGGAGCTTCCCGCCAAGGGCCATGATCTTTTTGCCCAGGATCAGAATGCTGCGCAACCCCACGCTGCTGATGTATTCCACACCGGTCATGTCGAGCACCACGTGCCGCTCGCCCTGCTCAAGCCATTGGCCGCATTTCTCGTCGAACTGGGGGGCGGCAACAGTATCCAAGCGTCCCTTGAGCCGGATAACGAACCCGTTCGGCTCTTTCACACCCACGAATTCCATATAGAAGCTCCTTTTCAGCTCGATCGGCGGACCGGCGCCGAATCTACTCGAAAGTTATCTCCATGATCGAAAAATCGTCCTCGAGGGTTTCCGATTTCGTTGCCCTGGCGGCGAAATCCCAGAGCCGGTCAAGTCGCGAATTCCCTAAGGATGCAGGGCCGGCCATCAACCGGACAAACGATTCGAACGGCCAGATCTCGTTTTCCGGCGGTATGCGGATCTCGAAAGCGCCGTCGCTGAAAACGTAGAGTCGCGCGGGGCCGATCAGTTCGGCTGTTTCCGACTCGTACTCCATTTGGGGAAACGCTCCGATAATCGTATTCTTGGTCCTCAGCATCCTCGTGCCCCCGCTGTCGATGAGCAGTGCGGGAGGATGTCCG
The DNA here is from genome assembly GCA_021372055.1 of Desulfobacteraceae bacterium. GTDB lineage: Bacteria > Desulfobacterota > Syntrophobacteria > Syntrophobacterales > Syntrophobacteraceae > SbD1. The sequence continues at coordinate 7,739 of JAJFVB010000296.1, read as the reverse complement.
GCACTGGCATAGACCAGGGAGCGCGAGGGCTTGTTGTAAACGCCATACCAGATGGTGAAATACATGTTGTTGTGGTCTTCCATCTGAAAGGCGCTGTTCAGCGCTCCGAGGACCTGCGTGGGGTTTCGAAAGTCCGTATCGGGCAGGGTTTGCGCACGGATCACGTTCATCACGGAGATCGACAGCAGTGCTGCGCCGATGCCGTGTCCGCACACATCGAGCAGGTAAATGAGGAGATCGTCCCCGTCGAGCCAGTGATACCCGAAAGAATCGCCTCCAAGCGAGGTGGACGGCACGAATCTCCAGTCCGTTCTGACGCCGTTTCCGTGAAAGGGCTCCGGCAGAAGCGTCCTGACGTATTCGGCGGCCTCCGCGAGTTCCGAAGCCAGCCGCTTCATGGCCTCGTTACGCTCGAGCATGCTGATGTAGCCTTTCGAGTGGTGACGAACCCTCGCGATCAGCTCGATCCGGTCGGGAAGCTTGACGAGGTAATCGTTTGCCCCCAGCTCAAAGGCCTTGGCCTTGACAACGGGTTCTTCCATCGAGGAGAGCACGATGAGGGGGATATCCCTGGTGTTCTCATCGGATCTGAAGATCGTCACCAGCTTCAGCCCGTCGATCTGGGGCATGACCAGGTCCTGAAGGATCACGGTGGGGCGGACCTTGACGGCAGTTTCGATCGCCTTGGAAGGGTCCTGGCAAAAATGAAAGGTGATGTCCTCTTCCGGTTTCAACATCTTGCCGACCGCCGCTCCGACGATTGCCTGATCGTCGATCAGCAGCACGGTCGTCTTGTGTTCGGCCAAATTGCCGGGTCCCGTCATCTGCAGCTCCATTCTGCGACCGATATGCACGCGCGCCCAGGGGAGCGCTCTTTTTTCAAAATGCCGGAATGGTTCCGGCCGCGAAACGCGGCTCAGGCCGAGTCGTAATCAACTGAGCGCAAAAATTCTTAATCTAATGGAAAAAAGGGGCAATGTGAAGCCCGTTCGCGGGAACGCGGGTTTTCGCATTCCATTTTTCACCCCGGGCGAAGCGCGCCGGGCGTTTGGCTGCGAGTCTCGCCCCTCGGGGGAAGCATTTATATGACTCACGCAAACCGCATCAGAATGCGCCTGCGATGATAAGAGACACTCCCACCTGCACGGTCGAGGAGAGGGTTGCCACGGAGATATTCCGGTCTCCGGCTATTTCTTTGTCGTAGGAGGTCCCGGGCACGAAAATAAGATTGCCGAGCAGTCGGAAAAGGAGGACGGCGCAAAGTCCGGCGACGAAATAAATGCCGAAGCCCTTTAAGCCCTCCATCCACCCGGTGAACGCGCCCGCCACGCTCGCCCGAAGGATGACAGCCATGGAAATCAGCAATCCGGCCACGTCCATGCCCGCCGCGGTGTTCTTTTTTACCTCGATTTCCTCGCAGATGTTGCGGGTGGTCAGGGCTTCATACAGGTAAAAGGCAACCACCAGCGCGGCCTGGCCCAGCAGGAAGAAAACACCGGCAGCCAGGATTCCCCCTCCCTCGCCGGAAAATGCCCCGTGCATGATAATGCCGCTCGACGCGTAGCTGGCAAATTCGACCAGCCCCAGGGCCGTATTCCCCTCCTGTATTGCCTTGTCGTTATCCACCTTGCGCAGGATGATCCTGTCGTTTACGACAAACGCCACGAAAAGAAGCGCCATCAGGATGAACCCCGCCTGGATGAAGTTCAGAAGGTCTCCCGGCGGCAGGCCCTTGGACCTGCCGAAAAGGGTGCCCGCCAGGCCGAATGCGACGCCGAGGTAGATCCCGGATTTTCTGAGGCTCACGGCCAGATTCTTCCCGGAGAGCATCTCCTCGTCTTCGACGAATCTGGTGCGCCTGTCATCGAGGAATTTGATCGCCCACATGAATCCCAGAACCAGCAGCGGAAAGACCAGAAGGGGAATGACTGCTTCCAGGGCTTCGTACATGTTTTGTCTCCTCGTTCATCGGATGCGGTTTATCGGAAAAGGTGCGGGACGAAGCGATCGTTTCCGAAGGTAACGGGTCCCGATGTTTCCCGGATACCCAGCCCGGCGGATTGACCGTCAACGATCCAGCAGCCGAAAACCGGGCGGTTTCCGTCAAAGCACGGAATATCGGCCAGGGCCTGGCAGACATATCCCCCTTCGCCGTAAGTCCCGGGGGTATGGATCTCACGGCCCTCATGAAAAATCGAAATGTTGGCCCCTTCGCGCGACAGTTTGGGCTTTCGGACGTAGTTCTTCATGGATCGGGGCGTATCCATGTAAGCTTCGAGCAGATTGGGGTGTTCCGGATTCAGTTCCCACAAAATGGGGAGTATCCCTTTGTTCGAGAGGATCATCTTCCAGATCGGTTCGATCCAGCACATATCCGTGTAGGTTTCGAGTACGTGAGGGCCGAACTGTTCGTCCAGAATCCATTCCCAGGGGTAGAGCTTGAAGATGTTTTCAATCGTGATGTTGTGCAGGTCCGCAAACCGGTGCGACCTGTAATCCCATCCGATTTCTTCCATCAGGATCCGGTCCGTCAGGAAACCCTGGCTTTGCGCCGTATCCTGCAGGTAGGTCACCGTGACGAGGTCTTCCAGATGATCCGAGACGCAGCAGAAATGGATCTTCCCGCCTTCCCGCTTCAACCGGGCGAAATGGCGCCATCCGGCTTCCAGTTTCTCGTGAATCGAATTGAACTGATCGGCTTGCGGAAAAAGCTCCTGGAGCCAGAACCACTGGGTGACGGCGGCTTCGAGCAGCGATGTCGGGGTGTCCGCGTTGTATTCGAGCATCTTCGGAGGATTTGCGCCGTCGTAGGCAAAATCGAACCGGCCGTAAAGAGACGGTTCCCTCTTTTCCCAGGACTCCCTGATGAGAGGTATCGCCGGCGGGGGGATCGCAAGCTCTTCGAATCGGTTATGGTCGATTACGTGCTGAACGGCCCGCAGGCAGAGTTCGTGGAGTTCCTCGGCGGCGGCGTCCAGTTCGTCGATCTCTTCGGAATCGAACTCGTAATATGCGCTTTCATCCCACCACGGCCCCTCGGGAGTCTCGAAAAAGAGCAGACCTGTCTCCTCCACCTTGTGCTTCCAGTGCTCCCGGGGTTCGATCGAAACGCGCTTCATCTCTTTACCGCCTAGCTTCCGCCGCTGCCGTGAGCCACAGCCGACCCGCCGAAGCCCCCGCGGGCGACCCCGCTTGGAGCCCCTCGGCTCATAGCGGATACGTGGGTCACTCGCCCGCCGGCCAGCGAACCACTCCTCGTATAACCGGGGGCCCTGTAGCTTCGCGGGGGATCGTAGTGTCCGCCGCTCACCATATCCCCGCCGGAATAGCCCGTTCCGCCCCAGTACCAGACATGAGGCGTCCATCCGGTCGCGCCCGCGTAACGCCTCCGGGTCTCATCGTCCTCGCACTGGTAGCTCTCGACGACCTTGCCGGTTTTGGGGTCGATGCATCTTCTCTGATCGCGCTCCCCGTTGCCGGAGCACCCGGCCACAATGAGCGTCGACAGGGCCGCACCCAGAAAAATGGCTTCCGTTTTGCGCTGTTTGCTTTTCCGTTTCTCCGGTTCCATGTGGTTCTACCTTGTCAAAGCGAAAGAATGGCCGTCTCTCCTATTTCACGGGTGGCTGGCAGGAGGGGCACAGAAAGGAGGATTGCCCTCCGAAGCGAATCTTTTCAATGGCGGTGGAACATCGGGGGCAGGGCTCCCCCTCGCGGTAGCCGACGAGAAAATCCTCACGCCCGTATTCCCCGGGGTTTCCGAAAAAATCCCGCTCGTAGGCCAGGCCTCTTTTTGAAAGGACGCGTTGAAGCAGTTCCCTCATGGCGGAATGGAGCCGCGCGGTCGCCCCGCCGTCGAGCCGCGAACCCTGGGCGAGCGGGTTCAGTCCGGCGAGGAAAAGAATATCGTGCACATAGGCGTTGCCGATCCCGGCGATGCGCCTCTGATCCGTTATAAGTTCTTTTACCTTCCTGCGGGAGGTTCGCAGAATGGACGCAAGCAGTTCCGGAGTAAAGGAGTCGGCGAGCGGGGATGGCCCGAGCTGTCCGACAAGATGGTCCTTCAAATCCGCCTTCTGAACCATGTGGAAATGTCCGAACCACCAGAAGCGCAGGGTGAACCCCGATCCGTCGCCGCACTGGACCCTGACCTGATACTTGCCGGTGTTCGGAGGGCTTCCGGGAGGGTAGCTGACGGTATCGGCTCCCATGCCGAGACTGACAAGAAGCAGGAGGTCCTCTTCCAGCGAGATCACGATCCATTTCCCTCTTGCTTCGACATCCATAATGCGGCGGTTATGAGTTTTTCCGTAATTTTCGACGGCGGTATTGAGGCATTTCGGCTGCAGGATCGTGATGTCGGCGATAGTTTTTCCGACGAGACATTCCCGCATCTGCGAGGCGATATTCATTATTTCGGGCAATTCGGGCATCCGCATGCCTTCCCGGTAAGAATGGACACCACGTGGGAACGCCACGCTCTGAAGTACAGGATTTTGGCACTATACCACAAGGGGGGAAATGCAGATCAAGGAATCCTGGACGGAATGACGAGTGGATCGGGCTTTTTTGAAACGGACGGAACCGGAGCGCTCCCGGTACGAAAGGCGCGGGGAATCGTTCCCCCGCTAATACCCAAATGTTGAGGACGAGAATTACGCGCCCCGGGTCCGGCTTGCTAGGCGGCCTTCAGTTCACGCGCGTAATGCAGTCCGGCATCGAGCGCCCTGCGGTTTGCGTCGGCCAGATGTGCTTTTGCCGGTGGGAGATATTTCCCGATAGCCTCATGGACGGACTCGACCGACACGATGCCGCTTGCTCCCACATAGGCGCCAAGCATGACCATGTTGCCGGAGCGCGCAAACCCCGCGTTACGGGCGATCGTATCTGCGGGCACCTGGTAGAGCGCGTGCTGATGGCAGGCGGGGGTCGCCTGGACAATACAGGAATTCAGAATGAGCAAGGTCCCGTCGCCCAGTTGCGGCAGGAATTTTGCCAGAGACGGCTGGTTGAAGATGAGGGCCGCCGACAGTCGTTCGGCAAGAGGGGAACCGATGGGCCGGTCGGCAAGCGTCACCACGCACCGGGCGGTCCCGCCGCGCTGCTCGGGTCCGTATGAAGGCATCCAGGTCACGTTTCTGTTCTCGATCATGCCCGCCAGAGCGAGAATCTGGCCGCACGAGAGAACTCCCTGCCCGCCAAAGCCTGCAATCAGCACCTGATGATACATGACAGACCTCATCCTTCCCGCTTCGGCGAAGACTCGTCCCGGTTCTCGGTCACTTCACGGGAAGACGCCGGCGCCATGGCGTCCCTGAAAACTCCCAGGGGGTAGTAGGGGACCATGTTCTTTTCGACCCACTCCAGAGCCTTGGCCGGTTCCATGCCCCAGTTGTTGGGACAGGACGAGAGGACCTCTACCATCGAGAATCCCATTCCCAGCAGTTGGCACTGGAAAGCCTTCCTGATGCTTTTTTTTGCTCTCGCCACTTCGACGGGGTTGTGGAGCGAGACTCGGGCCAGGTACGACGGACCGTCCAGGGTGGCCAGAAGTTCGGCCATGCGCAACGGATGTCCCGCCAGATGCACGTTGCGTCCCCTGGGCGTCGTGGTTGTCTTCTGGCCCGGCAGAGTTGTCGGAGCCATTTGACCCCCGGTCATTCCATAATTCGCGTTGTTCACGAATACGACCGTGATGTTTTCACCCCGGGCCGCGGCATGGACGATTTCCGCCAGGCCGATGGATGCGAGGTCTCCGTCCCCCTGGTAGGTGAACACAATACGGTCGGGCAGCACCCGCTTGATGCCGGTGGCTACCGCAGGGGCGCGCCCGTGGGCGGCTTCCTGCATGTCGATGTCGAAATAGTTGTATATGAGGATCGAGCATCCCACCGCGGCGACGCCGACCGTCCTTTCGCGGATCTCCAACTCGTCGATTGTCTCCGCCACCAGACGATGGGCTATCCCGTGTCCGCAACCGGGGCAGTAGTGGGTCCGCGCAGACGTCATGCAAGCCGGGCGCACAAAGGCGTTTCTGCTCATGATACACCCCCTGCGAATACCTTCCGCGCTTCGGCCTCGATCTCCGTTGCCGAAATGACCACTCCTCCCATGCGCCCGTAAAAATCCACCTTGCGGCCGGGCAGCGCCATGCGCACGTCCTCGACCATCTGGCCGGCGTTGAGTTCAACGGCGAGGAGGCTTTTCACGCCTTCGGCGGCGTTTTGCAAAGAAGCCGCGGGGAAGGGCCACAGGCTTATCGGCCGGAAAAGGCCCACCGGAAAGCCCTCGGCGCGCAGGTTGTCAACGGCGGTACGCGCCACGCGGGCGCAAATCCCGAAAGCCACGATCAGAAGCTCCGCGCCGTCAGCGGCGTAAGTTTCGGACATGGTTTCGGAGGCCCTCAGCTGCTCGAATTTTTCCTGTAGATGACGATTGTGGGCCTCAAGATCGGCCGGGTCCAGGTACAGGGTCTTTACCAGACGGCGGCTTCGATTCTTGCAGCCGTCGGTAATCCACGACTTCTCGCCGGGCACGGGCGGGGAATCCGGAAAATCGAGAGGTTCCATCATCTGCCCCATGACCCCGTCGGTGAGAAGCATCACCGGAGTACGGTAACGCTCGGCCAGTTCGAAGGCTTTGTAAGCCAGGTCGGCCATTTCCTGGACCGAGGAGGGCGACAGAACCGGCAAATAATAATCGCCGTTTCCGCCGCCGCGAGTCGCCTGGAAATAGTCCCCTTGTGAGGGCTGAATCGTCCCCAGGCCCGGTCCGCCTCTCATGACGTTTACTATGAGGCAGGGTAGTTCCGCGGATGCGAGGAAAGAAATCCCTTCCTGCTTAAGGCATATTCCGGGTCCGGAAGATGAGGTCATCACCCGGCCTCCGGCACCGGCGGCTCCGTAAACCATGTTTATGGCCGCCACTTCGCTTTCCGCTTGCAGGAATGTGCCGCCCACCTCGGGCAGTCGTCGGGCGAGGTATTCCATGAGCTCGGTCTGCGGAGTGATCGGATAACCGAAGAAAAATCGGCATCCAGCCCGCATCGCGGCTTCCGCGATCGCTTCGTTACCCTTCATCATCTGCCGCATGACCCGATTCCCCTCCAATGAAAGTGAAGGCCAGGTCCGGGCACATAACGTAGCAGCGCCGGCAACCTCGACAAGTCTTCCCCTCGACGACTTTCACCACCGTGAAACCATGCTGGTTCAAAACTTCTCCGGGAACAAGAATCTGCTCGGGGCAGAAGGCGACGCAGATAAAGCATCCCTTGCACTTGTTGGGATCTACCACCGGTTTGGTCCTCCGGCTCTTTTTGCCTTCCGCCGTGATCTCGTGAATCGCGAGCATACTTGTCTCCCTTCAATGCCTTAATGAGCACAGACCGTGCCACAAAGACGGATGCGCCGCATTTAACCGGGATCTCCGGCTCCGGGGAGCCGGGGCGGCCTTTTATCGGAGTCCGCGGAGGCAGTGACTCGAAATCGGGAGGGTGCGGGAGACGATCGGGAGCACATCCGATCGCGGGAAGCGTGAAATTTATTTCCGGTAGGAAAAAAATTGCCGGTAGAAAAATGCAGCGAGCCTAGTCCAGTCCGTATCGCTTTAGCTTGTTATACAGCTGACGTACGGAAATTTTCAAGAGCTCCGCGGCGCGCGTCCGGTTTCCCTTCGCCAGGGCCATGACCTCGCGCAGAAGGGCTTTTTCCCAGGTTGCGTGGACCTCCGCAAGGCTGCCG
>JAJFVB010000196.1 GCA_021372055.1 Desulfobacteraceae bacterium | reverse complement strand
TTCTGCTACCTATCGAAATATATGATTGAAAATAACAGCCATCGAGTCAAACGATTTATTTTGATCTGACAGATCGAAATTTCTGATCGAGGAGGAACGGATGGATATACGGCAGCTGGCCACCTTTCAGGCGGTGGCCAGATATCTTAGCTTTAACCGCGCAGCAGTGGAGCTCAATTACGCCCAGTCCAGCATTTCCGCTCAGATCCAGGCCCTTGAGGAGGAACTCGGCGTGCGCCTTTTCGACCGGCTGGGCAGGCGCATCCTGCTGACCGAGGCCGGAACCAAGCTCCTGAATTATGCGGAGAAGATGCTCGAGCTGGCCGACGAGACCCGGTCCGAGGTGATGGGAGCCAAGGAGCTGAGAGGCTCGCTCACGGTCAAGGTCCCGGAGAGCCTGGGAGTTCACCGTCTGCCTCCCGTGATCAAGGAATTCAGGGCCCGTTTTCCCGGGGTGCGGTTGCGCTTTACCTCCTGCAGCCATGACGGGCTTCAAAAAGACCTCCGCACGGGAATCACGGACCTTGCTTTCCTGCTTTCCGATTCCATAAGCGCGGCCGACCTTTCCTTCGAGGTCCTGGGAATCGAGCCCCTGGTGCTCGTTGCCGGACCGGCCCATCGCCTCGCTTCGTTCGAAGCGGTTCGCCTGAACGACCTCAGGGGAGAATCGATTCTTTTCTCGACGGTTGACTGCAGCTACCGAAGGGGCCTGGAAGCGCAGCTGGGCGGGGGAAAAATCCCCTACGACCTGGTGGAGTTCAGCAGCGTGGCTTCGCTCAAGGCTTGCGTCATGTCGGGCGTCGGCCTCACGATCCTGCCCGAGATCGCCACGAGGGAAGACGTCGCCCGCGGCACGCTGGCAACCCTGCCCTGGGCCGACGACAATCTGGAAGTGGCCAACCTGATGATCTGGTTCCGGAACCGTTGGATGTCGCCCTCCCTGAAGGCCTTTATGGAAGTGGCAAAAGGGATGCTCGAGGATGCCTACGAGAAGTGACCGGCAAACGCGCCGGGGGGCGGGGACAGCTGCCGAGGCAATGCCGCCCGTCACCCCGCGCAATGGCATCAGTGGTCCAGAAACCGCGTCAGTTTTTGATTGAACAAGGCGGCGGCCTCGATGTTGGGCAGGTGCCGCGCGCCGGGAATTACGCAGAGCTCCGAGCCTCCGATTTCTCTTCTCAGAACCTCGGCGGCGCTCACGGGTGCGCTCTCGTCTTTTTCCCCCACCATTATCAGGGTCCGAGCCCTTATCCCGGATAGTTCGGCAAGGTTGTCCCAGCCGCTTATCGCGTGGCAGCATCCAACGTAGCCGGCAACCGGGGTGTTTACGATCATGTCACGAATGCGCCGGGCAATTTCCGGGCGGCTCCTGCGGAACTCTTCGCTCAGCCAGCGTTCCAGGGTTTCATCGGCCACGGCCGAGAGGCCCGCCCTTTCAACCCTTGCGATGCGTTCTTGCCAAATGGGGACAGCTTCCGGGGGAGTGTGGCCGGATGTATCGCAGAGGACGAGTTTTCCGATGCGTTCCGGATATCTGGCGCCGAGGACCTGGCCGATCATGCCGCCCATCGAAATCCCGACGAAATGGGTTTGCCGGATCTCGAGATAATCCAGGAGGCCGATGATATCCCGGCTTATCATCTCGATGGTGTAGGGCCCCGGAGGCGCCGAAGAACCGCCGTGCCCCCTGGCGTCCACCCGCAGGACGCGATTTGCCCCCCGCAGGGCTATCGCCTGGAAGTCCCAAACCGGAAGCGCGCTCGCCAGGCTGTGGCTCAGAGTTACCACGGGAGCCTCCCGCGGGCCTTCGATTTCGTAGTTGAGCGTTACATCACCGACTCGTGCCTGCATGCTCTTTCCTTCATTATTTGACGTTAAAACCGCAAAATCGCCTCGGGCAGTGGCCCTGCCTGCATTTTTCGGAGCGGGTCCGCCGAGGGACCCGGGACATGGCAAACTCGATTTGCCGACAGCAATTACGGTCCAGTATCAGCTCCGAGAGCCAGTTCAGCTGTTTGCGTTGAATAATGATCCCATGGTTTTAGGCATCCCTCTACCTATTTTGTCCCCCTGAAATTACCCCTTTCGCGGAGTGTTAAAAAGCGGTACTTACCTGGAATGTGAGTTCCACTCGACTTATATTAGGGCTCTGGAATGCCGCAAGTTTGCTTCCAGATTGGATTCAATTGCTTTTATTGCGCACAACCGGGCTTTGCATGCCTTCCTGCGAGTTTCGTATGTCCGACCAGGATAAGAGAAAATACAAGAGGTTCAAGGGCAAGGAAGGGGCTTTCGCCGCGTTCATAAGACCGGATGAATTCATCAATCTGGGCCAGATAATAGACATCAGTCTTGGCGGGCTATGTATCCGCTATCTCTCGACAAAGCAAGAGCCTAAAGGGTGCTCGGGGATCAAGATCTTCGGAAGCAACGGACGTTTTATCCATGTGGACAAGGTCCAATGCAAGGTCATCTATGACGAGGAAATCCCCGAGGGAACCTGGGAACAGCTCAGTACGAGACGTTGCGGCGTCAAGTTTGAGAACCTGACCGTCAGGGACAAGTCCATGATCCAGGATTTCATCGATCACTACGGCTATGACGAGGCCCTGAAAAACTAGCAAACCTCAAATGCTCATCCGCTGAAAAAGAGCGGGGGAAATGATTTCCCCCGCAGCCCCTCGGGTTCGCTCTGGTGCTTGCGGCTTGGCCAACGGTTCGTCGCAAGCGCCAGAATGAGCAGCGAAAGCTGCATGTGGGGAGCAGGCTCCCCACGTTCTGAAAGCTTGGTATCAAAGCTCCCCGGCGCTCAAATCCGCCCCTCCATGCAAACTTTGCAAAAGGCCTCCACGGCCGCCTGTTTCTCTTCTCTTATATCTCCTGTCTGTTCAGCCTCCGTTTCATTGACAACATTGCCATCATAGCTAACTTTAATCGACCCGGTTTCATCCAGCCTTCCCGCCGGGGGACGCCCGGCCGCCTTGTGCGCAACGATTCCATAGCCCGCATGGGGAATACACTTATGGATCTATCTTTTGAGCTCAACGCTGAATACGTGGATGCGCAGTACCGGAAATGGAAATCCGACTCCGGCAGTGTGGGCCGCGACTGGCGGGCCTTTTTCGAGGGCTTCGAGTTTGCGGCGCGGGCGGAGACGGCCGGACCGGTCCCGTGCGGCATGGGCGACCTGCAGAAGCAATGCGATGCCTCCAACCTCATACACCGGTACCGGGATCTCGGGCATTTGCTCACGTGCCTCGATCCTCTCGACCGGTGCTCCGGTGAACACAGCCTCCTGAGCCTGTCCGCTTTCAATCTGGCGGAGGCCGACCTTGGGAGGCGGTTCCGCGCCCCCCGGACCCTGTTCCGGGAAGAAACCACCCTGGGAGAAATTATCGCGGCCCTGCGCGAGACATACTGTGGTTCGATCGGAGTCGAGTATATGCACCTGCAGGACCCCGATGAGCGGCAATGGCTCCAGGAGCGCATGGAGCCCACGCGGAACAGGCTCGCCCTGAGCGGGGGCGAAAGACTCGGCATTTTGAACAAGCTCTGCCAGGCCACGCTTTTCGAACAATTCCTCCATACCCGCTACACGGGACAGAAGCGGTTTTCGCTCGAGGGCGCGGAAGTGCTCCTCCCCATGCTCGACGTCCTTTTGCTGCATGCCCTGGAAAACGGCGCCCGCGAGGCAATCCTGGGGATGGCCCACAGAGGGCGCATGAATGTCCAGGTGAACGTTCTCAACAAGCTCTATGAACAGCTTTTCTGTGAATTCGAGGACCACTACGATCCTCAATCCATATACGGCGCGGGGGACGTGAAGTACCACAAAGGGTACATGGCCGAACTGCGGGGAAACGGCGGTGATCCGTTCCGGGTTCTGCTGGTGAGCAACCCGAGCCATCTCGAGGCCGTGGACCCCGTGGTGGAGGGTATTGCCCACGCGCGGCAGGAGATTCTCGGGGACCGTCGGAAAAGGATCGTCCTTCCGCTCCTGATCCACGGCGATGCGGCCCTGGCCGGACAGGGCATCGTCGCGGAGACTCTCAACCTTTCACGGCTCGAGGGCTACGATGCCGGGGGAACCCTCCATATCGTCATAAACAACCAGATCGGGTTCACGACCCTCCCCGAACATGCCCGCTCGACGCGTTATGCTACGGATATCGCCAAGATGCTCATGGTGCCCATCTTCCACGTCCATGGTGAAGACCCCGAGGCCGCCGTCGGCGTGATGAGGCTTGCGCTCGACTACCGGAACCGGTTCGGAAAGGACGTCTTCGTCGATGTGGTCTGCTACAGGCGCTATGGGCACAACGAGGGAGACGAACCCTATTACACCCAGCCGAAGATGTACGAGCGCATCAAAAACCGCCCCCCCCTTCACGAGATTTATGCCGGAACGCTCGAAGCGGCGGGGATTGTTTCGAAGGAGGATGTCGCCAGGATACATGCCGGGATCAACTCGTGCATGGAGTCTGCCTATTCCTCCGCCCACGAGAAGGCCTGTGTCGCGCCCGCGGAGCACTTTTTCGACGTCTGGACGGGCCCTGCTGGAAAAGATCGACCCGAGGCCGCCCAAACGGCCGTGGACGGGGAGAAGCTCCTTGGCCTCGCAAGAAAGCTCGATGCGATTCCCGAAGACTTTTCCGTCCATCCGAGGCTCCGGCGCGTGCTCAGCAGAAGAGTCGAACAAGCGGAAAAAGGAGGCATCGAATGGGCGAATGCGGAAGCGCTTGCTTTTGCGTCTCTTCTGGTCGAGGGAACGCCGGTCCGCCTGAGCGGCCAGGACAGCGGGAGGGGTACATTCAGCCAACGGCACAGCGTTCTTTCCGACGTGAAAACCGGAGAGCATTTCATCCCGCTGAACAACCTCGATCCGAACCAATCCAGGTACCAGGTCTGGGACAGCATGCTTGCGGAAAGCTCCGTGCTGGGGTTCGAATACGGCTATTCCCTGGTCAGGACGGATGCGCTCACGATTTGGGAGGCGCAGTTCGGGGACTTTGCCAACAATGCGCAGTCCGTTTTCGACCAGTTCATCTCGAGCGGTGAATCCAAATGGGGCCAACTCAGCGCGCTGACGGTTCTCCTGCCTCACGGTTTCGAGGGGCAGGGAGCGGAGCATTCGAGCGCCCGCATTGAGCGGTATCTGCAGCTTTGCGCGGAAGACAACATGCGGGTTTGCTACCCGAGCACCCCGGCCCAATACTTCCACCTGCTGAGGCGCCAGATGAAATCGGGCCCGCGCAAGCCCCTGATCGTATTCACGCCGAAGAGCCTTCTGAGGCATCCGGCCGCGGTTTCATCGCTTGCCGATCTTTCGTCCGGGACCTTTCGCGAAGTGATCGAGGAAACCGACCGTAAGACCGCCGCAAGGCTTCTCCTGTGCAGCGGGAAAGTCTACTACGACCTCATTGGAAGGCGGACCGAGTCGGCTGCAGGGGATACGGCGATTGTAAGAGTCGAGCAATTCTATCCGTTTCCCGAAAAAGCGCTCAGGGAGGCACTCTCGCGCTACGCCTCGTCCCGAAGCATCCACTGGGTCCAGGAGGAACCGGAGAACATGGGGGCATGGAATTTCATGCGCCACAGGCTCTCGGCTCTTGCGGGGACGGAACCGGGCTATATAGGAAGGCCCGCCGCCGCCAGCCCCGCGCCCGGCTTTCGCGAGCTTTTCACCCGGCAGCGTGAGATGATCCTCGACGCGGCATTTCCCAACAAGAAGCCTTATACCAAATGAGCGTCCAAGATGATGCCAGGCTTTCAAACCGTGGGGAGCCTGCTCCCCACACCCCACACGCAGCTGCGCTGCTCATTTTGGCGCTTGCTGCGGCAGAAATCCCGAGGGGGCGCGGGGGAAATCATTTCCCCCGCTCTTTTCCATTAGTTTTATCTTGAACGCAATTTCGTATTAATCCCCAGGAGAAAACATGAAGGTCGAACTGAAGATCCCCGAGGTTGGCGAGTCCGTCCAGGAAGCCCTGCTTGCGGAATGGCTCAAGAAAGACGGGCAGGCGGTACGCAAGGACGAGGTGCTCTTTGTGATTGAAACCGACAAGGTCACCCTGGAGGTATCCGCCCCGGCCGACGGGATACTTCATATCCTTGTGCAGTCAGGGGCTACGGTAAAGGCCGGAAGCCTTGTGGGTACCATCGAAACCGACGCTGCCGGGCAGGAGGCGGCACCATCGGGGAAAACGGCGGAACCGGGGCCGGCTGAGCCCGTCCGTCAAAGCGAACCTCAACCCGCGGCGCGGGAAAAGAAGCGGGAAGCACCCACGGAGGCTCCAACGCCGGTTGCCGAACCGGAACCGATGATCGCGCCATCTGCGCGGCGGCTTGCAGAATCGAAGGAAGTCGATATTGCCGATGTGACCCCGACCGGGCCCGGAGGCAGGATAACCGAAGGCGATGTGCTGCTCTTCCTGGAACAGCACGGGCGGCAATCCCCCTCCCCGGCGCCGCCCGCGCCCCCTGCCGAACCTGCCGCCCCCTCTCGGACCCGGCCGGACGAAGACATCGTGCGCAAGCCGATGACCCCGATACGGCAGCGGATTGCAGAAAGGCTTCTGGACGCGCGGCGCAACACCGCCATGCTCACCACCTTCAACGAGATCGACATGGGGAGCGTCCAAAAACTTCGCAGGAAATACGGAGAGGAATTCAAGGCCAAACACGGAGTCCGGCTCGGCTTGATGTCATTTTTCATCCAGGCGGCCGTAGCGGCGCTGAAGGTCATACCCGAGGCAAACGGCTCGATCGAGGGCAACGATATCGTCTACCACAACTACTACCACATCGGGGTGGCGGTGGGGGCGGAGCGGGGCCTGGTCGTTCCGGTCATCCGCCATGCGGACCGGCTCGGATTTGCGGGCCTCGAGCGTGCGATAGTCGACTTTGTGAAGAAGATCGAAACGAACCGGCTGGAAATTGCGGACCTGGAGGGCGGCACCTTCACCATCACAAACGGCGGGGTGTACGGCTCGCTTCTCAGCACTCCCATATTGAACCCGCCTCAGAGCGCCATCCTCGGGTTGCACAAGATAGAAAACCGTCCGGTCGCAATTGGCGAAACGATTGTGGTGCGGCCCATGATGTACGTGGCCCTGAGCTACGATCACAGGATCATCGACGGAAGAGGGGCGGTCGCATTCCTGAAGACAATAAAGGATGTTGTCGAAAGCCCGGAACGCATCACGCTAGGGCTTTAGATCCGCCCGGCTCTGTTAGGCTCTTCCCCACACCCCGCACGCAGCTGCGCTGCTCATTTTGGCGCTTGCGGCGGGCCGTTGGCCGGGCCGCAAGCGCCGGAGCCGGTCAAGTCATAAAAGACTCCCGGCACCGTGAAGAACGGCAGGGTCTTTTAATGATCGAATTTTTGTTTGGGGTCCACCTGAGTCATGTTGTTGAAACGTTCCATGTTTTCTTCAAGGCGTTCTTTAAGCTTTTTTTCGTGATCGTGAGTCAGACGTCCCTGATCCACATATTTTTCGAGTTTATCCTGGATCTTCTTGAGATTTGCCCGCATCGTCTCGGCATCGGTTCTGGAAAGAGATCCGTCCTGGACCGCCTTATTGATCAGTTTCTGCTGTTCGTTGATTTTCCTGTAAACACTGTCCTCTCCGGCAAGAGAAAATCCCGAGAAAATCAGGCCGAAGGACACAAGCGCAAGTACAAGTATGGGAACGGAATACCTTTTCATACCATCTCCTCTGCTGCATGTGGGGTTGTGTAACTTCGCCGGAAGACAAACGCGGAATTTCACCCTGGTCCGACGCAGCCTTGCACAGTCAAAACGGCTTCAGCCAATGTGCACTGCTGCGGTTGACATGAACTCCTCGCAGATTACTATATGCAGGCATGAATGCATACTCTTATTGTCGATCAATCCTGTGAATTTATAGCCACTCATAATTATATCCCGCGAGAAGGGAGTATCTAAATATCGTTTGGGCTTTACGCAAGGACAAGTATTAGGGGAACACCCGCTCCGCTTGAAGAAAACCGAAGCGGTGGGTCAGGAATTCCGTTTACACAGTACACAAGGGAGACACACATGAAAATCACACGCGACGGAGGCTGGAGTCCTTATCTGGCGGGTGCGCTGGCAGGCCTTCTTCTGATAGCATCCGCATGGGTATCGGGCAAATTCGTTGGGGCATCAACCACGTACGTGCGGTCGGCCGGAATGCTGGAGAGCCTCTTTTCGCCGGAGCGGGTGAAATCTCTCGACTACTTCGTCAAAGAGGCCCCGGTTATTGACTGGCAGTGGATGTTCGTCATCGGCATCATAATCGGCTCCTTTATTTCGGCGATCACCTCCGGATCGTTTCGCACGCAGGCGCTGCCCGATATGTGGCGGGAACGGTTCGGGCCGAGCCGCGTGAAGAGGGGAGCCGCAGCGCTGGCGGGCGGCGTTGTCGCCATGTACGGCGCGCGGCTGGCCGACGGCTGACCCAGCGGACACGGGCTGAGCGGTTCGCTCCAGCTATCCGTCAGCGGTTTCCTCGCCCTGATCTGTTTTTTCGTGGGCGGGATGATAATGGCTCATTTCCTCTACGGCGGAAGGAGGCTCTCATGACAGTGCTCGCATACGGCCTCATTACCGGCGTCATCTTCGGGTTTTTGCTGCAAAAAGGACGCGTTTTGCGCTATGACGTGCAGCTGGGCGCGCTCCGGCTTCTCGACATGACCATAGTCAAGTTCATGCTGACGACCATTGTGGTGGCGATGATCGGAGTGTATCTTTTGAAGGACCTTGGATACGTGAAGCTTTCGGTAAAAAACACCCTCCTCGGAGCCAACATCCTGGGCGGGCTGATATTCGGCCTGGGATGGGGACTGCTGGGATACTGCCCGGGTACTTCGGGAGGCGCCCTGGGGGAAGGACGCTGGGACGCCGTCTGGGGCATGTTCGGCATGCTCGTCGGGGCCGGCGTTTACGCGGAGACGTATCCCTGGATCAGCAAGACCGTGCTCACCTGGGGCGACTACGGCAAGATCACTCTGCCGCAACTGTTCGGGCTCAATCACTGGATCGTGATTGCGGTGATCGCCGCAGCGTCCATAGCGGTTTTTTTCCAGCTCGAAAAAAAGAACCTGTGAGGCTCTCCCCCGCCGCAGCCGCGAGCGATTCGGCCCTGAAGCGGGTCGGGGCCGACTGCTGTTACGCCAAACCTTTGGAGACGCACCTTGAAATACGGAACCCGCATTCTTCACAACGGCTTTGAACTCGATCCGCGCACCGGCGCATTGAGCTTTCCCATCTACCAGACATCGACCTTCAGGCAGGAGGATGTCGACCATCCGGGAGAATACAACTACTCGCGGTCCAGCAACCCGACCCGGGACACACTGGAAAAGACACTCGCCGTGCTCGAAAGCGGAACCCACGGATACGCCTTTTCCTCGGGCATGGCGGCGACTTCGTCATGCCTGGCAATCCTCCGGCAGGGGGATCACGTGGTTGCCACGGAGGACATCTACGGGGGGTCCTACAAGATTATGACGAGCTTCTTCGACAGGCTCGGGATTACGACCTCCTTTGTCGATATGACCAGGCTGGAAAACATCGAGGAGGCCATCCGTCCGAACACCCGCGCGCTTTTTCTCGAAACCCCGTCCAACCCGCTCCTGAAAGTGACCGATATCTCCGGGGCGGTCGCAATCGCCAAGCGGCGCGGACTTGTGAGCATGATAGACAATACCTTCATGTCCCCCTATTTCATGAGGCCGCTCGACTTGGGGGTCGATATCGTCATCCACAGCGCAACGAAGTTTATCGGCGGTCACAGCGACGTGATCGGCGGTGCGGCCGTGACGCGCTCGGATGAGCTGGCATCGAGGATCTATTTCGTCCAGAACGGTTTCGGCGCGGTACTCGGCCCGCAAGACTCCTGGCTTCTGCTCCGGGGCATAAAGACGCTCAGGGCGCGCATGGAGATGCAGCAGGACTCGGCGATGAAAATCGCGCAGTGGCTGAAGCGGCAGCCCTGGGTGAGCGATGTGTACTACCCCGGATTGCCGGATCATCCCGGGCATGAGATCCTCAAATCGCAGGCCTCCGGCTTCGGAGCGGTGCTATCCTTCAAGACCGACACGGCGGAGCGCGCCAGGCTTATCATGAAGCGCGTGAAGGTATGGTTTGTCGCGGTAAGCCTCGGGGGGGTCGAGTCCATACTCTCCTACCCGGCGAAGATGTCGCACGCATCCATTCCCCGGGACGAAAGGGAGCGTTTGGGAATAACGGAAAGCCTGATCCGGCTCTCGGTCGGTCTGGAGGATGTTGAGGATCTGATCGAGGATTTGGATGTCCGGGACTGATCGTCATCCATGAAAAAAAAAGAGCGGGGGAAATGCCGTCCCCCGCTCTTTTTAGCTGTAGGCTCTTGCCCGATCTTTAACGCAATTATCAGATATCTTTGAATTTTTCGATCTTCGTATTCCTTTTCATATCGCCCAGCCAGGCCTCCCACAAGGCGCTTTGCTTCTGGCGCAGGATCCGGCTCGAAATCTCGGTCGATTCCTCGGCCGTGGGTGCTCCCGCCGGATTTTGTCCCTGGAACTGGCAGATGACGTACCGGTTTCCGAGCTCGAGAGGAGCATCCGGGAACTGCCGTGTCTGCTGCAGATCGAAAAGCTTGCCGAGGCTTTCGCCGCGGAGCAGTTTCAGGTCCTTGTCCGGGTCCTGGCGGGAGAAGAAATCGGTCTGCCTGTTGCTCAGGTTCTGGCTCTTGGCGGCATCGGCGAGATTTCCCTTTTCCTTGGCCAGCGCAAGCACTTCGGCCGCTTTCTTGGCTGCGAGCACTTTGGCCTGGTCTGCCCGGTAGTCTTTTGTCACCTTGTCCTTAACGCCATCGAAGGGGAACGCCTGGGTCCTCTTGATTGTCTTCAGCTGAGCAAGCGCGAGACCCTGCGGAGATTCGATGATGTCGCTTATGTCTGCCTGGCCGAGTTCGAAAATCTTGGCCGTGGCCTGCTTTGGAAAGGGACCCGATTCGGACTCGTCCTGATTGAGCTCGAGCCAGGTCTGACCGGTCACCTGGAGTTTCAGCTCCCCTGCGGCCTTGGCCAGATCCTTGCGCGCATAGGCGAGATCGCGAAGGTCGCGCACCTTGGCATAGGCCAGATCCTGGGCCTTCTGAAGCTTGATCGCTTTTTCGATGTCCGCTTTTACCTCTTCCAGAGGCGATGTCCTCGGAGGACGAACTTCTTCAACCTTGATGATGTGAAATCCGTAAGGGGTGCGGACCAGATCGCTGATATCGCCGGGCTTCAGGGCAAAAGCGGCCTCGGAAAAAGCGACCTGCATCTGCTTTGCCGTGAAAAATCCCAGGTCCCCGCCCTTTGGCGCTGAGCCTTCATCCTGCGAATTCTTCTTGGCCAGTTCGGCAAAATCCTTCCCGCCTTTTACCTCGTCCAGAACCTTCTGAGCGTTGGCGCGGATCTTGTCGATTTCGGCCTGCGGCGCGTCGGGCAGTACCCGGAAAAGGATATGCCGCGCCCGGACTTCCTTTTCGTGTTCGTATTGGCGGATATTGTCGTCGTAGTAGGCTTTTGCCTCACCTTCCCTGAGCGGTATATCCCTGGCCATTTCCTCGGTGTTCAGGAGCACGTAGGTCACTTCGCGCTTTTCCGGCTCCATGTACCGGTTCTGGTTGTCGTTGTAGAATTTCTGCACCGCGGCGTCGTTGATCTCCACCCGGTCTTCATACGATTTGGGGTCGAACAGCACGTAGTCGACCTTGATCTGGTCCCGGTTGAAGTGATGATCGGCCTGGATTTCCTCTTCGGTCACCACCGCGCGCCGCTTCACGAAAGACTGGATCTTCATCGCGGTGAGTTCTTCGGCCATCTGCTGTTCGAACATCTCCGGGGTCATGCGCATCTGGCGCAGGATACCCTCGTAGCGCTTTGTGTCGAACCTGCCCTCGCTCACGAAAACGGGAATCTGGAGGATCTTCTGCCTGACTTCGTCGGTCGTCGCGGCAAGGCCGAGCTGCTGAGCCCCCTTCATGATGAGGTATCGCTCGATGAGAGCCTCGAGTGCCTGCTGCCTCACGTTGAGCCTCCGCGCCAGGTCATCGGTGAAGGCGGCCCCGAACTGCCGGCGGTAAGCCTCGATCATGTTGTTGTAGGAATTGTTGTACTCGCCGACGGTGATATAGTGGTCCCCGACCAGGGCGACATCGGTTTCGTGGCGGCTCTGGTACGTGTAGCCTCCCCAGCCGACGAACACGATCACGATAATCCAGAGGGC
The DNA here is from genome assembly GCA_021372055.1 of Desulfobacteraceae bacterium. Classification (GTDB taxonomy): domain Bacteria; phylum Desulfobacterota; class Syntrophobacteria; order Syntrophobacterales; family Syntrophobacteraceae; genus SbD1. The sequence goes on along the minus strand of JAJFVB010000196.1, from coordinate 16,518 downwards.
GACCTTAACGAGCCATGACTTGGCGTGTTTCCTTACAAAATCAAGCATTGGCGGTAGTTTCCTCCTTGCACGGAATGCTGGTAGCCGGCTGCGTGTGACGGCGGCCGAGGCAGAGGTAGAGAATCGCTCCCAGGACGGGAAGCGTGGAAACGACTGCAAACCAGATTATTTTATATCGCAAGCGCGCGAACCGGCGCTTGGGGATGTCCAGGATGGCCCAGAAAGTGGGAATCATCGGGATGATCAGAGCCACGGCGAGGATTATGAGTCTTTCGAGCATGACCTGCTTCCTGTTGACCGTTAATAGTGCCGGGGAGGTCCGTGCAACCACCCCGATAAGTGTCGGATTAACCCTATCTTAACTCACGGGCAGTGAAATTCTATAAACGTTCGCGCCTCCGGCCGCAAGTAATTCTTTGCCAGGCCGGTCTCAGGTTCCGGCGGCGGGCCGGAGCGCCGCACTCAAAGGCGGTTTGACTGTAAGGCTAGGATATACTAAGATTGCAAGGTTTTGGAAACCGGAATATGAATGCGGCTCCTCTCGTTTCCTTCCCCGGAAAGGTGTAAAAAGGCCCCCTGCATGGCAAAAGTTTTTATCTCGGATATCAGGCCGAACCAGGAGATTCAGTCCCTGTTCGTTGCGGCGGAAAGACAGTTGAGAACGGCCCGCAACGGAAAGCCCTATCTCGATGTGAAATTTACGGATAAGACCGGAGAGATTTCGGGAAAAATGTGGGAAAAGGCCGCGGAAACTGCCGAGCATTTCAAGCCGGGCGACGTGGTGTACCTGCGGGCAAGAAGCGAGCTTTACTCGGAAAAACTCCAGCTGAACGTGACGGAGATTCTTCCCGTTCCGGACGGAGGATTCGATTCCTCGGATTTCCTGCCCGTTTGCCCCCTGGACCTCGATGTGCTGTTCGAACGGCTCGAGAAGGCCCTCAACCAGATATCCGACGGATTCCTCCGGCGTCTTTGCCTCGACATGATCGGCGATGCGGGGATTGCCGCCCGGTTCAGGCGCGCTCCGGCCGCGAAATCGATGCATCATGCCTACCTCGGGGGGCTGCTGGAACACACGTTTTCCGTCATCGGGCTTGCTTACAGAATCTGCGCGCACTATCCCGATCTTGACCGGGATCTCCTAACTGCCGGGGCTTTTTTGCACGATATCGGGAAGATAGAAGAGTTCGTGTACGATGTCAGCATAGAATACTCCGATGCCGGACGTCTGGTGGGGCACATGGTCCTCGGCGTGCAGATGATCGAGGAAAAAATCCGGGGAATCGAAGGCTTTCCGCAGGAAACGGCCATGCTTCTGAAGCACCTCGTCCTGAGCCATCACGGAGAAGCCCAGTTTGGGGCCGTCAAGCTGCCGGCCAGCAGGGAAGCCTTTGCGCTTCATCTGGCGGACGATCTCGACGCAAAGATGAACGCCATCAGGCGCATTGTCTCCAAGCCCGGTTACGGGGACAGCACGTGGACGGGTTTTGAGACGCTTTTCGGAAGGCATTTTTTCCGCGGCTTCCCCGCTTCCGCGCCCGAAGAAGGCCCGGCGGAATGCGGCGAGGGCCCCGACGCGGGCGGTCCGGGGCAGAAGGGCCGGGGGAATTTCTGATGATCTTGGGAGCACGGGCGCAATCGGTTTTCGCTATTTTGATTCGGGGCTGAGATTATGGCATTGCGGGATATTCCCGGCCAGCAGAGGGCCGTGCGGTTTTTGAAGCAGCTCATCGGAAAAGACGCCGTTCCGCACGCCTTTCTTTTTTCCGGAATGGCGGGGACCGGCAAGCTGCGGGCCGCTCTGGAATTCGCCGGGGCTCTCGACTGCCTTGAGCGCCGCGACGCGGACATGTGCGGAGAATGCGGGGGGTGCCGCAAGATTGCGCAGAACGTCCACCCCGACCTCCTGCGGGTACGAAGCGAGGGCGCCTACATCAAGATCGAGCAAATCCGTGAACTGCGGGAAAGAGTTCGGTTCCGCCCGTTTGAAGGCAGGTACCGGATTGTTATAATCGAAGATGCGCAAAAGCTCCGGGAAGAGGCGGCGAACGCCGTTCTGAAGATCCTCGAAGAGCCGCCGAGCGGGAACATTTTCATCCTGATCGCTCCCGAATCCCAGATGCTCTTGCCCACGATCGTATCCAGGTGCTGCCATGTGCGGTTTCAGCCGCTTGCCGACGAACTCGTTGCCGAGTGCCTGATGAAGGAAAGCTGCCTTTCGCCCGAAACCGCGGCGGAAATGGCGCGGCTGGCGGCGGGGAGCCTCGATCGCGCCCGGTGGCTCACCGAAGAGGGCCGCGTGGCCGGCTGGAAGAAGGTCGTGGAAAACCTCCGAAGGCTCGAAGAGCTTTCGATTATGGATTTTTTCCCGATGGTTTCCGAATGGACCGGGAACAGGGAGGCTGTCGAACAGGATCTCGAATGCATCAGGCTCTGGGTTCGCGACCTCGTGCTCCATCGGCTCTCCGGGGACCATCCGCTCACATTCGCGCTAGACGGAAAAACGCTGGAGGCTGCGTCAAACGTCCCTCCCGAGCGGCTTTTCCTGCTTTACCACGAAGTCGAAGGGGCGATGCAGAGCCTGAAGGTCAATGCCAACCTGCAAATGACTCTCGAGGGTGTCTGCCTGGCCATAAAGGACTCGCTCTATGGAAAAGGTGATTGGTATTCGTTTTCGAAAAGGGGGCAAGGTTTACCATTTTGACCCCGGCGAGTACGCTCCGAAGAAGGACGATTTTGTCATAGTGAATACGGAACAGGGCTTCGGGCTCGGTCAGGTGGTGGACCCGCCGTTCCCGAAAAACCCCCGCCTTCACCCTTACGAGACCAAGAAGATCGAACGGCTTGCGACGGAAGATGAAATCCGCCAGCACTACGGCAACCTCGACATCGAGGCGGACGCCAAGGGCTATTGCCTCGAACGGATCGCCGCGCACGAGCTTCCGATGAATCTCGTCGACGTGGAGTATTTTTTCGACGGGAGCAAGATCATTTTCTACTTCACCGCCGACGGGCGGGTGGATTTCCGCGAGCTGCTAAAAGACCTGGTCAGGCGGTTGCGGACCCGGGTCGAACTCCGGCAGATCGGAATCCGGAACCAGGCCAAAATGGTCGGAGGGCTTGGGGGCTGCGGCCGCCCTCTTTGCTGCGCTACCTTCCTCAAGAATTTCCACGCGGTCTCCATAAAAATGGCCAAGGAGCAGAACCTGAGCCTCAATCCCGCTAAAATATCGGGTGCTTGCGGCAGGCTTATGTGCTGCCTCCAGTACGAGCACGAGACCTACAAAGAGCTCAAGCGCGACATGCCGAAAATCGGCAAGAAGGTGGAGATGGAGGAGGGAAAGGGCAAGGTGGTCCGCCAGAATGTCATGGGCAGGAGCTATACGGTTCAGCTCGAAGACGGCCGGGAAATCGACATAGAGCTGGACAAGGGCTCCGAGTGCCAGTGCGAATGTCCCAAGCGCTAACACGTGAGAGAAAAGAGGTGAGATGGACCGATTTTATGTAACCACTCCGATTTATTACGTTAATGCCGAACCTCACATCGGCCATGCCTATACGACAATTGTCTGCGACGTCATGATGCGGTTTCACCGTCTCATGGGTGAAACGACTTTCTTCCTCACCGGAACGGACGAGCACGGCGACAAGATCGTTCAGGCCGCCCAGGCCGCAGGAGTGGACCCCAAGACCTACGCTGACAGGATAAGCGGACTTTTCCGGCAAACCTGGCCCAAACTCAACATCGGAAACGACAAGTTTATCCGCACGACCGACCCTGAGCACATTCGAGTAGTCCAGGACGTACTGCAGAAGGTCTACGATGCGGGAGACATTTATTTCAGCTCGTATAAGGGGCTTTACTGCGTCGGATGCGAGCGGTTCTACACCGAGCGGGAACTGGTGGACGGAAAATGCCCCGACCACGACAAGCCCCCGATCGAGCGGGAGGAAGCGAATTATTTCTTCCGCATGAGCAAGTACCAGGACTGGCTCATCGGGCATATCGAAGCCAATCCCGATTTCATCCGGCCCGAGCGGTACAAAAACGAGGTGCTGGCCTTTCTGAGAGAGCCGCTCGAGGACCTGTGCATCTCCCGGCCCGTGGAGCGCCTGAGCTGGGGCATTCCGCTGCCGTTCGACAGGAAATACGTTACGTACGTCTGGTTCGATGCGCTCATCAACTACATTGCCGCAGTCGGCTATCCCGATGGGCCTGTCTACCGCGATTTCTGGCCCGTGGTGCAGCACACCATCGCCAAAGACATCGTGAAGCCGCACGGCATCTACTGGCCGACGATGCTGAAATCGGCCGGCATACCGTTGTACCGCCACCTCAATGTCCACGGCTACTGGATCACGGACGAAGGCAAGATGAGCAAGAGCCGGGGCACGGTGGTGCGTCCGCTCGACCTTGTGCCCGTCTACGGTCTCGACGCGTTCCGCTATTTTCTCCTCCGGGAGATGGTATTCGGCCTCGACGCAAGTTTCAGCGAAGACGCCCTTGTGCAGCGCATAAACGCGGACCTGGCCAACGACCTGGGGAATCTTTTCAGCCGCACGCTGGCCATGACCGCGAAGTTTTTCGACGGCAAAGTTCCGCCTTTCGGGGCGGAGCCGGACGGGATGGACCAGGACCTTCGCGCAAGTGTCGACCAGGCTGTCCGCCAGTTTACCGAGGAAATGCCGAAGCTCGGTTTTCATAAGGCGCTCATCGGCATCTGGGAGTGCATCAGCGCGGCCAACAAATACATCGATCACGTCGGTCCCTGGAACCTTGCAAAGGATCCGGGCATGCTGACGCGGCTCCAGACCGTCATGCGGACCCTGCTCGAAGTGAACCGGACCGTTGCCGTCCTGGTTGCGCCGTTTATGCCGGCCACGGCCGAGAAAATGCTCGAGCGCCTGGGGGCGGGGAAGAAGGCCCTGGATGTGCGGATTGCCGAAGATGCCCGCTGGGGAAGCCTTGGCGAGGGAACTCCCGTGCAGAAGGGCGAAGCGCTCTTCCCGCGCATTGAAAGCCCGGCCAAAAAGACGGAAAAGCCGGGGACAGCGGTCCAGGCCCCGAAACCGGCGGCGGAGAAGAAAGCACCGAAGCCGGAACCGGAACCTGCCGGAATCATCGACATCGACGCTTTCCGGGCGGTCGATCTGCGAATCGGACTTATCAGGGAAGCCGAAAGGGTGCCCCAGTCGGAAAAGCTGGTGAAACTCCTGGTTGACGTCGGCGAACCGGGCGAAAGCCGTCAGATAGTCGCGGGAATTGCGAAAACGCACACCCCCGCTGATCTCGTCGGAAAGCAGGTGGTGATCGTCGCCAATCTCAAACCGGCAAAGCTCATGGGAATCGAATCGCACGGGATGGTCCTTGCGGTGCGCGACGGGCAGGATCTCAAGCTGATTGTGCCCGAGGCAAAGGTCACGCCCGGCGGCAGGATCTCGTGACTCGGCCGCGGGTGATCGGAAGGTTTTCGCGGCGTTTGAAGAGGCCCGCCGGAACAGGGGCTTCTTCCGCTCTTTTCGTCTTTTGTGTTTTCCAATTTCCGGCTCGATCTGGTATTTGATATACCCTGGTTTGCGCCAAACGATACGAATGCGCGGAAGGCCTGGCTCTCACGGCCTTCGTCGCTTTGCGCCCGATCGGGCGGGGCTTTGCCCTCCGGCTCCCTCGGGCTTGTCAAGAGTTGCAGGAAACCCCGGCAGGGCCGAAAACAGAAGGAAACCCATGGAACTGAAATACTCACCCAGGTCTATCGAACAAAAATGGCAGGATAACTGGGAAGCGTCTCAGGTATTCAAGGTCCGAGAGGACAAGGACAAGGAAAAATATTACCTGCTCGAAATGTTTCCTTATCCGTCCGGCCGGATCCACATGGGGCACGTCCGCAATTACACGATCGGAGACGTAGTGGGCCGGTTTTTGCGGATGTCCGGGTACAACGTCCTGCATCCGATGGGCTGGGACGCTTTCGGCATGCCCGCCGAAAACGCGGCGATAAAGGCCGGGACGCATCCGGCGAAGTGGACCTACAGCAACATCGATTACATGCGCAACCAGCTCAAGCAGCTCGGCTTTTCATACGACTGGTCCCGCGAAATCGCGACCTGCGACCCCAGCTACTACCGGTGGGAGCAGCTCTTTTTCCTGCGGATGTACGAGCGCGGCCTCGCCTACCGCAAGAGTTCCTACGTCAACTGGTGTCCGAAGTGCCAGACCGTTCTTGCGAACGAACAGGTCGAGGGCGGTGCGTGCTGGCGCTGTGACTCGGTCGTCGAGCAAAAGGAAATGGAGCAGTGGTTCTTCAAGATCACCGACTATGTCGAAGAACTGCTCGACTATACCTATAAGCTCCCGGGATGGCCCGAGCGCGTGCTCACGATGCAGCAGAACTGGATCGGCAGGAGCACCGGCAGCCGGCTCCTGTTCCCGCTCGAATCGGGCAAGGGGAATATCCCCGTCTTTACGACCCGCGCGGACACGCTTTTCGGCGCGACCTTCATGAGCATGGCCCCGGAACATCCGATGGTCGCCGATCTTTGCCGAGGCACTTCCCAGGAAGCGGCCGTCATGGATTTCGTCGAGAAGGCGAAGCGGTCCAAGAGGGACGAGCGCGAGGCGGAGCTCCTCGAAAAAGAGGGCGTATTTACCGGGAGCTATTGCATCAATCCCGTTACCGGCTGGAAGATGCCCGTCTACATCGCCAATTTCGTGGTGATGGCCTACGGAACCGGAGCGGTGATGGCGGTGCCCGCCCACGATCAGCGCGACTTCGAGTTTGCAACGAAATACGGCATGCCGATCAAGGTGGTCATCAAACCCGCGGGGGCGGAAAAACCTCCGGTAGCCGAAGAGCTTACGGAAGCCTTCGAAGACGACGGCGTCCTGGTCAATTCCGACCGCTACTCCGACATGGGTTCGGCCGAGGCCCGGGATGCGATAACGGAGTCCCTCGCGCAGAAGGGGCTGGGCGAAAAGACGATTCAGTACCGCCTGCGCGACTGGGGCATTTCCCGGCAGAGATACTGGGGAGCGCCGATTCCGATCGTCTATTGCGACAAGTGCGGCGTTGTGCCGGTCCCGGAAAAGGACCTGCCCGTGGTGCTGCCCCTGGATGTGGAACTGCTCGAAAACGGCGGTTCTCCTCTGCCCGTCTATGAGCCGTTCTTCAAGACGACCTGCCCGAAATGCGGCGGCGCGGCGCGGCGCGAAACGGACACAATGGACACCTTTGTCGAATCGTCCTGGTACTTTGCACGCTACACCTGTCCGGGGTTCGATCAGGGCCCGCTTGACGGGGAGGCCGTCCGGTACTGGCTGCCCGTGAACCAGTATATCGGCGGCATTGAGCACGCCGTTTTGCACCTGCTGTATTCGCGGTTTTTCGTCAAGACGTTGCGCGACCTGGGATATCTCCAGGAGGATGAGCCCTTCCTCAACCTGCTCACTCAGGGCCGGGTCATCAAGGACTGCTTCAAGATGAGCAAGTCGAAGGGCAACGTCGTCGATCCCGACCAAATGATCCGGGCCTACGGGGCGGACACGGTGCGCCTTTTCTGCCTTTTTGCGGCGCCGCCGGAAAAGGATCTCGACTGGAGCGATCAGGGAGTGGAAGGTTCCTTCCGGTTTCTCTCCAGGATGTGGCGGCTGGTTTCGGAAAATCTCGATGCGCTGACTTCGGTTGCGCCCTGCTCCAGCGGCGCGGGGCTCTCGAAAGACCTTGCCCAGCTCCGACGCAAGGCCCACCAGACGATCAAAAAAGTCACCGAGGACGTTCGGGAGCGGTTCCACTTCAATACGGCCATAGCGGCCGTTATGGAACTCGTCAATCAGATATACCAGGTGCTGGAAGGCCGGCGGGATGATCCGAAGCTGTGGCCGGTCATGCGGGAATCGATCGAAGCCGTGATCGCCCTTTCCTCGCCCATGGTGCCCCACATTGCGGACGAGCTCTGGCACGCCCTCGGTCATCGCGGGCTGCTTCTCGAGACTCCCTGGCCGAAGTGGGACGAAAGCGCCCTCAAGGCCGAGGAAATCCTCGTCGTGGTCCAGGTGAACGGGAAGCTGCGGAGCAGGATCACGGTTCCGGCCGATGCGACCGACAAGGAGTTGGAGGCTTTCGCGCTGAACGACCCCCGGATACGGGAATTTATCGGGGACAAGCCGATAAGAAAAGTTGTGGCCGTTCCCAGGAAGCTGGTCAATATCGTGATGTAGGCTCAAGCCGTTGCAACGGGGGGATGCGGACCGCAAATCGGGTTCCGTTCGCCCGGAATGGTCGCGGCGGAGGCCGTTATACAAGATTGCTCTACGATGCGGCTGTGATGAGGCCGAAACTCGCGTACTCATTTCTCGGGGTGAATCGCATGATTCGAAAAACTGTGGTTGCGGCCGTCCTTGCCTTCATTTCTCTGACGCTTGCCTCTTGCGGCTATCACTTCTCCGGGGAGGGCGAAGGGCCGAAGCCGGGCCTGACGTTTATCGCCATTCCCGTTTTCGAGAACAAGACGTCGGAACAGGATCTCGGGGCTCTTTTCGCGGGCGCGCTCAGGCACGAATTCATGCAGAAGGGCGGTATGAGGGTGGTCGATGCCGCCGAGTCCGAAGCCGTCTTCAAAGGCAGCATCGTAAACATCCGTATAACGCCGGTCGCTCACCGCGCTTCGGACGTCGTGGCGAACCGGGTCACGGTCGAAAACCGCCTCTATGTCACGCTCGACATCCGCTGCGAGGAGAAAAGAACGGGCAAAGTGCTCTGGCGGGACCCGAACCTGCAGGTCTACCGGGTCTACCGGCAGAGCGACAATCCTCTGCACCCCGATGCGCTCGGCGGGTATGAAGACCGGCAGGAAGCGCTTCATGTGCTGGCCAGGGAAGCGGCCATCCGGGTCCACGACAGATTCCTCAGCGATTTTTAGCGATGCAGTCCAGGCAAACCTCCGGCAAACCCTCCGATTCGGCGAAGGTAGATACAGTCTACCTGTTCATCGGGAATTCCGCGTATCTCATGGAAGAAGCCTGGAGGCGGCTTCTCGCGAAAACCGCTCACGGCGCGTCCAAAGGCCGGGGAATCGAGCGGTTCCAGGCGAAGGAAATTCCGGCCGGGCAGGTGATGGAGCGGCTTGCCACGATCCCCATGTTCGGCCCCAAAAAAGTCGTGATCGTCGAGAATGTAGAATCCTGGCCCAAGGAGGACCGCGCCGTCATCGAAGCCTTTATTCCGCGCATTCCGCCCTCCGGCTGCCTTGTTATGACCTCTCCGGGTAAAAAAGGGATTGAAGGGATCGCCAAAGCGGTCGAAGCCCGGGGGAAGGTCCTGCAATTTCGCGCGCCGGGGGAAAAGGAAGCGCCGAGATGGCTGGCTCAGAAGGCGAGGGAATGCGGCAAGGCTCTATCACCCAGGGCGGCCTTCCTCCTCGTGGAGACGGTCGGCGAGGATTATCAGAGCCTTTCCTCCGAGCTTGAAAAGGTGATCACCTACATTGGAGAGCGCGAGACGATCGAACCGGAGGACGTCCTGGAGGCGGCCAGTTCGCAACGCAGTTTTTCAATGTTCGACCTGCTGGACCAGGTCAAGGCGAGGCAGCCCGGCAGGGCTATCCAGCTGCTGCGGAGTATCCTGCTGGGCGGCGAGCCTCCCCTGAAGGTCCTCTCTTCGCTTGCGTGGCAAATAAGGATGCTGTGGAGAGTGAAAGACGGCCTGCGAGCCGGACTGAGCGAAGGGGAAATCTCCGCGCGCCTGAAGATGCACTCTTTTGCCGTGCAGAAAGCGTGCGAGCAGTCGGCGCGTTTTTCCGATGCGGAGCTTCACGCGCTCCTGGACGGACTGAGGCAGGCGGATGTCGCGATCAAGAGCACCGGTTCCTCCCCGGAAGCAATCCTGGAGGGCCTGCTCGTTGACATGTGCCTGCAAAAGAAAAAGCCCGCGGGCCGGGGACCGGGGGCTTTGAGATCTTATTTACAGCCTGAAGGCAAGCCCCGAGACTAAAGGGCGTTTACTCGCTTGGTCAGGCGGGAGATTCTGCGGGAAGCAGTGTTCCTGTGGATCACGCCTTTTGCGGCGGTCTTTTCTATAATGGATACGGCCTGCCTGAGTTCGGCAACGGCGTTGTCCTTGGATTTTGAACTGATTGCTTCCTCAAGCGTCCTGATAATGTTCTTCATTCTCGTCTTCCGGGAACGATTCCGAACCCGCTGCTCTTCGTTCTGCCGTGCTCTCTTGAGAGCTGACTTATGGTTTGCCAATCGAGACCTCCTTCAGTATCCTGCTCTTTGCGAGCCCGGTATAAGTCCATTATTCGGAAAAGACAGTCATATATACCCCATGCCGGGCTGATGTCAAGAAAGGAAACGACACCTGAGGGAAATATTCGGCAACCGCTTTCCGGGCTACCGCGACGCCCCCGAAACCGCCACAGTTCCTTTCAGAGCCATGCGGGCGGAGACCTCGTCGGTGAAGTGTTTCAGTTCCTCGCCGTCTATCGATTCCTTCTCGAGCAGGATTTTCGCCAGCTTCTCAAGCATTCCCCGCTCCTCGGTGAGCATCCGCCGGACCTTCTGGTGGACGCCGTCGATGATTCCCGCCACTTCCTCATCGATCAGCTGGGCGGTTCTTTCGCTGAACTCGCGTTCCTTGGGAGCGAAACCCAGATCCAGGTGCGCCGATCGCGGTTCGTTGACGTAGGTCAGAGGCCCCAGCTTTTCGCTCATCCCGTATTCCATGATCATGCGCCGGGCGATGTCGGTAGTCCGCTGGAGATCGTTCTGAGCCCCCGTGGAGATGTCTCCGAAGATGATCTCCTCGGACACCCGTCCTCCCAGAAGCACGTGGCATCGGTCCAGGAGTTCCTTGCGGGTCATCAGGTACCGGTCCTCGGTCGGGAGTTGCTGCGTGTACCCCAGTGCCGCAATCCCCCGGGGTATTATCGATATCTTACTGACCGGGTCGACGTTGGGAAGCATCATGGCGACCAGCGCGTGCCCCGATTCATGGTATGCGACGATCTCTTTTTCTTTCGGGTTCATCGCCCGGTTCTTTTTCTCAAGGCCTCCTATGATCCTGTCGGCGGCCTCCTGGAAGTCCGACATGGTGACTTCCGGACGGTCCCGTCGCGCGGCGATGAGGGCGGCCTCATTGATGAGATTGGCGAGGTCCGCGCCGACGAATCCCGGCGTCATGGCCGCGATCTTCTTCAAATCGACGTCCGGTCCGAGTTTGACCTCCCGCGCATGGACCCGGAGTATTTCTTCCCTGCCGCGAATGTCGGGCTTGTCGATCGCAACATGCCGGTCGAAGCGGCCGGGCCGCAGCAAAGCGGGGTCAAGTATCTCGGGACGGTTTGTGGCGGCCATGATGATGACTCCGGCACGCGGATCGAAGCCGTCCATTTCGACCAGGAGCTGGTTCAGGGTCTGTTCCCGCTCGTCGTGGCCGCCGATCGGGTTCAAACCGCGCGCCTTGCCCAGGGCATCGAGTTCGTCGACAAAGATGATACAGGGCGCGTGGTCCTTTGCCTGACCGAAGAGGTCCCGCACTCTCGCCGCGCCGACGCCCACGAACATCTCCACAAACTCCGAGCCGCTCATGCTGAAAAACGGGACCCCGGCTTCTCCCGCCACAGCGCGCGCCAGAAGCGTCTTGCCCGTACCGGGCGCTCCAAGCAGGAGCACGCCTTTGGGGATCTTGCCTCCGAGCTTCTGGTACTTTCCGGGGTCTTTCAGGAATTGGACGATTTCCTCGAGCTCGGCTTTCGCCTCATCGATTCCGGCGACATCTTTGAATGTAACCCCCACTTCCTTCTCGGCATAAATCTTCACTTTCGCCTTGCCCACCGAAAGGACGCCCTGAGGTCCCCCTCCCATCCGCCGCATGAGAAAGGTCCAGAACAGGAAAAAAACGCCCAGGGGCAACAGCCAGGAAAGCATAACGGCAACCCACTTGTTTTCCGTGACGCCGCTGTAATTGACCCCGCGCGCTTCAAGATCGCGCACCAGCTCGGGATCTTCAACGCGTACGGTTGAAAAGTATTTATTGGGGTCCTTGGCGTCCTTATAGGCGCCATTTATTCTTTCCGGCCCGATCGCCACATTTTCGACTCGCCCATCCTTTACCGCCTGCTTGAATTCGGAATACGTTATCCGATTGCTCTGCTGCTCGCTGACATAGGTTTGAAACCATGTAATCAGCAGGAGCGCGGCGATAAAATACCAGATGGAAAAGTGAACCTTGCGCTGGGAAGGGTCGGGCCCGCGGCCTCCATCTCCTGATGAGCCTTTAAAACGATCCATAAAATTATCCAACTTCTAGCCTTTTTCTCATGTCCTGAATTTGGCTCCCAGTCTCGGGTCTCTACATTGGTTTCTGACGGGAAACGACGGGATCTGCCGGAATTGTGTTCTAAATTCCATTAAAATATATTACACGTAAATCTTAATGCAATGCGGGATACGGGAAATGCGGGCCGTCATGAGTAAATACGTGGATATTCCCAAGGGCTCGTGCTTGGACATGTGCTGCGGATCCGCGAAAATGTCAGCCCTATGGGCTACGTCCCCTTGTACTATCGACAAAGCGCTTTATTATAGGCAAAATACGCCTGGAGGAGAGAATGCGAGAAAGGGCAGGTACACGTGCTAAATGTGGTTTCCTGTGGGTTATTACGGTACTGGTTTTGTTGGGACTGGCGCCTGTCGGCGCCGCTACGGTTTTTGCCGCAAGCGATGATGTCGTTGTTGCCGAATACGACGAGACGCCGGTAGCAGTCAACGATCCCTATGAGAACTTCAACCGTGCGATGTTCAAGCTTAATGACAGGATCTATTTCTGGGTCCTCAAACCAACCGGCATCGTCTATGCCGCCTATTTTCCTCCGGGCCTGAGGGGCGCCGTGCGAAACGCCTTCAGCAACTTTGTTTTCCCCGCCCGGTTCGTAAACTCAACCCTGCAGGGCAGGATGGACAATGCCGGGACGGAGCTGGCGCGGTTCCTTCTCAATTCGACCCTCGGGCTGGCCGGCCTGGTCGATGTGGCCCAGATACATTTCAATCTCGCCCCGAGTGACAGAGACTTCGGGCAGACTCTTGCCCACTGGGGCGCTGGATCGGGCCCCTACCTCATGATCCCGGTGCTCGGGCCTTCCAACCCCAGGGATTTGATTGGCTATGCCGCGGACAGCGCAATGGATCCCATGTTCTGGATTCCCGCGGAGTGGTGGGTCAGCCCGACAGTCAAGGCCGGAAAAATCGTGAACAACGCCTCGCTCCGGATCGGCGAGTACGAGGACCTCAAGAAATCGGCCCTCGACCCGTATGTCGCGATACGTGACGGCTACACTCAATACAGGAACAATCAGATCAAAAAATAGCTTTTCCAACGCGTTCATGCGAAAGGGGCGGCGGGACCGGAATCCAGCCGCCCCTTTTTCTTTTCAGGACACCAAAGAGTGTTCAAGATGATACCAAGCTTTCAAACCGTGGGGAGCCTGCTCCCCACACCCCACACGCAGCTGCGCTGCTCATTTTGACGCTTGCGGCGGGCCGCAAGCGCCGGAGCGCTCGGCCCTGAGGGAGGCGGGAGAAATCGTTGTCCCCGCTCTTTTCCATTAAGTTCCAGCTTGAACGCAATTCGGTATTGCATGTGAAAAAACGTATACGAGTAAAAACAAACAATAATCCTTGTTGATTTTCTGTTTTGCAGGAAATAAAATGGCGCGGTCTGAATGGGGGGTCCGGTATTTGGGATGTCTGGAAATCGGTCTTTCGCCTGTACAAGACGGTTCCGAGTGTAACTCAAATAACGCGCCATGCTGTGAAACAACAATTTTTGTGAAAGGAATTCTGTAATGGCGGAAGGTCGTGTGAAGTGGTTCAATGAGCAGAAAGGCTATGGTTTCATTGAAGTCAATGGCGGACCTGACATTTTCGTACATTTCAGCGCCATTGAGGGAAAAGGATTCAAGACCTTGAGCGAAGGTCAGGAAGTTACCTTCGAGATCGAAAAAGGCCAGAAAGGACCCCAGGCAATAAACGTCAAGAAAGCCTAAGGCCGGGAATTTCCACGCCGATACCGATCGGCGGTTGATCACAGCTACTAAAAGGCCGGAGTATCCGGCCTTTTGTATGAGGGCGCTTCCTTCCTACTGTATTCCTTCGCTTACGTCCGCAGTCTCTTGACGCTCGCACCATGCTTTCGCAATCCCGCGGCAATCCGTAAGACGCCATCCAAGCTGCCAAAATGTATAGTATAATCGTGCCATGCCAAGGAATGTTCAACAGGGCCGATTACACCAAATGCATTGTTATTGTTTTCTCTTTGACTGGATAGACAAGATAAAAAGTTAATGTCCGGCGGTTTTTATTAATAGAGGTTCATTAAGCATCAACCGGATATCTTGTAAAGTCCACCGGGGATACGGATAGAACGGCTGCGGCCAACGGCCGCAGCCTTAGCGCCAAAATGAGCCGCGTAGCGGCGTGGGGGTGTGGGGTGCGAGCTCCCCACGCTTTTCAAAAGCGTTCCTTGGTACATGATAAGGCGGGACTCACGAAGGATTCATTCGTCCGGGCGGATCAGGGCTGGAGCATCAAGGGAAGGCTGTCCGCCACGAGGAACCCCTTGAGGGTGGGGCGGATTTTATCTCCTTCTACTCTTATCAAACCGGATTTTTTCAGATTTTCCAGAGCACTGCGCGACTCCGTGGATGTTCCGGCGGCCGCGAGATCCACGCCCTCGCTTGTCCTGAGGCCGAGTGAGAGCGATTCGAGTCCGAGTTGCTCCTCCGACAGGACCTCCGAGCCTTCCACCGGGGCTTTCCCCTCCAATATGAGCCGGCAGTATTTCGTAACGGATCTGACGTTCCACCATCTCCTTGGGGTCCCGAACGAATGGGCCGAGGGGCCCAGGCCGAGATACGGAACGTGCTTCCAGTACTTCAGATTGTGGCGGCACACGGTCTCCGGGCTTCGGGCAAAATTGGAGATCTCGTAATGGAGGTAGCCGCGCGATTCGAGGTGGCGGGAGGTCCATATGAAAAAAGCCCTCTCGAGCTTTTCATCGATGGGACGGACCCGCCCCTGCGCCTTCATCTTCCACAACGGGGTGGCTTCCTCAAAGCTCAGCTGATAGCAGGAGATGTGCTCGGGCCGGTAGGCGAGGATACCGTCCACGGTCTTCTTCCAACCCGGAAGGCTCTGGGTTTCGAGTCCATAGATCAGATCCGCGCTCAGAGCCAGTCCCAGGGATCGGACCGTCTCGATCGCAGCAAGGGCGGCGCTCCGGCGGTGGTTTCTCCCCAGGTACTCCAGGTCCCTG
The DNA here is from genome assembly GCA_021372055.1 of Desulfobacteraceae bacterium. Lineage (GTDB taxonomy): Bacteria > Desulfobacterota > Syntrophobacteria > Syntrophobacterales > Syntrophobacteraceae > SbD1. The sequence goes on along the minus strand of JAJFVB010000196.1, from coordinate 1,210 downwards.
TCGTCAAGGGATTGAACGCCGAGGCTGATGCGGTTTATCCCCAGTTCCCCGACGGCCTTGAGCTTGTCTTCGCAGATGCTGTCGGGATTGGCTTCCATGGTCATCTCGGCGCCGGGAGAAAACCGGAAATGGGTGCGGATGTGCTCCAGCAAATCGGCGAGATCCCGCGTGGAAAGGGACGAAGGCGTGCCTCCGCCCAGGTAGAGCGAGTCGAAGCGGGGAAAGCTCTCCTTGTAGAGGAGCGCCTCTTTCCGGACACAGTCCAGCCATTCCGGCACGGACGCGGAAGAGGCAACGGAATAGAAATCGCAGTAGAAACACTTGGAGCGGCAGAACGGGACGTGAATGTAGAGTCCGGGGTATTGCTCTTTACTCATCTCTGGCCTTCAGGACGGAAACGAAGGCGCTCTGCGGTATCATGACGGAGCCGACCATCTTCATCCTCTTTTTTCCCTTCTTCTGCTTTTCGAGGAGCTTGCGCTTCCGGGTGATGTCCCCTCCGTAGCACTTGGCCGTGACGTCCTTTCTGAAGGGCGAAATGGTGGAACGGGAGATGATCTTTCCCCCGATGGCTCCCTGAATGGCGATCTTGAAATTGTGCCGCGGGATTTCTTCCTTGAGGCGGTCGCAGACCTGCAGCCCCCATTCCCTCGCGCGGTCCCGGTGCACGATGAGGGAAAGCGCGTCGACCTTCTCCCCGTTCACCAGGATGTCCAGCTTCACGAGGTCGCTGTCCCGGTATTCGATGAGTTCGTAGTCAAACGACCCGTACCCCTGGGTGACCGTCTTCAGCCTGTCGTAGAAATCGAAGACGACCTCGGCCAGAGGCATATCGAACGTGATCTCGACACGCGACGGGGTCGGGAAAGCGGTCTTCGGGTTCACCCCTCTGCGATCGAGGCAGAGCTTCATGACCGCGCCCATGTAGCGCTCGGGAATGATTATCGTGGCCTTGATGAATGGCTCCGAGGACGTTTTGATGACCGTCGGGTCGGGGTAGTACTGCGGGTTTTCCACCGTAACGCTGGTGCCGTCCAGAAGCGTGAACTGGTACCGGACGCTTGGCACAGTCATGATGATGGACTGGTCGAACTCCCGTTCCAGCCTCTCCTGGACGATTTCCAGGTGGAGAAGTCCCAGGAAGCCGCAGCGGAAGCCCTGGCCGAGCGCTATGGAGGAGTCTTTCTGATAGGTCAGGGAGGCATCGTTT
>JAJFVB010000162.1 GCA_021372055.1 Desulfobacteraceae bacterium | reverse complement strand
GGAAGTGGACCTGCGCAGCCCCAGGGTTATCGCCCGCCTTCCCGACGATCCTTCCGAACAGGGTGTACAAAACGAATCCGGGCCTTCTGCGAAGCAGGCTCAGAAACGTTCTCTGCGCCTTAAGGAAAAGCTCACCCAAATCCAGGCGGCAATCCAGGCATCCATGCCCGGCATCGTTGCGGACGTTGACGACGGGACCCTGGAGATCTACTCCGGCCGGAATCGCGTCTTTTCCTTCCAGGAAATCGAATTGCGCGCGGCCGTCCATGCCCATGGGGTCGAACTCGAGCTTTCGAGCGGGAAGTCCGACCTCTGGGACGCCTTGACCATAACCGGCTGGTGCGATCTGAACTCGTTTAAGAGTCGCGGTGAAATATCCCTTACGGGTGGTAGTCCTCAGAGCGTTCTGGCCTATCTTTTCCCCGAGTCCACCTTTCGCACGGCCGATTCGCAACTCGATCTGACGGTCAACATATCCACCGACGGACCTCGAAACGCTCGAGCCGAAATCTCCGCGTCCGTTACCCAGATGACCATCGCCGACGAAACGGAGAAGCGGACCCTTCAGAACGGCTCCATAGCCGGAACCATACGCTACGATCATGACGGAATCGACGCCGCGCTTACCCGCTGCCGTTTCGACTATCCGCGAGGAAGCCTGACGGGGCGCTATATCGAGAAATCCGCAGAGAAGGACTTCTCCCTTGAAATCGAGGGCCGCGATCTCGACGTCGCCGCCATAAGGGAATTTGTGCTGGTACTCGGGAAAGAGAACAAGGTCGCCGGCAAGATCTTTGATATTGTCCGGGGAGGAGATGTATCCCCGATAGTCTTCAGCGCGCATGCCAACAGCCGTGCGGATCTCAAGGAATCCGAGAACTTCACGTTGAAGGGTTCCATCGTTAACGGAACCATCTTTCCCCCGAAGGCCGAAATCCTCGTTTCCAAAGCACAGGGGGAAGTAGTCGTCGTTAACGGACGCCTCGAAGGGACGAATCTTTCCGGAACGACCGCGGCCGGATCTGCCACCTCAAACGGGTTTGTAAAGGTGGGGCTCATCCACGAGGATCCGACGCTGCACCTTGACCTTCCGCTCAAGGCCGACCTCTCGGAGCTGCCGGAGATTCTCGACCGGCTCGTTCCCAATGCCGTTTTGAAGCGGGAGATCGGCCTGCTGAAGGACGTGAAGGGAAAGACCGAGGGGCGGCTCCTGATCGGGGAAAGTCTGGACGATGTGGATGTGACGGTGGAAACGGGGCCTTTCCAGCTCTCGGGCAAATACGAGCGGTTGCCCGATCCCGTGGAAATTGCGGGCAAAACCTTTCGCCTGGAAGGCACGAGGCTGTCGTTGAGCTCCGGTTCGGGAACATCCGGAAAGACCAAATGCTCGGATGTGGATTTTGCCTACGACTGGGGAGAAAGCAACACCATCGAACTCAACACCCGGGCTCCGGCGACCGTCACCCTCGATCTGATCGGCATGCTCCTGAAGAATAACGAGAAATGGCAAAAAGAACTGGAGATCTCAACCCCCAAGGGCGTAATCCCGTTCGAATCGATCGAGTTTCGGGGACCGGTGGGGGATCACTCCAAGTGGGTTTTCCAGGCGGGAGGGAAAATCGACGACCTCACCGTCCGCACGGACCTCCTTCCCCGTCCCCTGGTGCTCAAGGCCGGCAGATTCGACATACTCCACGACGTGATCACGCTCAAGGACGTGAGCGCGGTTCTTGCCGATTCCTCGCTGAATGTCTCGGGAAAGGTGAACGGCTTTTTCGAAAGCCTCCGCGCCCTCGATCTTTCCATCAGCGGCCATCTCGGTCCGCAGGGAAACAAGGATATCGCGACCATTACGGCCCTGCCCCCGTCTATGCGGGCCATGTCCAATCTCGCCATCAGCGGCTCCCACCTGATCTGGGAGAAGAATACCCGCACGGCTTTCAGCGGAGAGCTCAACGTGGCGTCGGGGCCCCGCGTCAAGATCAATCTCCTCTGGACCCCCAGGGAGCTTGAGATCAGCGAGCTTGCCGTCAAGGACGCCGACTCGGATGCATCGATCGCAATAAAATCCGGAGCGGGCCAGATCAATCTCAAGTTCTCGGGCGTTCTCAGCAACAAGACCGCAGACAAGCTTCTCGCCGAGAACACGCTGCTCACCGGGCCCATACGGGGTAAGTTCACGGCCCATCTTTTTCTCGATGCGCCGAAGAAGTCCACCGCACAAGGGCAGCTCACCATTTCCGGCTTTCAGCTTCCGATGAAACTGCGCGTTCCGGCCCGCATCGAGACCGCATCGCTTGAAGCCGACGGCAGCAGTATCGACGTCAAATCCGCGATGATCAGCTGGAACGGGAGCCGGCTCAGCTTCGGAGGTGGAATCAAAATCACCGAAAAGGCCTACGAGGTGGACATGAACGCTTTTGCCGACAGCCTGGACCTGGATAAGATCCTCGGCGCCCGGCAAGAGGCCGCATCGGCTCCCGAGGATCTCGCCGCGGCGCAAAAGCGGAAGACATGGGATGCTCCCGTGCACGGAACGATTCGCGTGAGGAGCGAACACCTCTCTTACGGAAAGCTCACCTGGAACCCGGCGAACGCCGAGGTCCTGCTCACTCCCGGATTCATCGAAGTGAAGGTGAACCAGGCGAACCTTTGCGGAATCTCCACGCCGGGCAAGCTCATCGCATCATCCGAAGGCTACCGGATGGTGGTGAACCCCTGCGCAAAAGACCAGAACCTCCAGGAGACCCTGGACGGCCTGCTGAAAAAGCAGCACCTCATCACCGGGAAATTCGACCTCACGGGAAACCTGACAAACGGAGCCGGGGGAGCGAACGTGATGGAGGGCCTGGAAGGGGAAATCGAGTTCAAGGCCAGGGACGGGCGTATTTACAGATGGGAGACCTTCGCGAAGATCATCTCGCTATTCAACATCACGGAGATCTACCGGGGCGTGCTCCCCGACATCTTCAGCGAGGGCTGCGCCTACAGCTCGCTGACGGCGAAGGGAAAGGTGAAGGGCGGGAAACTGACCCTCACGGATTCCGTTCTCGACGGTCCCTGCGTGAAGATGGTCTTTCGCGGAGAAATCGACCTGGTGAACGAAAAGCTCAACATCGTGGCCCTTGTCATGCCGCTGCGCACGGTCGACCGGATCATAGGCGCCGTTCCGGTTCTGGGCAAACTGCTTGACGGGGTGTTTTTCTCCGTGCCGGTGCAGATCACCGGCAACATGTCCGACCCGACCATAATTCCGCTGTCGCCCACGGCCGTCGGCGGCGAACTCCTGGGACTCATGAAGAGGACCTTCCGCCTGCCGTTCACGCTCATCCAGCCCCTGGCGCAGACGGATTCCGCGCCGCCCGCCGCCGAAAAACCCCGGGAGGAGGAAGACTCTCCCCTGTCTCACAGGGATTCGGAATAAGGGCTTGTCCGTAAATAAAACCTTTGCGCTCGCATCCGGCTTTTTGCCTGCTTCGACCGCTCCCCACGGTCTGAAAGCTTGGTATCATCTTGCCCGGCGGCAGCGCGGGAATGGGCCGCGCGAGGCATGGCAATCTTGCGTTCCATGTCCCTTTGATTCCGGGCCTACCGGTGTTGCAGGGGAGCCTTGCGTGGATCCTGCCCGGGAGTCCTGCTTCTAAGCTGCTTCAGCATCGCATCGAACCGTTTTCCCGCAATCGAAATCCCCTCGATGGCGTTGGGGTCCAACTCGTTTTCCATGCTTTCGGCTTCCTCGGGATGAGCCATCTTTTTGGACAGGCTTCGAAGACGGTCGGACAGGAGAATCGACGTCGACCTGTAGAACCTCGCGGCAAACCCGGTGTCCCGGTCCAGTTTTGCCTGAAGATCGCTTTTCGGGATCTTGAGGACGAGCGAGGACGTCTCCGCCTGCACGGTGGCGGACGGAGGAGCGGCGTCTATGAAAGACATTTCCCCGATGATTTCACCCGATTTGAGCTTGGCGAAAACTTCCGCCGGGGGGGCATCGGTATAGAGTACCGCAAACGAGCCTTCGAGCACGATGTAGACATACTCCACGTGGAAGCCGCGGGTGATGATCGTCGTGCCGGCCGCAACCCGCTCAACGCTCCCCGTGCACGCCAGCCAGTCGATGTCCTCGTCCGAGAGTTGCCCGAAAATGTAGAGAATTTTGCGCATAGGAGCAAACGCCTTCCGTATCGAATGGATGCTCTTGCAGACGGCTCGCCCGGCAGCGGCCCTACCTGTTTTTCCAGACAGGCTTCCTCTTCTCGATGAAAGCGCTCATCCCCTCGAACGCATCCTCGGAGGCACAGTTGGACGAAATCACTTCCCTGGCGTAGTCGTATGCCGCCCGTTCATCCAGGTGAATCTGAGAATAGAACGCATTCTTCCCCAGAGCAAGAGTGTAACGGCTTGCCCCGGCAAGTTCGAGCGCCCAGTTTCTCGTTTCTTCGGCAAGTTTTTCAGGGGGAACCACGCGGTTTACGAGTCCGAACTCCCGGGCCTCTTCCGCGGAGACAAACCGTCCGCTCAAGAGCATGTCCATGGCCCGCCGCCTGCCGATGACCCTAACCAGCGGGACCATCGGCGTGGTGCAAAAAAGGCCGATCTTAACTCCCGGAGTGGAAAACCGGGCGCCGGTTTCGGCTATGGCGAGGTCGCAGGCGGCTACAAGCTGGCATCCGGCGGCGGTGGCAACGCCGTTTACCTGGGCAATGACGGGCTGCGGCAGTTCGTGCAGTTTCAGCATCATCTTGTTGCACTCCGAAAAGATCTCCCGGAGCTCTCCCGTATTCTCATGCTTGCGGGTCATTTCCCTGATGTCGTGGCCCGCGCTGAATACGGGCCCGTTTGAGCGGATGACGAGAATCGCCATGCCGGAATCCTCGGCAGCCTTGTCCAGAGCGTCACGAATCGCAAGAATCATTTCGAGAGACAGAGCGTTGCGTATCTCGGGCCGGTTGAGCGTCAGCCAGCCGATGGGTCCGTCATTTTCGAGCAGCACGGAATTCATCGAAGCACCTCGCTAAACGTTTTGGTTCATCTCACTTTGCTTGCCGTCCAGGAAGTAGCTCAGGGCGTTTTCCATCTCTCGGATCTGTTCGGGGTCGGTGACTTTTTCGCGCTTGTCGGTTCGGATATAGAAAACGTCCGCAACCTGGTCGCCCTTGGTTGAAATCTTGGCAACGGAAATCAGCACTTGGAGTTCGTCGAGTGTTCTGCTGATAGTGTAGAGGAGGCCGATCCGGTCCACGGTGTAGACTTCCAGAATGGTGTACATGGCTGAGGAGTCGTTGTCGATAACAATTTTACTCGGCGCCTCGCGTACGATCCTTCGCAGGCGGCCCGTGCCGGAACGGGCGGCTATACGGAAATCCAGCGCCAGCTTGCCTGCGAGCAGCCGGTCCACATCCGCTCTCACCGCGTCCCACTGTATCGCGGTCCTTCCTTTTTCGGGCAGGCGGCACTGGAAGATGAGCAGCGTGGTTTCATCGTTCATCGCGAATACCTGCGCGCCCATGATGTTGAGGTCGTGAAGGGTGAGAATGCCCGCGGACTTGGCGAGAAAGCCCTGCCTGTTGAGGCTCATGACGGTGATTTCCGCCGTGTCGCGGCCGGAGGACACCTCCCAGGCGAAAGACTCTCCGGATGCCTGGAGATGACGCGCCATCCGCAGGTGCTTCACAATCTCCTCCGGAGAAATCGAAATGAGGTAGCGTGGAACCAGCTGGGAAAAGTAGGCTTCGAGTTCCTCCGGGTTCAGAAAGTAGGAAATCCTGGTTTCGAGCTGCTTTCTGACCCGCGCGGCCTTCTCCGCAATGACTCGGGAACTCGGTTCGCCTTTCTCCAGGATGTTTGCAATGCTGCAATAGAGTTCCATGACGGGCGTATCGCGCCATTTCTCCTGGCCGCGGGGGCCGGTTGCCATCATATCGGCAAAGGTGAGCACAAGGAGCTGGTCGAGATACTCCGGCTTGCCGACCGCGGCCGTGGCGTTGGCCAGCATCTCCTGATCGGCAAGGTCCCGCATGGACGCGTTATCGAGGAGGAGCAGGTGCTGGGAAACCAGGAGCTGAACGGTATTGGCTTCCTGGTCCGAGAGGCCGAGCCTTTTGGCGATGGCGGGGATCATCTCGCCGCCCTTGGCCGCATGCCCGCTGCTGGAACTCTTGCCCAGGTCGTGAAGAAATCCGGCAAGCAGCAGAAGGGACGGGTCGCCGACCTCGGCCGCGACCCGCGTGAGGTCCGGCTGCACGGCGGCATACTCGCCCCCGATGAGCTTCTTCAACTCCATGCAGGTCCGCAGATGGTGCTCCTGCACGGGATAGAGATGAAAGGCGTCGTGCTGGATGAGACCGTGTACCGAGGTGAGTTCGGGTATAAGCGCGGTCATCAGTCCGTAGTCGTAGAAGCGCCGCAGGACAGGGATCTCAGGGGAATCCATCCGGAGGAGGTCGAGGAATTCATCCTTTACGGAGGCGTCCCCCGAAGCGGTGTCCAGGACTTTCCTGTTATGGAGGACCCACTGCCGCGTGACGTTTGCCAGCCCCAGGCGGTGCCTGGCGGCAAGGGCGAACAGGTGCACGAGGTGGTGGGCCGTTGCCGGGTAGCGTTCCGTCTGGATATGGATCTTCCCGGACCGCTCGATGACGCCTTCCTCCAGCCTGTTCCCGGGCTCTTCCGCCTTCGCGCCGCGGCTTTCTTCGAGCCTTTCCCAAAACTCGCGGGAAACCTCGGAAACCCCGTGAAAGAGCTGGTGCACGTGCTGCATGAAAATCTCCACCGGGAGGAAGCCGGAGATCTCCACGTACCCGAGCCTGCGCGCAAGCGCTTCCTGCTCGCGGACATCAAGCCTGCTCCCGGTTTTCCCGGTGATCGACCGCAGGAGCGTGAGGTAGAGGATGAATTCCTTTTCGGCATGCCGCAGGAAATCGACTTCCTGCCGCATGAGATAACCCTGGAAAATGGCGTCTTCGAGCCCCCGGATATTGGCGGCAACGCGGCAGCCCGCACGCAGCTCGGCGATCTCGAACAGTCCTCCCGGGCTCTCCTCCAGGCTCGGTTCAAACCAGTTCCGCGCATCCTCGAAGAGCTTCCTCCGCTCGGTAACGGTTTCGACAAGGGCACGCAGGAACAGCTTCCTGTTGGCCGCGATGTGGTTGTCGATCTCTTTTTCGAGTTGTTCCACGAGGCTCCGGTTTCCCGAGATATACCTGAGGTTCATCAGCTTGAAGAAAAAGGGCGAATCCTTCTTCCCGCGCTCGGCTATGTCGTCCACGGCCCCGCGCGAGCTTTCCATGGTCCAGCCCGCGTCCTCAAGCGAATCGGTGATCTCCTCGATCCACGCATGCTTTATTTTGGTTTCCCCGGCAAGGAGGAACAGAAGCGGCACGGTCTGCGCCGGGCTGGAGAGTCCGCGGCCAAAGTTGCCGATGGCGGCGATTGCCCCGGCGGCCCGAAAATCCTCGGAGCTGCTGGAGAGGCGGTTGGCGAGCCGGTTGTAGAGCGAGATGATTGCCACTTCCAGAAGGCTCGTATGGCGGTCCAGAGCCTGCTCGCTGCTTTCCTCCAGAATAAGCTCGCGCTGCTTTCTAAGAGATTCGGTGATGCTCTGCATTCTTTCCGCTCCATGCTTCCGTCATGCAACGTCCTGAAGGCGCGGGGGGAGAAGTCCTCCCCCGCCGATCGTCCCGAGGATCAGGGAGTTTTTTCGGGCGTGACGCCTTCGGCCTTCATTTTGCCCAGGTATTTTTCGGGGTCCTTGTTGAAGTTTTCGACGCAGCCCGTGCAGCAAAAATAGACCCGCTGTCCCTTGTAGTCCGTGTAGACCTTCTTATCCACCGCGCCGTTCATGACGGGGCACTTTGTCTGAGCCGCCGCATGGGCAAAGGGGAGCAGCGCTCCGAAGCCGGACAGCCCGAAGGCAATTGCCGAAAAAACGATGATTCCAGCCTTTTTCACTTCTTTTTCCTGCCTTTCCTGAGTCTATTGTTTTCCAAATACACCAATCCTGCCGCCTCTCCTTCTTACTGAGCAGCGGTGTAAGCCCCGTATCTCAGGCCGGAATTCCGGCCTCGGAAGCCTTCCGGCCCTTCAGATGGAAATGGTACCGCCAGACCTCGTAGATGGCCGGGTAAACAATGAGTTCCATTGCAAAGGAGGTGAATATCCCTCCTATCATGGGCGCGGCGATGCGTTTCATCACATCGGAGCCCGCCCCCACCGACCACATGATGGGCAAAAGCCCCATGAACATCACGGCAACGGTCATGAACTTGGGGCGAAGCCTCTTGACCGCCCCTTCCAGGATAGCCTCCCGCAGGTCCGCCTTTGTCCTCATGAGCCCCCGATCCCGCCTCGCATAGTAGGCTAGGTCCAGATAGAGTAGCATGAACACCCCCGTTTCGGCATCCACCCCCATGAGCGCGATGAGCCCGACCCAGACGGCGATGCTCATGTTATAACCGAGAAGGTGGAGCAGCCAGAAAGCCCCTATGGCGGAGAACGGCACGGCAAGAAGAATTATAAGCGTTTTTGCCGCCGACTTGGTGTTGAAATAGATAAGCACGATCACGAGAAAAATCGTGACCGGAATGACGACAAACAATCTGTCGTGAAGCCGGAGCATGTTCTCGTACTCGCCGCTCCAGACCAGCGTGTAATTGGCCGGGAGCTTGACGTGGGATTCCACGATCCGTTTGGCGTCTTCAACGTAGCTGCCGATGTCCCTTCCGGAAACCGTCACGGTGACGTAGCCGCTCAGCCTCGCGTTTTCATCGCGGATCATGCCGGGCCCCGAGATAAGCTTTATGTCGGCCACCTGGGCGATCGGGATCTGGGCGCCGCTCATGGTCGCTATCATCGTCCGGCCCAGCCGGTCCACGGTGCTTCTGTAGTCGCGCATGTAGCGGATATTGATCGGATAGCGCTCCCTGCCTTCCACGGTTGTCGCAATGTTTTCGCCCCCAATGGCGGAGGTGATGGCGCTTTCGACCTGCCCGACCGTAAGCCCGTAGCGGGCGAGTTCTTCGCGCTTGAGCTGAAAGTCCAGGAAAAACCCTCCGGAGGTGCGCTCGGCGTACACATTGGTGGTCCCGGCCACGTTTTTCAGCACCCCTTCGATCTGCTGGCCGAGTTCCTGAATCCTGTTCAGATCCGGGCCGAGAATCTTGATCCCGACCGGCGTGCGGATGCCGGTGTCAAGCATGTCGATCCGCGCCCGGATCGGCATGGTCCAGGCGTTTACGACTCCGGGAATCTGCATCGCCTGATTCAGTCCGCCGGGTCCGTGGATAAACTGCTCCGTGCTCCGGTGGTCGGGCCAGGCCCTCCTGAGGATGTTTTGCAGCCACTCCGGGGCCCAGTCCGAATACCAGGTCGGAATTTTCGGCCATTCGGACTGCGGCTTCAACAGAATCACCGTCTCCATCATCGAAAAAGGAGCAGGGTCGGTCGCGGTTTCCGCCCGTCCCGCCTTGCCGAAAACCCGGTCGACCTCCGGAAAGGATTTCAGGATCTTGTCCTGTACCTGAAGCACCTTTTGGGCCTCGGTGACGGAAATGCCGGGGATCGTCGTCGGCATGTAGAGTATCGAGCCTTCGTCCAGAGGGGGCATGAACTCCCAGCCGATTTTGCCGTAGAGTCCGTAAACCGTTAGCGTCACGGCCAGGAGCGCGGCAAAGATCGTTATCCACTGGTGCCGCAGCACTCCCGAAACGACGGGATGGTAGAGCCGCATGAGCGGACGGCTGATCGGATGGTTTTCTTCGCTGTGAATTTTTCCGACCAGGACGGCGTTTGCGATGCGGGCGAGAAATCTCGGGCGAAACGAGAAGTTCTGCATGTGCGTAAAGAGCAGCCGGATCGCCGGATCAAGCGTGATGGCAAGAAACGCCGCTACGACCATCGCGAAGTTTTTCGTGAAGGCCAGGGGCTTGAACAAACGTCCCGCCTGGTCCTCCAGCGTGAAGACCGGCATGAAGGATACCGCTATGACGAGCAGCGCAAAAAAGCTCGGGCCCCCGACTTCCTTGACCGCGCCTATGACGACTTCCCTGAAGTTGCCCGGCCTGCCCTCCGCGTCCCAGTGCTCGAGCTTTTTGTGGGTCTGTTCGACAACGACTATCGCCGCGTCGACCATCGCGCCCACGGCAATGGCTATACCGCCCAGAGACATGATGTTGGCGGTGAGCTTCATTCCGTACATGGGAATAAAAGAGATGATCACGGCAACGGGAATCGTGATGATCGGAATGAGCGCGCTCGGGATGTGCCAGAGGAAGATCAGGATGACGAGGCTGACGATTATGAGTTCCTCGATCAGCGTGGACTTCAGGGTATCGATGGACCTGCCGATGAGATCGGACCGGTCGTAGGTGGTAACAAGCTTTACGCCCTGAGGCAGATTGGGTTCGATCTCCGCCAGCTTTGCCTTGATCCGTTCGATTACCGAGAGGGCGTTCTCGCCGTAGCGCATGATAACGATGCCGCCGACCACCTCACCTTCGCCGTCAAGATCGGCGACTCCCCTCCGCAGGTCCGGGCCAAGCGCCACCTTGCCCAGGTTTTTGACGAGAACCGGGGTTCCCGTGGCCTCGTTGGTCCCCACGACGATGTCTTCGATATCGCGAAGCGATTTGACATACCCCCGTCCCCGGACCATGTATTCGCGGCCGGAAAACTCGATCAGCCGCCCGCCGACGTCGTTGTTGCCCTCACGCACGGCGTTCGTGATTTTTTCCAGCGGAATATTGTAGGACAGCAGGGCGTTGGGATCGATGGCTATCTGGTACTGGCGGACAAAACCACCCACGGACGCCACCTCGGCGACTCCCGGAACGGACTGGAGTTCGTATTTGAGAAACCAGTCCTGGATGGAGCGCAACTCGGCCAGATTGTGCTTCCCCGTTTTGTCGACAAGCGCATACTGGAACACCCAGCCTATGGAAGTCGCGTCTTTGCCCAGCTCAACCTGCACTCCCTGGGGGAGCTTGGGGAGGATGTTGTTCAGGTACTCGACCGTTCGGGACCTCGCCCAGTAGACGTCGACCCCGTCTTCAAAAATAACGGTTACGAAAGAGTAGCCGAAATCGGTAAGCGCGCGGATGTTCTTCACTCCCGGAAGCCCGAGCATGGACGTCACTATCGGGTAGGAAACCTGGTCCTCCATGATGTCCGGGCTTCGGTCCCACTTTGAGTAGATGATGACTTGCGTATCGGAAAGGTCCGGTATGGCATCCAGGGTGATATGCTTCATCGAGTACAGTCCGGCAAAAACCGCGGCGGCGATGAGGATGAAGACGAGAAACCTGTTGTTCGCGCAAAAGTCGATGATCCTGTTGATCATGTCATGTCCAGCTTCGGGAACGAATTCCTGTTGAGTCGGGGCACAAGAGCAGGATGGTTCCGGGGGGCCGGAGAGGCCGGAAACGAAGTGCCCCGCCGGTGGTCCATATTCCGGGGCGGCCGCGGGAAGGATTTGCCCGAATCGGGGCTCCCCCGCATCTTTTGTGGCTCTGCGGCCGGGAACAGTCCTGCTTCTCAGTATCGCTTATTGACCATGTCCGGCATGGCCGGAGGCGGCGGGCTGCTCATGCCCCGAATGATCTGCGCCGGTCTTTTTATCGTGCCCGGAGTGCTCGGGGACGGGCGCCGGGGCCTCGTGTCCGGAATGATCCTCCTTGGCGGGCTGTACGCCGTGTCCCGCGTGCGAGCCCGACATGGCTCCGGCTGCGGACTTGATCTGGCTTTCGGAATCGATCAGGAAGTTGGCCGATGTAACCACGCGCTCCCCCGCCTTGAGGCCGTCGAGCACAATGACCCGGTCGTCAACTCTCGTGCCGAGCGAGACTTTGCGCGGCTCGAAGTAGCCTCCTTCTCTCACCACGAAAACCCTCTGGCTCTCCCCGGAATCGAGGACCGCCTCCTGGGGAATCGTGAGTTTCCTCCCGTAGTCGACGCTCAATTCGACATTGGCGAACATGTCGGGCTTTATCTTGAAATCCCTGTTCGCAAGCTCGATCCGGGTTTTCAGGGTCCTTGTTTTTGCGTCCATATCCGGGGAAATATAAGTGAGCTTTCCCATGAACTTTTCGCCCGGAAAGGACGGGAAGCTCACCGAGGCACTCTGCCCGAGGCGGATGTCAGCCACTTCGTATTCGTAGATCTCCGCGATAATCCAGACGGTGGACAGGTCCGCGATGGTGTAGAGGTCCATTTCCGGCGAGACCTGCTGGCCGGGGTAGACGTTGCGCGTCGTCACAAAACCGTTCAGGGGGGAATACAGGGTGAGGGTCTTCTCCGGAGTGCCGCTGCGCTCGATACGGCGTATCTGGGCATCACTGATGTCCCAGAGCCGCAGCCGCTCGCGCGTTGCGTTGTAGAGCGCGGCGGAATGAGACTGGAGCCCTTCGAACCCGCTTTTTTCGAGGTTTTCCCGTGATTTTTTCGCTATCAGGAGTTCCTGCTGCGTCGAAAACAGATCGGGACTGTAGATGCTGAAAAGGGGCTGGCCCTTTTTCACAAGCTGCCCGACGAAGTCGACGTGGACCTTGTCGACCCAGCCGGGGAACTTGGTATGCACGTGGGCGATTCTGGTTTCATCGTATGCGGCGCGGGCGACGGCGCGCATGGTTTTCCGGACGGGACTCTCCGCCGCCTCCCCGACCTGGACCCCTATCAGCTGTTGCTTCTCCGAGCTGATGCGCACGGTCCCCGGAGGAAGCTCGGACCGGCCCTCGCCCTCCTCGTAGACGGGCACCATGTCCATCCCGCAGGGGGCTTTCCCCGGCTTGTCGGACTTGTTGTCCGGGTTCATCGGATCAACGTAATAAAGAATCCTCGGCTCGCCCTTTTGCCCTCCCGCCGCCGACTCGCTTCCCTCCTCGTAGACGGGCACCATGTCCATCCCGCAGGGGGCCTTCCCCGGCTTGTCGGATTTGTTGTCCGGGTTCATCGGATCGGCGTAGTAGAGAATCCTCGGCTCCTTTTTTTTCGCTTGAGCCGGTTCGGTCGAACCCGAGACCGCCGCGCCCTCCCTGTTGCCGAAAAGGACCGTGCCGGCGGGATGCCATCTCGCGAATGCGATAACGCTGAGGACCCCGAGGCAGAAGAAAAGCAGAGGGACGATAACGCCTCGTCTCCGCCGTGGCGGGGTGATCCGGTCACCTTTTTCTAAAGACATTTGCGCGTGGTCTCCTCGCCTTGGAATTTGCCGTTGCCGTACCCATGGATGTGGAAAAATCCATAATCACTTTTCAATACGTGTAAAGATGGTGCCGGGAAGCGGGGCGGGCTTGAATCAAAAAGGTTCGAACTCGACCATGTAACCCGGATGATCGGAAACCCTCCCGTAATCGCTTTCGGTGAAAAGACAGCGGGCCGAAACCGGTTTCAGCCTGTCATGTCCTTTCATGAATATGTAGTCAATCCGGCCGTCTTCCCGCAGCAGGCTCCAATCCGGCGGAGTGCGCCGGAAGACCTTCTCGAACACATCCGGTGAAGCAGCCGCGAGAAACTGGTCTTCATATTGCCCGCTGCTTACAACCGTGGAGTATCCGTCGGAAGGGGGCGCCGAGTTGAAGTCGCCGCAAAGAAGGGTCGCGGCGAGATCCGGCGAGCCGAGCATGTCGGCCCACTCCCTGAGCCTCTCGAACTGCTCCCTGAAGCCGCCGCTCCACCAACTCAGGTGGACCGAGAAGATGTTGACGAACCCTATGTACGGCACATGAATGCGCGCGAAAACAACCTTCCTCGCGTGAATGCTGTAAATGCTGCGCTCGCTTGATACGTACTCGGAACCGGTGGACAGCAGCTTGTACCGGCTCAGGATGCAGCATCCCTCGCGATACCTG
>JAJFVB010000161.1 GCA_021372055.1 Desulfobacteraceae bacterium | reverse complement strand
CTCTCGGAAGTCCTGCCGGGAGACAAGGCGGGTGAAGTGCAGCGCCTTCAGGGCGAAAAACGCGTGGTGGCGATGGTCGGCGACGGCATAAACGATGCTCCCGCCCTTGCCGCGGCCGACGTCGGCATTGCGGTCGGCGCGGGCACGGACGTGGCCATCGAAGCGAGCGATATCACCCTCATAAGGGACGATCTGCTCCTCGTTGCTTCCGCAATCGATCTTTCCTCGCTCACAATGCGAGTCATCAAACAGAATCTCTTCTGGGCCTTCTTCTACAATACTGTTGGCATACCGATAGCCGCCGGTGTACTTTATCCGGTATTCGGCGTGCTTCTCAATCCGATGTTCGCGGCGGCGGCCATGGCGCTCAGTTCGGTTTCCGTGGTCACCAATGCGCTGCGGCTGAGGCGCGTCTGGAATAGTCACGCTCGCCGGGAAGTTGCGTAATTCTTTCACATTCGAATCGCTCGCAATTGCATTCCGCGTGGATGACTTTATATTAAACGCCTGCTGATAAGCGTTGAACTGTATCCACAAACCAACCATAGGAGGGAGAAAGATGGATCGATATGTCTGCAGCGTGTGCGGGTATGTCTACGATCCGCAGAAGGGCGATCCCGATAACGGAGTCGCTCCGGGCACGAAGTTCGAAGACCTGCCTGACGACTGGGTTTGCCCCGTCTGTGGAGCGTCGAAGGAAGATTTTGAGAAAGAATAGCAATCGGGGGAATTGATCCATCGCAAGAAAGGGGAAACGAACAAATGAGTTACAGCTTTAACGCAGGGGAAGTATTCAAGATCGCTATCCAGATCGAAGAGAACGGAAAGAGGTTTTACGAACAGAGCCAGCGCCTTTTCGAAAATGCGGGTGTAAAAAGCCTTTTCTCCGACCTCGCGCGGCAGGAAGTCGAACATAAAGCCAAGTTCGAGTCTCTTAAAGCTCAGCTCCCCCCTGAAGCTACCACTTCCACCGTATGGGACCCGGATAATGAATTGGATCAGTACATAAAAATGATGGCGGACGGGCACGTTTTCGTTTCCGGCAAAGACCTCGAAGAGAGACTGGCGACGATAAAGAATACAAAGGACGCCTTGAACCTGGCCATCGAGTTCGAAAAGGACTCCGTGCTGTTTTTCCTGAGCCTCGAAGACGTTGCCGGGGCAAAGGACCAGGAACTCATAAAGAGTCTCGTGAAGGAAGAACAGGCGCACCTCAAACGCCTTACCCTCGAACTGGTAAGACTGAAGAAGTAGCTTTCGCCGATGCCCGGGCACGACAGGCGGCGCATCGCCCGGAAGAGGTCGGGGCAAAAGGCGTTATGATTCAAGCCCACGGTAACAGTATAGATCCGGCCTATCCGTGAGCGCAAAAGGCTCCGAAGGATTTGCCCGGTCCGTCAATTTCACCCCTCGCGAAGGTTTGCGCCGGTTTCCGCGGGAACCTCTCCGGGGGGTGTCCGGTTTTTGGTGTTTGCCTAGGCGGGATGTCTGGAATGAGCGCGGAAAAAGCGGTCCCAACCGGTGGGCCGGGCGGAATACGGCTGAAGCGGCTCGTACGCTCGGCTCTCGATTCGGCCGACTTCGAGGATGCCCTCCGCGGCCTCGAAGCGCCGCCCGAACGATTGATCGGTCCGCTGATCTCACTGCTTTGCGCAACGGACGATCTGGTCAGGTGGAGAGCCGTGCGGGCGATCGGGATTACCGTTGCGGGGATGGCGGAGGATTCGCCCGAAGCGGCCCGTGACATTTTCCGGCGCCTTATGTGGAGCCTCAACGACGAGTCCGGGGGCATCGGGTGGGGAGCGCCCGAAGCGATGGGCGAGATCATGGCCGAAAGCGCCGTTCTCTCTTGCGAGTATTATCGAATACTGCTTTCCTATATAGACGAATCCGGGAACCCGCTTGAAAACGACCTGCTGGAGCGCGGCGTGTTGTGGGGCATAGGCAGGCTCGCCCGGAGCCGTCCGGAACTGATCCTTCAGGCGGAGCCGTCGGTACGGAGGCAACTGCATTCCGCCGATCCCGTCAAAAGGGGTCTTGCGGTCTGGGCGCTCGGGTTTCTGCGTCTCTCCGGGGAGGTTGCAGCCGCGCTGGTCCCGCTCCTGAACGATGAGGCCGAACTTGCCGTTTACCAGGATGGCGGTTTCCGGCGGTGCACGGTCGGGGAACTTGCCCGGGAATTGACCGCGAAACTCGGAGCTTAGGATCCCGTGCGGGTCCCGGGAAGGCTTTGCGGTTGGGGGAGACGAGACCTCCCTGCTCTTAACTGTGTTGCGTTGATCAACCCGGCGCTGCGGCTCGCGGCATGCGCCCGGAATCCGGATTCAGGCCAAACGTGAACCGTTCCCCGCTCTTCAGGTCCCTCATATGTTCCAGATAAAAGACTGGATCCTGCTTGCCGCCGCCTTGTTTTCAATCGTCCTCGGCGTTATGGCGCCCCGGATCGGTGAGCCGGTGCAGTCCGTGCCCATGTACTCCATGATGACGCTTCTCTTTTTCAGTTTTCTCCCGATCCGGTTCGGGGCGATGGTGCGTTCGATCAAATCGATATCCTGGACGGTTCTGATTTATCTTTTCGTGAAGATGGTCCTGCTTCCGCTCCTGATTTTCCTTCTTTTCCGTCTCTATTTCCCCAAGTATGCCCTGGCGGCATTGTTCATTTCGGGGGTCTCGACGGGTGTTGCCGCGCCCTTTTTCGGCGGTCTTGTGAACGCGAATATTTCCGTTGTGCTGACCATGGTGGTCTTCAGCTCGGTCCTGGTCCCCTTTACGCTTCCTGCCCTGGCGCAGGGGATGGCGGGGGAGAGCCTCGAGATTTCGTTTTACGCCATGCTGCGCCTGCTCTGCATTGTCGTGTTCGTTCCTCTCGCCCTTGCCGAGGGTTTCAAATACTATCTCCCGAAGCTTTCCAAGCGCATTTTCCGCGTGCAGTACCCGGTTGCCCTGAGCTGCTTCGTGGTCACCAATCTCGGGATCTTTTCCAAATATTCCGCCTTCCTGCGCGCGGAACCGGCCACGGTGCTGGCGGCCCTGGGCATCACGTCGTTTCTCGCCGGGCTGTACTTCCTCTCAGCCGTGGCGGTCGCCACCCCACGGCCCGTTGCCGAGAGGCTGGGCGTGATCGTGAGCTTCGCCATCCCGAATAATGTCCTGGCGATGGTCTTCAGCGCCGAGTTCTTCGGGCCGCTTGAAACCACGGTGGCCGCGATGTACACCATTCCGTTCTTTTGCCTGCTTGTGCCGCTGCGGATGTACCAGCGGTGGGCCGAATCCCGCCTCCAATCACCCGATCTGCCGGATGACAAATCCGGGTTCAATGTGTAACATAGCGCAGCTTCGGAATATCTCGTCAGAAAGAGGAATCATGAGATTTGCTGCGCGCGGGTCGCTCTTGCGGGCGCTTCACTATAGAAATTACCGCCTCTTCTTCTTCGGTCAGGGACTTTCCCTCATCGGGACCTGGACGCAATACGTCGCCATAGGCTGGCTGATATACCGGCTCACCGGTTCCACGCTGCTTCTCGGAGCGGTGGCGTTTTTCAACCAGATCCCGACGCTTCTGTTCGCGCCTTTCGCCGGGGTGATGGCCGACAGGTGGGACCGGAGGAACCTGCTGCTCTGGACTCAGGCCCTGTCCATGCTCCAGGCCCTCATCCTGGCCTGGCTCGTCTTATCCCGGCAGGTTGAAACGTGGCACATCATGGCCCTCAGCCTTTTCATCGGAACGGTCAACGCTTTCGATATTCCCATAAGGCAATCGTTTGTCATTCAGATGGTCGACCGGAAGGAGGACCTCGGCAACGCCATCGCGCTCAATTCGGCGATGTTCAACAGCGCTCGCTTCATTGGCCCTTCCATCGCGGGCGTTCTGATTTCGACTCTGGGCGAAGGGGTGTGCTTTCTCCTGAACGGACTGAGCTACGTGGCCGTCATCGCGGCATTGCTCGCGATCAGGGTTGCGCCGAGGCAACTCCCCGGGAAGAAAGGGCCGATATGGGGCGAGTTCCGTGAAGGCATGCAATACGCCTACGAGTTCAAACCGATCCTGGGCGTGCTTCTCCTGCTTTCGGTCTTCAGCATCGCCGGTTCGCCCTACCTGGTGCTCATGCCCGCCTTCGCCAAGGATGTTTTGCACGGCGAGGCCCATACGTTCGGCTTCTTGATGTCCGCGGCGGGCATCGGAGCGGTTTCCGCGACACTGGTGCTCGCTTCCCTGAGGCGCGTCCACGGGTTCATATCTCTGATCCCGGCGGCCGTGGCCGTATTCAGCGTCGCGCTCGCGGCCTTCGCGCTTACCCGGACGTTTGCCCTGTCGCTGGTGTTTCTCTACGCGGCGGGCGTTGGGATGATGCTCCAGATCGCATGCAGCAACACGCTCCTGCAGACGGTGGTGGACGAGGACAAGCGGGGGCGCGTCATGAGCCTTTTCGCTATGTCCTTCATGGGCGTGATGCCCTTTGGAAACCTGCTGGCGGGAAGCATCGCCGGGGTCATCGGCGTGCCGAATACGCTTTTGCTGGGTGCCGCCTGTTGCCTTGCGGGCGCAGGGATATTCGTCAGCAGGCTCCGTGAGCTGAAAGCCATGCTTCAGCCGGTGCTTGCCCGCCTGGATGCCTGTCCTACGGCCGACGGCAAGGAATGCCCCGCTCCGACAAGCTCCGCGTCGCCCCCGTGATGCCAAATTGCGCTCAAGATAGAACTCATGGAAAAGAGCGGGGGAAATGATTTCCCCCGCGCCCCCTCGGGTTAGGCCGGGCGCT
>JAJFVB010000139.1 GCA_021372055.1 Desulfobacteraceae bacterium | reverse complement strand
GCAGGATGGATTTCGCCACCCGGGATCGATACCGTCATGTCGTGGAGAAGACAGCGAAGAGCAGCCGACTATCCGAGAGCGAGGTGGCGCGCGAAGCGATCCGGCTTGCCAGGGAGGGTGGAGGCGGGGGAGACGGCGAGGATCGAAGGAAGCATGTCGGCTTCTACCTCATCGACAAGGGGTTGGCTGAGCTCGAAGGGATTGCCGGAGTGCGCCTGTCTTTCCCTGAGGCCGTCAAAAAGGCAACCCGCCGGTTTCCGTTGCTCTTTTATCTCGGCACGATCGGCCTGATCACGGCGATCCTTACCGGGTGTTTGCTTGGTGAGGCTCATTCCCATGGATTGGGCGGCACGTCGCTGTGGCTTCTGGGAATGCTCTCCTTTCTCGGTATCAGCCAGTTAGCCGTATCCCTGGCGAACTGGCTTGCAACGCTCCTTGTGGCGCCCCGTCCGCTCCCTCGAATGGACTTCTCCGAAGGAATCCCCCCGGAATCGTCCGCCCTGGTGGTAGTCCCCACGATGATCACGGGTACGGAAAATGTCGAGCATCTGATGAATGCTCTGGAAGTCAGGTTCCTGGCAAACAGGGACGAAAACCTTCTTTTTGGTTTGCTCACCGATTTTCGGGACGCCGGCGAGGAAAAACTGCCCGATGACGAGCCCCTGTTGTTGCTGACCCGGCAGAGGATAGAAGAGCTGAACGAAAAGTACAGAACGTCAAAGGGCGACACGTTCTTTCTTTTCCATCGTCCGCGCCGCTTCAATCCGCGGGAACGTATCTGGATGGGTTACGAGCGCAAGCGGGGAAAACTTGCGGAACTGAACTCCTATCTCCGTGGCGGCTCGAAAGAGTGCTTCTCGCTCATCGTCGGCAGGACGGAAGCCTTATCGAAGGTAAAGTACATCATCACGCTTGACACGGATACGCAGCTGCCGCGCGATGCGGCGCGGCAGCTTGCAGGGGCCATGGCGCACCCGCTGAATCGTCCGCAGTACGACGAGGACAAGCAACGTGTCGGTGCCGGCTACGGAATCCTTCAGCCACGGGTGGCCGTGAGCCTGCCCGGCACGAACCGTTCACGGTATGCCCGCATGTGGGGAAGCGATGCAGGCATCGATCCCTACACTCGAGTGGTCTCCGATGTCTACCAGGATCTCTTCGAAGAAGGCTCCTTCATCGGCAAGGGCATCTACGAGGTGGATGCCTTCGAGCAGGCCCTCGGGGGACGCTTCCCCGAGAATCGAATCTTGAGCCACGATCTGATCGAAGGGTGCTATGCGCGGGCGGGGCTTTTGAGCGATGTGCAGTTGTACGAGGAATACCCCTCCCGCTACAGCGCGGACGTGAGCCGCCGGAAACGCTGGATTCGCGGGGACTGGCAAATTGCCCGCTGGCTGTTGCCGGGCGTTCCAGGCCCCACAGGCCGCAGGAAGAATCCGCTCTCCGGGCTGTCGCGCTGGAAGATCTTCGACAATCTTCGCCGCAGTCTCGTGCCTGCGGCTCTGACCCTGCTGTTGCTGCTGGGCTGGACGACCCTGTCGCCGCCCTGGTTGTGGACCCTGGCAGCGATCGGAATCATCCTGATCCCTCCCTGGATGGCCTCTTTGCTGGAGCTGTTTCAAAAGCCGGGAGATGTGCTGCTGCGGCAGCATCTCGCCGCCGTGATGCGCTCGGCCGGCCGCCAGTCCGCCCAGGCGGCATTCACGCTCGCCTGCCTGCCCCATGAGGCGCTCTTCAGTCTGGATGCGATCCTGCGCACAGCCTGGCGGCTGATCATCAAGAGACGGCTCTTGGAATGGAATCCGTCGGGCATCCCGGATCGCGACAGACGCACGGATCTCGCCGCCTCCTATCGGACGATGTGGATCGCCCCCGTCCTTGCCGCTGCAGCGGTCATGGTTCTGGCGCTTTCGAGGCCGGCCGCACTGTATCTGGCAGGGCCCATCCTGGGCCTCTGGTTTGCCTCCCCCGGTATCGCCTGGTGGATCAGCAGGCCGCTCGCTCGCCGCGAAACGATACTTGCTTCCGACCAGATCGTTTTTCTCAGAAAGATTTCGCGGAAGACCTGGGCGTTCTTCGAAACCTTCGTCGGCCCGGAAGATCACTGGCTGCCGCCTGACAATTATCAGGAGCATCCCCTTGCCAAGGTTGCACATCGCACGTCGCCGACCAACATGGGGCTTGCGCTCCTTGCCAATTTATCCGCGTACGACTTCGGCTACATCCCGGCCGGTCAACTCATCGAGC
>JAJFVB010000119.1 GCA_021372055.1 Desulfobacteraceae bacterium | reverse complement strand
AAGAAGAAATTTGAGCGGACAAAGCCGCATGTGAATGTCGGGACGATTGGTCATATCGACCACGGCAAGACGACCCTTACCGCTGCGATAACCAAGCAGCTCGCGAAAAAGGGCAAAGCCCAGTTCATTCCCTTTGACCAGATCGACAAGGCTCCCGAAGAGCGCGAACGCGGCATCACGATCGCCACGGCTCACGTCGAATACGAGACCGACCGGCGTCACTACGCTCATGTGGACTGCCCGGGCCATGCCGACTACATCAAGAACATGATCACGGGCGCCGCTCAGATGGACGGCGCCATTCTCGTCGTGGCCGCGGACGACGGCCCCATGCCCCAGACCCGTGAGCACATCCTGCTCGCCCGTCAGGTCGGCGTGCCCTATATCATCGTTTTCCTCAACAAGGTCGACATGGTCGACGACCCCGAGCTGATCGAACTCGTAGAACTCGAACTGCGCGAGCTTCTTACCAAGTACGGGTTCCCCGGCGACGACGTTCCCATCATCAAGGGATCGGCTCTCAAGGCCCTGGAAACCGACGACACGGAATCCGAAGCCGCAAAGTGCATCTTCGAGCTGATGGAAGCGATCGATTCCTACGTTCCGGACCCCGTCCGCGACATCGACAAGCCTTTCCTGATGCCGATCGAAGACGTTTTCTCGATCTCCGGCCGCGGCACGGTCGTGACCGGCCGCGTGGAGCGCGGAGTGATCAAGGTGAGCGACGAAGTCGAGATCGTCGGCTTCCGGCCCACGTTCAAGACGGTCTGCACGGGTGTTGAAATGTTCCGCAAGACCCTCGATTCGGGCCAGGCGGGCGATAATGTCGGCGTGCTGCTTCGCGGCACCAAGCGCGATGAAGTCGAGCGCGGCCAGGTGGTTGCCAAGCCTGCTTCGATTACTCCGCACACCAAGTTCAAAGCGGAAGTCTACGTTCTGAAAAAAGAGGAAGGCGGCCGCCATACGCCGTTTTTCCCCGGCTACAGGCCTCAGTTTTACTTTAGAACGACGGATGTCACCGGGGTTATGACCCTTCCGGAAGGCGTGGAAATGGTTATGCCCGGCGACAATATCAGCTGCGAAGTGCAGCTCATTACCCCGGTAGCCCTCGAGAAGGAACTCCGCTTCGCCATTCGTGAAGGCGGACGCACGGTGGGCGCCGGTGTTCTTACCGAGATCATCAACTAGGCTTACTTTGAAGCAGGGCAGCCGGAGCCACGAACTCCGGTTGTCTGTTTGATAGGAATCATTATGGTGACGAATCAAAGAATTCGCATCCGCCTGAAAGCTTACGATCACAAGCTTCTCGATCAGTCTACCAACGAGATTGTGACAACCGCTAAGAAGACCGGTGCGCGCATCGCGGGCCCTATCCCGCTCCCGACCAAGATCAACCGCTACACCGTGCTGCGGTCGCCTCACGTTGACAAGAAATCCCGTGAGCAGTTTGAGATCCGCATCCACAAGCGTCTGATCGACATTCTGGAACCGACGCAGCAGACTGTCGATTCCCTGATGAAGCTGGACCTTTCGGCCGGGGTCGATGTCGAGATCAAGCTCTAGGATTTCAGGCGCCAGTCTCAGCGAAAGAAAGAGTTATTAATCATGATTACGGCAATCATTGGACGCAAGCTCGACATGACCCAGGTTTTTGCAGACGACGGCACCGTCTACCCGGTAACGCTCGTGCAGGTCGGACCCTGCACGATTACCCAGGTCAAGGTGCCCGAGCGCGACGGCTACGCCGCTCTGCAAATCGGCTTTGGGAACAAGAAGGCAAAGAGCGTCACCAAACCGCTCAAAGGCCATCTCGACAAGGCCGGCAAAGGCTACTTCGAGGTGCTGCGCGAAATCCCGTCTGAAGCATCCGCGCAATACAATGCCGGGGACCAGATTTTGGCGGACATTTTTGAGATAGGCGATCATGTCGATATCATCGGCAAGAGCAAGGGCAAGGGCTACGCCGGTACCATCAAGCGATGGAACTTCGGGCGCGGACCGAGCGGCCACGGCTCCAAGAACATCAGGGAGCCCGGTTCGACCGGTATGGCCACCTATCCCGGCCGCGTGATCAAGGGCAAGAAGTTGCCCGGCCAGATGGGCAACAAGCGCACGACAGTTTTGAATCTCAAGGTTGTCGACGTCCGTCCCGAGGAGAACCTCATCCTGATTCATGGTGCCGTTCCGGGTTCGAAGAATGGAATAGTCGTTATTCGGAAGACCAATCGGGTGAAATAGCCGCGCCGCAAGGCGATATAGATTTTTGGGGATTACCATGCCAACTGTGGATGTATTCAACCTGAACCGTGAAGTGACAGGGCAGATCGAGCTGAGCGATGCGATTTTCGGTGTGCCTGTCAAGCCTCATCTCATGCATGAGGTCGTCGTCTATCAATTGGCCAAGCGACGGGCCGGCACCGCAAAGGCAAAGGGTCGCAGCGAAGTCAGAGGCGGCGGCAAGAAGCCCTGGAGGCAGAAGGGCACCGGCCGTGCCCGCGCCGGCACGAGCCGTTCTCCCGTTTGGCGTGGCGGCGGCACGATTCACGGGCCCCAGCCCAGAGACTACGACATGCGGATACCGAAGAAGGTCCGGCGCCTTGCTCTCAAGATGGCGCTGAGCCAGAAGGTCATCGATGAGGGTTTCAAGGTTATCGACCAGTTCCAGCTCGAGAGGATCAAGACGCGGGACTTTGCCGAACTGCTCAACCGGTTCGAGCTCAGGAAGACTTTGATCGTGCTGCCGGAGCATGACGAAATGATCGAGAAGTCCGCCCGCAATATCCCGAATGTGAAGATCCTCCGCTCCGAAGGGCTGAATGTCTACGATCTGCTGAACTATCACGCCGTCCTCCTCAGCAGGGAGTGCGTCGGCAGGATCGAGGAGGCATTGGCATGAACAAGAAAAATTACGAAATCCTGAGGCGTCCGCTCGTTACCGAGAAAAGCACCATTGAAAAGGACGCGAGGAACAAGCTCTACTTCGAAGTCGATCGCGACGCCAACAAGATCGAGATCAAGGAAGCGGTGCAGAAGATCTTCAAGGTCGATGTTCTCGATGTTTCCACCATCAGCATGAAGGGCAAGAAAAAACGCGTGGGGCGCCATTTCACGCAAATGCCCGACTGGAAAAAGGCGGTCGTCACCATCAAGCCCGGCCAGCGGGTGGAGTTCTTTGAGGGCGTCTAAGCCAGGAGAGGATTAAGTACAATGGGAATCAGGAAAGTCAATCCGACGTCTGCCGGCCGTCGGTTCCAGACCATACCGACTTTTGAGGAAATCACGACGGGCAACGCCCCGGAAAAGAGCCTCCTCGAACCCCTGCACAAGTCGGGCGGCCGCAACAATGAAGGCCGTGTAACCGCCTGGCAGCGCGGCGGAGGCCACAAGCGCCGCTATCGTTTGATCGACTTCAAGCGCGACAAGGAAGGCATCGCAGCCAAGGTCGCAAGCATTGAATACGATCCCAACCGCTCGGCTCACATCGCCCTGCTTCACTACGTCGACGGCGAGAAGCGCTATATTCTGTCCCCGGTCGGTCTCAAGGCGGGCGACCGTATCATGACCGGTCCGGAATCCGACATCAAGCCCGGTAACTGCTTGAAACTTGCGACTCTGCCGCTCGGCACCATCGTTCACAACATCGAAATGCGCCCGGGCAAGGGCGGCCAGCTTGCACGCTCGGCCGGCACCAGCGCCCAGCTCATCGCGCGCGAGGGCAGATACGCAACGCTCCGCATGCCTTCGGGCGAAATGCGCATGATCTCCGTCGAGTGCAAGGCGACCGTCGGCCAGGTGGGCAATATCGACCACGAAAACATCTCTCTTGGCAAGGCCGGACGGACGCGTTGGACGGGCAAAAGGCCGCACGTTCGCGGCGTGGCGATGAACCCTGTCGATCATCCGATGGGCGGTGGCGAAGGCAGAAGCTCCGGCGGCCGTCATCCCTGTACGCCGTGGGGCGTTCCCACGAAGGGTTATCGCACGCGCAAGCCCAAGCAGAGCGACAAGTACATCATCCATCGCCGGAAGTAATTGCCGGGCCGAGTGGCCCGATTGAGAGCGATCCCCCTACCCTGCCTCGCCGAGGTGGCGGAAGGGACGCAAGCGAAGCATATAGGAGGATACAGTGCCTCGGTCTTTAAAAAAAGGGCCATTCGTTGACGATCATCTGATCGAAAAAGTGACGAGAGCAAAAGACACGGGCGACCGGAAGGTTATCAAGACATGGTCGCGCAGGTCCACCATTCTGCCCGAATTTGTCGGGATCACTCTTGCCGTGCATAACGGGAAGAAGTTCATCCCGGTGTTCGTGAGCGAGAACATGGTCGGCCACAAGCTCGGGGAATTTGCTCCGACCAGGACCTTTTATGGCCATGCCGGAGATAAGAAGTCCAAAGTAAAAGGGAAGAAATAATGGAAGTTAGAGCCCTTAGCAAATACGTGCGGATCTCTCCCCAGAAGACCCGCCTGGTTGCCGACATGGTCCGGGGTAAGAGCGTGGGCGAAGCCCTCATTATGCTCAGATTCACGCCCAAAAAGGGCGGCCGGCTCATCACGCGCGTGCTCCGCTCGGCCATGGCCAGCGCCGAAAACACCCACAGCGCCGACATGGACAAGCTCTATATCAAGACGATCAAGGTCGACCAGGGACCTCGGCTCAAGAGGTTTCGTCCGCGGGCCATGGGACGCGCAACCCGGATTATTAAGCCATCGAGCCATATTACCGTTATTTTGGCAGACAAGTAGTCCCTGCCGGGATTATCATTAGTTTTTGCTGTGAATATTTACGTGCGTCCATGGAGGTGAAGTTTGGGACAGAAAGTGCATCCAACCGGGTTCCGCCTGGGAATTCTCAAGACCTGGGATTCGAAATGGTTCGCAACCAAGGATTATGCCAAGCTCGTCTATGAGGATCGCCAGATCCGCGACTACATCAAGGACCGGCTTTTCCATGCGGGCATCTCGAAAGTGGAAATCGAGCGCGCGGCCAATAAGGTCAAGATCCGTATTCATACCGCCCGTCCCGGCATCGTTATCGGGAAGAAGGGCGCCGAGATCGAAGTCCTCAGGCGCGATCTCGAACGCAGGTTCAAGCGCGAGGTTCTCATAGATATCCAGGAAGTACGGCGCCCCGAGCTGGATTCGACTCTGGTCGGCGAAAACATCGCCCTCCAGCTTGTCAGACGTGTTGCGTTCCGGCGCGCCATGAAACGTGCGGTCAGCTCGGCCCTGAAGTTCGGCGCAAAGGGCGTCCGCGTTGCATCTGCCGGACGATTGGGCGGCGCTGAAATGGCCCGTCGCGAATGGTACCGCGAAGGCCGGGTGCCTCTGCACACCCTGCGCGCCGACATCGACTACGGCACGGCACTTGCCAGGACCACCTACGGCATCATCGGCGTGAAGGTGTGGATATTCAAGGGCGAGGTTCTCCCCTAGGATAGCGGTCAGCCCCTGATGACGGACGTGATTGAGATTGTCAGCGGACCGCGCCGCACCCAAACGCGATTCGGGTCCGACTCCATAGTACCGGGAGATTGTACATGTTAGCGCCAAAAAGAGTTAAATTCAGAAAAGTGCAGAAGGGCCGCATGCGGGGAACGGCCTTCCGGGGCAGCAATATCAGCTTCGGTGATTTCGGCCTGAAAGCGATCGAGCCGGGCTATGTGACTGCAAGGCAAATCGAGGCCGCCCGTGTCGCCATCACGCGGCACGTAAAACGCGGCGGCAAGGTCTGGATCCGCATATTCCCCGACAAGCCGTTCACCAAGAAACCCGCCGAAACCCGAATGGGAAAAGGCAAGGGCTCGCCCGAGGGCTGGATGGCCGTCGTCCGACCCGGCCGCGTTCTTTACGAAATCAAGGGCGTGACCGAAGCCGTTGCCCGGGAAGCTCTCAATCTCGCGGCTCACAAGCTTCCCATACCCACGCGGTTCGTTTCGAGGCAGGATGTATTATGAAAACACAGGCTCTGCGGGACATGACGAAAGACGAACTGCTTCAGAAGCTCAATGAGCTGCTCGAAGCACGGTTCAACCTGAAATTTCAGCACGCCACGGGACAACTGGAAAACACTGCCCAGATCCCCAAAAACAAGAAGGAAATCGCGCGG
The DNA here is from genome assembly GCA_021372055.1 of Desulfobacteraceae bacterium. Lineage (GTDB taxonomy): Bacteria > Desulfobacterota > Syntrophobacteria > Syntrophobacterales > Syntrophobacteraceae > SbD1. Next base: position 20,958 of record JAJFVB010000119.1, on the reverse strand, counting down.
ATTCTGACGATCGTGGCCGAGATGGACAGAAAGGCCGGAGCATAGGGGCAAAGGTATCATGGAAGAACAGAAATCAAACAGGAAGACTCGCGTCGGTACGGTTCTGAGCAGCAAAATGGACAAGACCGTCGTTGTCATGGTCGAGCGGCTCATCCAGGATTCGAAATACCGCAAGTTCGTCCGGCGCAGGGACAGGTTCAAAGCCCACGACGCCCAGAACGCCTGCTCCGTTGGAGACCGCGTGTTGATTGAGGAAAGCAGGCCGATCAGCAAGGACAAACGCTGGCTGGTAGTGAAAATCCTTGAGAAGGCGGCCATTTAGGCCTCTCAGCGGCACAAGTCCGCTTATAGAGATGTGGAGTAGCCAATGATTCAAGCGGAAACTCAATTAAACGCCGCTGACAATTCCGGGGCCAAGCGCCTCTACTGCATCAAGGTGCTCGGCGGCACGCGCAGGCGATACGCTTCGGTGGGCGACATTATCGTCGTATCGGTCCAGGAGGCCATCCCAAACGCCAAGGTGAAGAAGGGTGACGTACTCAAGGCCGTTGTCGTCAGAACCAGGAAGGAAGTAAGGCGTCCCGACGGTTCTTACATCAAGTTCGACGATAATTCCGCAGTCCTTATCAACGCTGCCCGGGAACCCATCGGCACCCGTATTTTTGGACCCGTCGCCAGGGAATTGCGCGCGAGGCAGTTCATGAAGATCATATCGCTCGCGCCGGAAGTTCTTTAACGGCGTAAAGGACGCATGCGATGAAATACGAAGGCTTTCACATTAAGAAGAACGACACGGTAAAGATTATCGCCGGGAAAGATAAAGGTAAGAGCGGCAAGGTTCTGCGGGTCATCCCCAAAAAGGACCGGGCGATAGTGGAAAAGATCAACATGGTCAAGCGCCACATGAAACCCAACCAGCAGACTAGGCAGGGGGGAATTCTCGAAAGAGAAGCCCCTATTCACATTTCGAACGTCATGCTGATCTGTTCGAAATGCACAGACCCGACCCGGGTGGGCTATAAGACCGTCGACGACCGCAAGGTTCGCTACTGTAAGAAGTGCGAAGAGGTCATCGATTAGGAAACGTCCACCGCACAAGGCGGGAACGGAGGCAACATGGCAATACTGCGGGACAAGTACAATCAGGAAGTCGCGCCCCAACTCCAGGAGAAGTTCCAGTACCGGAGCCCCATGGAGATCCCGAGGATGACCAAGGTCATTTTGAACATGGGTCTTGGCGAAGCCATCCAGAACGTCAAAATCCTCGACTCGGCCGCGGCTGAACTATCTCAGATCGCCGGACAGAAACCGGTCATTACACGGGCCCGCCAGAGCATCGCGGCATTCAAGCTCCGCAAGGGCATGCCGATCGGGTGCATGGTTACGCTCAGAGGCGACAGGATGTACGAGTTTTTCGACAAGCTCGTAAACGTCGCCCTCCCCCGTGTCCGCGACTTTCGCGGCGTTTCTTCCAAGGCCTTGGACGGCAGGGGGAACTACACGCTCGGCATCAAAGAGCAGATAATTTTCCCCGAGATCGACTACGACAAGATCGACAAGATCAAGGGGATGAATATAACCATAGTCACGACGGCTCGGACGGATGAGGAAGCCAGAACGCTTCTCGCCCTCATGGGCATGCCGTTCAAGCGCTGAGAAGGAGGCCGGTTTTGGCTAAGAAGTCTCTTATTGCAAAAGCAAAACGTACTCCAAAATTCAAGGTCCGGACCTATAACAGGTGTCCGGTGTGCGGGCGGCCGCGGGCTTTTATCCGGAAGTTCGGAATCTGCCGGATCTGCTTTCGCAACATGGCACTCAAGGGAGAGCTTCCCGGCGTTGTCAAGGCAAGCTGGTAGCCAAGCGGCAGGACTCGAAGGAGCACAAGGTGAACGTAACGGATACCATAGGCGATTTCCTCAATCGGATTCGGAATGCACAGAAGGCGCGCTTCGACAAGGTGGACATTCCCGCATCGCGCGTGAAGGCCAACCTCTGCCGCATTTTGAAGGACGAGGGATATATCAAAAATTACAAGTTCATTAGGGACGACAAGCAGGGCATTCTCCGCGTCCACGTTAAGTACGGCGATGCCCGCGAGGGCGCTCTTACCGGGGCAAAACGCATCAGCAGGCCCGGTCGCCGGATCTACGTCGGCCACGAGGACATTCCCCGGATTATGAACGGGATGGGAATCGCCATCGTGTCCACGTCCAGGGGAATCATGACCGACACGCAGGCCCGCAAGGAACGCGTCGGCGGCGAAGTTCTCTGCTCTGTCTGGTAGGTCCGTCGCACCCTTTTGCGAACACCATAAAGGAGTATTGGCATGTCACGGGTGGGTAAATTGCCCATAACCATACCGAAAGGGGTGAATGTCACCCTCGCGGACTCGGTGCTCACGGTCAAAGGCCCGAAAGGCACTCTGGCGCGCTCGCTTCCCGACACGATCGATGTCGCGATCGACGCCCAGGCAGTCGAGTTCAAGAGGCGGGACGACTCCATCCAGGCGCGGGCCACGCACGGCCTCGTCCGGGCGCTTGTCCACAATATGGTCAAGGGAGTCAGCGAAGGCTTCACCAAGGGACTCGAAATTCAAGGGACGGGTTACCGCGCCGAGGTCCAGGGCAATACGCTCAATTTGAGCCTCGGGTACTCGCATCCTGTCCAGTTCCCGCTGCCCGAAGGGATCAAGGCCACCGTCGAGAGGACCAACCTTGTCCGGCTTGAAGGCATCGATATCGAAGTGCTTGGACAGACGGCCGCGCGCATCCGGGCGCTAAGGCCCGTTGAGCCTTACAAAGGCAAAGGCGTCCGTTACGTGGGCGAGCACGTCCACCGCAAGGTCGGCAAGACCGGTTCCAAGAAGTAGACGGAGGGAGCTGATATGTCAGGCAATACGAATCCGCGCGAGGTCGCCCGCCTCAAGCGAAAGAAGCGCATAAGAAGAAAAGTCGAAGGCACGGAACAACGGCCGAGACTGACCGTTTTCCGGAGCGACAAGCATATTTACGCTCAGATAATCAACGACGTTACCGGAGCTACCCTCGTTTCCGCTTCCACTCTCTCTCCCGAGTACAAGGACGCGGAGAAGGAGAAGGGTAAGGTGGGCGCGGCGAAGCGCGTGGGTGAGCTAGTAGCCCAGAAGGCCCTGGACAAGGGTATCGCCAAGGTCGTTTTCGACCGCAACGGCTTTATCTATCACGGGCGCATTCAGGCTCTTGCTGACGCAGCCCGGAAGAAGGGTCTGGACTTTTAACTCCAAGAGAGATCGGAGGCGGTCACATTGATAGCTGTGGAAACTAACCAGCTGCAGTTAATTGACAAGGTGGTTCATATAAGCCGCGTCGCAAAAGTTGTAAAAGGCGGACGCCGCTTTTCGTTCAGTGCCATCGTCGTCGTCGGCGACGGCAACGGCAAGGTCGGATACAGCCTCGGCAAAGCGAACGAAGTTCCCGAAGCCATTCGGAAGGGCATGGAGTCTGCCAAGCGCAGCATGATCGATGTCCCGCTTAAGGACAGCACCATTCCCCACGAAATTCTCGGCCAGTTCGGAGCCTCCTCCGTGATCCTCAAGCCGGCCTCGCCCGGTACGGGTGTGATAGCGGGCGGAGCGGTTCGCGCCATCATGGAAGCCGCCGGCATCCACGACATATTGACAAAGTGCGTTGGTTCCAGGAATCCCCACAACGTCGTCAAGGCAACGGTCGAGGGTCTGCGAAGGCTTCGCAGCGCGGATCAGGTTTCCAAGGTTCGCGGAAAGAATATCCTCGAGGAGGCGTAACCGGGGGCTTTGGAGCCTACGGTTCCCCTTCCCGACACATGTGGACCCAACCAGCAATTCAGGGAAAGTTCTAGGGTGCAGGTATGGCAAAACCAATTCAGGTAAAACTGGTTCGTAGTCCGATAGGGCGCCCCGAGAAACACCGCAAGATCTTGCAGGCCCTCGGGCTTACGCGGTTGCACAGGCCCGTCAGCCTCTACGGCTCGCCCCAAGTGCTCGGCGCTCTCAAGAAAGTGATTCACCTCGTAAAGATCGAGGAACAATAGAACCAACAGAAAACGGGGTTTTTGATGCGACTCGGTGAACTGGCTCCGCCTCCCGGAGCAAAAAAGAATACGAAACGTCTCGGCCGCGGTTCCGGATCCGGTCAGGGCATGACGGCCGGCAAGGGAACGAAGGGACAGAAGTCCCGCTCGGGCGGCGGCACGCCTCCCTGGTTCGAAGGCGGTCAGATGCCGTTGCAGCGCCGCATTCCCAAGCGCGGCTTCACGAACTTGTTTCGCAAGGAGCTTGAGATCGTCAATCTCGACGATATGCAAAGATTCCCTGCCGGGTCCGAAGTCGGACCGCTCGATCTGGTCAGCATAGGCGTACTGCGCAAGATTGGCTACGGCGTGAAGCTGCTCGGCGACGGCGAGATCAACCAAGCCCTTTTCATTCGCGTGCACAAGGCAAGCGCTTCGGCCATCCAGAAAGTGGAAGCGGCCGGCGGTAAGGTTGAATTCATACCGCTTAAGGAAGGAAAATAGATCGTGCTCGCTGGTTTTGCGAACATAGGCAAAATTCCCGAACTCAAACGCCGCATCGGAATGACCCTGATCCTTTTGGCCGTCTACCGGATCGGGGCTCACATACCCACGCCCGGGATCAATACGGAAGCCCTCCTGGCTTACTTCCGGGCTGCTCAGGGCACCCTCCTCGGCCTGTTCGACATGTTTTCGGGCGGAGCGTTGAGCCATCTCTCCGTGTTCGCTCTTGGGATCATGCCCTATATCAGCGCATCGATTATCCTGCAGCTTTTGACCGTCGTCATTCCTACCCTCGAGCGGCTTAGCAAGGAGGGGGAAGCCGGCAGGCGCAAAATCACGCAGTACACGCGCTACGGCACGGTCGTGCTTAGTGTCATCCAGGGATTTGGCATCGCCGCGGGACTCGAGGGAATGATGGGTCCCGGCGACGTTTCCATTGTCGTCGACCCCGGCTGGGCATTCCGCATTATTACGGTGCTCACGCTTACGGCCGGCACCGCTTTTATCATGTGGCTCGGTGAGCAGATTACCGAGCACGGCATCGGAAACGGCATCTCGCTCATCATCTTCGCAGGCATCGTCGCCGGCATCCCGAATGCGATCATCAGCTCGGTGCGCCTCATGCAGGCCGGAGAAATGAGCTTATTCATCCTGATCGCCATCATCGTCATGATGCTCGGGGTGGTCGCCTTCATTATCTTCATGGAGCGCGGCCAGCGGCGAATCCCCGTGCAGTATGCCAAGCGCGTGGTCGGCAGGCGCGTCTACGGGGGCCAGAACACCCATATCCCCCTCAAGATCAATGTCTCGGGCGTTATTCCTCCGATCTTCGCATCATCGATCATTATGTTCCCGGCTACCGTGGCCAATTTCATCCACGTTCCCTGGGTGCAGTCCGTGGCCGCATCGCTCGCTCCCGGACACTGGGCGTATAACGTTCTTTACGTCTTTTTTATCATCTTCTTTTGCTTTTTCTACACGGCCATCGTTTTCAATCCCGTGGACGTGTCGGAAAACATGAAGAAATACGGTGGGTTCATTCCCGGTATTCGTCCGGGGCGGCCCACATCGGATTATATCGACAAGGTTTTGAGCCGCATCACCCTCGGCGGTGCCATTTATGTATCGGCGGTTTGCATCCTTCCGACCCTTCTGATCAGCAAATTCAGCGTCCCCTTCTACTTCGGCGGAACCGCCCTCCTGATCGTTATTGGCGTGGCCATGGATACTCTTTCCCAGATCGAGGCTCACATGCTGTCACGTCACTATGAGGGTTTTCTGAAGAAAGGCCGCATTAAGGGCCGCCGCGGTTGATCCCCATCCCCCATTTTTGGAGGACGGCGCGCGGGATCTGTCAATGGACGCAGTTTTTGCAGTCATACTTTAGGGGAGGCAAGCGATGAACATCATTTTGCTTGGACCGCCGGGAGCCGGCAAGGGAACACAGGCAAAGCGCCTGGTTGAGAAGTATCACATTCCGCAGATTTCAACCGGGGACATGCTTCGCGCGGCCCTCAAAGAGGGAACGCCGCTCGGCCTTGAAGCAAAGAAATACATGGATGCCGGCGGGCTCGTGCCCGACAGCGTCGTTATCGGCCTTGTCAGGGAACGCATTCAGAAGTCCGACGCGAAAAACGGCTACATGCTCGACGGCTTTCCCCGCACTGTGGCGCAGGCCGAAGAGCTCGACAGCATTCTCGGGCAGTTGAATCAGAAGATCGACCATGTCGTGAGCGTTGAGGTGCCTAACTCGGAACTGCTCGGCCGCCTTACCGGCCGCCGCACCTGCCGCGCGTGTGGAGCGGGCTTTCATGTCATGTTCGATCCTCCGAAGAAGGAAGGCGTCTGCGACAAGTGTGGTGGAGAACTCTACCAGAGGTCCGATGACAACGAAACCACCGTGCAGTCACGGCTTGAAACATATGAAAAACAGACAAAGCCCCTCATTGATTACTACGTGAAGCAGGGCAAGCTCCGCCGCATTGACGGCGTGGGCAAGATGGATGACATTTTGCAGCGCATTCAGGCGGTTTTGGGTTAAGAGGATTCGTTATTGATCATATTACGGTCTCGAGCAGAAATCGAGAAGATTAGAATTGCCTGCCTGATTGTTGCCGAAATTTTGAGACGGCTGAGGGAGCGGATTCAGCCCGGGATCACGACCTGGGACCTGAACGCTATCAGCGAGGAACTCGCCTCCAAGAGGCATGCAAAGCCCGCATTCAAGGGATACCACGGGTACCCGTATGCGTTGTGCACTTCCGTCAACGAACAGGTTGTTCACGGAATGCCATCAAAGCATTGCCGCCTACGCGAGGGTGATCTTGTAAGCCTCGATTTCGGCGTTGTTGTGGACGGTTACTATGGCGATGCCGCCTTGACGGTGCCGGTGGGCAAGGTTTCCAACGAGGCAGCCCGTCTGTGCGCGATCACCGAAGAATCGCTTTATGAAGGCATCGCCCGCGCGGTCTCCGGAAATCGTCTGTCCGACATCTCCCACGCGATTCAGGAGCATGTCGAAAAGCAGGGGTTTTCCGTCGTAAGGGAATTCGTTGGACACGGCATCGGCCAGCATCTTCACGAAAGCCCGCAGATTCCGAACTACGGGCCTCCGGGCAAGGGCGTGAGGCTCAAACCCGGGATGGTGCTTGCAATCGAGCCGATGATCAACGCCGGGGTTCCCGACGTGGAGATACTCGAGGACCAGTGGACCGCGGTGACTCTGGACGGGAAATTGTCGGCGCATTTCGAGCACACGGTGGCGGTGACGGAAAATGGGCCCGACATATTGACGATGCAGGAAACCGCTTTACAAGATAAAGACCATTAAGTATAATCAAAAGTTCGCGAAATTTTAAAAGGAGATCCCCAACGCATGGCCAAAGAGGACGCTATTGAGGTGGAAGGTACCGTTATCGAAACCCTTCCCAATGCTATGTTCCGAGTAGAGCTGCCTAACGGTCATCGCATTCTTGCTCACATCTCCGGAAAGATGCGCATGCATTTTATCCGCATCCTCCCCGGCGATAAGGTAACGGTGGAACTTTCTCCCTATGATCTGACTCGGGGCCGCATTACCTACAGGTCCAAGTCCTAGCGGTCCCCTCGCCTTGCTCCGAGAAAGGAAAGTCTGATGAAAGTGCGAGCATCGGTAAAGCGCATTTGCAGAAAATGCAAAATCATCCGTCGCCACGGGAATGTGCGCGTAATTTGTGAAAATCCAAGGCACAAGCAGCGCCAGGGCTAAGGGAGGAATCTGACATTGGCACGTATTGCAGGCATCGACTTACCTAAGAATAAGCGCATCGAAATCGCTTTGACATACATTTACGGCATTGGCAGACCTACGGCGCAGAAGATCCTCGAACTGGCCGAAATCAGCCGTGACATCAAAAGCGACGACCTCACCGACGCTCAGATCAATGCGATCAGGCAGGTCATCGATTCCCATTTCAAAGTCGAAGGCGATCTTCGCTCCGAAGTCTCCATGAGCATCAAGCGTCTCATGGATCTCGGTTGTTACAGGGGACTCAGGCATCGCCGGGGCCTTCCGGTCCGTGGACAGCGGACGCATACAAACGCACGTACTCGCAAAGGTCCGCGCCGCTCCGTAATGGGCAAGCGCAAGAAGGCATAGCACGGAGGAGATATGGCCAGAGAGAAGGCAGCAGCCAGAACCAAGAAAAAAGAGCGCAAGAATATTTTGAACGGCGTCGCGCACATCCGTTCGACCTTCAACAACACAATCATCACCATTACCGATCTGAGTGGAAACGCCATTTCGTGGTCGAGCGCCGGGAGCCAGGGGTTCAAGGGATCCCGCAAGAGCACGCCCTTTGCCGCTCAGGTTGCCGCCGAGACGGCCGCCAAAAAGGCCCAGGAACATGGCCTCCAGAACATCGAAGTCTATGTCAAGGGTCCGGGTTCCGGCCGCGAAGCCGCTTTGCGCGCTCTTCAGGCCGCTGGGTTCAACATCACCTTTATCAAGGATGTGACGCCCATTCCGCACAATGGCTGCCGTCCGCCCAAAAGGCGCAGAGTATAAGGTTACGACACACTCCCGTGCTGTTGCATTCATATCTTTAGGAGGAACATTTTGGCTCGCTACACTGAATCCCAATGCAGGCTTTGCCGGCGTGAGGCAATGAAACTCTACATCAAGGGCGATCGCTGCTACTCCGACAAATGCGCTCTCGAACGCCGCAACTACCCGCCCGGGCAGCATGGCCAGAACCGGGGCAAGCTCTCCGACTACGGGCTGCAGCTCCGTGAAAAACAGAAGATCAAGAGAATGTACGGTCTGGTTGAAAAGCAGTTCGAGAGCTATTTCAAAGAGGCCGATCGCCAGAAGGGTGTTACCGGCACCAACTTCCTGATCCTGCTCGAACGCAGACTCGACAACACCGTCTACCGTCTCGGTTTCGCCAATTCGCGCACCCAGGGGCGACAGCTCGTCCGGCACAATCACTTTCAGGTAAACGGCAAGAAGGTCAACATACCTTCGTACCTGCTCCGGCCCGGCGACATGATCAGCGTGGTCGAAGGCAGCCGCACCCTGGGCATCATCAATGAATCGATAGGAGCCCTGCCACGCAGAGGCCTTCCCGCCTGGCTCGATCTCGACGCGACGAAGTTCGAGGGAACCTTTAAGGTTTTCCCCAACCGAGAAGAGATGAATTTGCCCGTGCAGGAACAGCTCGTGGTGGAATTCTATTCGAAATAGGAAGAGCAGCAAGTAACAGGAATCTGGCAACATGGGCCTTTGGAGCCAAGCGCATCCAAGTGGCCCGATGTGCATTCCAGAAGGGGCACCTGTGCTGAAGTCTCCTAGATGAGGAAAAAACATGCAGAAAAACTGGCGCGAACTCATAAAACCGAAGCGCTTGGAAATCGAAACTAAGGACCCGAACACTTACGGGAAATTTGAGTGCGAGCCTCTGGAAAGAGGATTTGGCATTACGCTGGGGAATGCTCTGCGCAGGGTCCTCCTTTCCTCCCTCCAGGGTTCCGCCATAACAAGTGTGAAAATCGACGGCGTCTTGCACGAATTCTCCACGATTCCCGGCGTGCTGGAAGACGTTACCGACGTTATTCTCAATCTCAAGGAAGTCCGTTTCAAGACGTCCGGGGATGCCGGTGTCAGGCGTCTCTACATCGAGAAGGACGGCGAAGGAAGGGTCCAGGCCGGAGACATCCAGGCCGGGGCCATGGTCGAAATTTTGAACCCGACCCAGCATATCTGCACCCTCGCCAAGGACGCCAAGCTCAGGATGGAGCTTACCATCAAGCAGGGCAAAGGTTATGTGCCCGCGGAGAAAAACCTCGAGGAAAACCAGCCCATCGGCACCGTTCCCATCGACGCGATTTTCTCCCCCGTCCGCAAGGTCAGCTATACGATAACCCAGGCCCGCGTCGGCCAGATTACGGACTACGACAAACTGACCCTTGAGATCTGGTCCGACGGCAGCGTCAAGCCCGAAGACGCCCTTGCCTATGCTGCGAAGATATTGAAAGATCAACTCTCCGTCTTCATCAATTTTGAAGAGGAGACCGAGTCCACGGAAGAGGAGATCCGCTCCGAGCCCGCATTCAACGAGAACCTCTTCCGCAGTGTTGACGAACTCGAACTCTCCGTCCGTTCGGCAAACTGTCTCAAGAATGCCGATATACGCTACATAGGCGAGCTTGTACAAAAGACCGAGCAGGAGATGCTCAAGACGAAGAATTTCGGCCGTAAATCGCTCAACGAGATCAAAGAGATTCTGAGCGAAATGGGACTCTCTCTTGGGATGAAGCTCGACAACTTTCCCAGCCGCGACGATATCGAAGAGAGAAGAAAGGAACAGGAATAAGCTATGCGCCACGGAGTCTCTGGAAGGAATCTGAGCCGTACCACAAGCCACCGTCTGGCCATGTTCCGCAATATGGTCACCTCCCTGCTTCAGCACGAACGCATCTACACCACGGTGCCGAAAGCAAAGGAAATGCGCAGATGGGCCGAATGGATGATCACCCTCGGCAAGCACGGTGACCTGCACGCCCGGAGGCAGGCTCTTCGGATCATTCGCGAAAAGGACGTCGTGCACAAGGTTTTCGACGAACTTGCCCAACGATATCAGAACAGGGCCGGTGGGTACACCCGCATCGTGAAGGTGGGCTTCAGGCGCGGCGATGCCTCCCCCATGTGCCTTCTTGAGCTCATAAGCGACGCAAAACCCGGCGACAAGACCAAGAAGAAAAAGGGTGCCACAGCGGAAAAGAAGGCCGCCCCCGCTCCGAAGCCTGAAGCAAAAGAATAAATTGCAGGCGGAATCAAACGTCCTTGCGTTGCGCCCTGTGCGTCAGTCGGCAGGATGGACAATATAGCGCCACGAAAAAGAGCAACCCGTTGCACACCGGGCTGCTCTTTTTAATTCGACTCAAAGCATGCGAATGAGGCTCAACACTCCTCTTCTTTCTGGACATAGGATGAGCACTCCCTGCACGTGAATCCGCTCCACATGCCTTTGGCAGCCCTGTCCAGGCAATTGTCGTAATTCGGGCAGGCAAAATTTCGCACTCCCTTACCTTCCTTGCACATCATGGGATAAGGGGAATCCTTGTCTCCCCTCTCGAATTGAACAGGCTGACCACGGACGCCTTTTTCCTTTGCCATGCTCACGAACTCCTTAATGGTGTGCTTTCGAGCCCGAAAGCAGTTCGAAGATGCGATAAAAATGCATAAAATTCTACTCGACCCGCGAATTATATCTTCTCATACAGAAATAGGAACCACCCGGATCTTTTTCTTTAAACATTGATCTTCCCGGAATCAAATGATTAATGTTTCTATCGTAAGAATCGCCCGATTTCTTCAGGAGTTTTTGTGCAAACACCTTCGAATTGCATAGAACCGCCCGCGGGGAAAACTCCCCTCCGGATGCTGATTGCCGCCGCATGCCTTGCGTTGCTTGTCGCCACTGCGGGCATGCTTGCGCGCTATGAACCTTTCTACTCGGGATACTATTCTTTTGCGTGGTGGAGCTTCATCGTCATCGTCCAGGCTTACCTCCGGTTGCGCGGCGGCAGATCGCTCCTGTTCGAAAATCCTCTAAGATTTCTCCTCTTGCTCCCGCTTTCCGTGACCGTCTGGCTCGTGTTCGAAGCCGCAAATTTTCGTCTTTCAAACTGGCATTACATAAACGTCCCGTCCCTCCAGCCCTTCCGGTGGATCGGGTACTCCATATCCTACGCCACAGTCCTGCCGGGGATTTTTTCGGTCGGTGCGCTTCTCGATCACTTTGGGGTTTTCAAAAACTCGCAATCATCCATAAAACCCGACCCCGAGCGGCTCTACGTTCCATTTTTTATCCTCGGATTTTTCTCCCTGATCCTGCCCCTGATCTGGCCCAAGTACTTCTTCCCGCTTATCTGGGGTGCCTTTATCTTTCTTCTTGAGCCGATAAATCACAGATTCGGCGCCCCGTCGCTTCTCCGCAAGTGGCGGGAAGGCTCCCTGCGGACGTTTTACCTCCTGATGCTCTCCGGAGCCGTCTGCGGCTTCATCTGGGAGCTGTGGAACTTCAAGGCCGGGACAAAATGGGTCTACACGGTTCCGTTCGTCGGCGGCTTCAAGGTCTTCGAAATGCCTCTGCTCGGTTTTATGGGATTTCCTCCCTTCGCCGTTGAGTGTTACGCGATGAGCGCGACTTTTTTCCTGATCGTCAGACAGATCGGCGAGAAATACTCCCTCAGGGGCGCATCCGCAAGCTACGCAGCCTTCACGCTTGCGATCGTGCTTTTCGACATGCTGGTCTTTTCCGGCATTGACCGCTTTACGATCCTCTCATTTCGGGATATACATCCATTCGCGTTTTTCGCCCGGCCTTGAAAACTTTTCGTGTTGTAGCGATAATTTACCGGGATATTCGCTCCCACATCGAATCCCCGTGAACACATTTTCAACAGGTATTCATCAATGAAAAGCGCTTGTCTGGTAAGCCTCGGATGCGCAAAAAACCTCGTCGACAGCGAAGTGATGGTAAGGCAGCTCGTGGACCGGGGCTACCGCATGTCCGGAGAAAACTCCGAGTCCGGCCTCATCGTAGTCAACACCTGCGGTTTTCTCGAGAGTGCCGTTCAGGAGGCAATCGAGGCCGTTCTTTCCGCGGCCCTTCACAAAGTCTCCGGGAAATGCCGAACCCTTGTCGTCGCCGGGTGCATGGTGCAACGCTACGGGAAAAAGCTTCTTCAGGAACTTCCGGAAGTGGATATCTTCCTCGGTACGTCCCATTACCATCGAATCGCGGAAGCCATCGACTCACATCTTGCCGGAAATCCGAGAAAACTTTGGATCGAAAGGCCCCGCCGCATTGCCGGAACCGAAATCGGGCGTGTGAGATCAACCGCCTCGCATACGGCATATGTAAAGATCGCCGAGGGCTGCGGAAACGCGTGCTCGTTTTGTATCATCCCGAACCTCCGGGGACCGCTCAGGAGCCGCGACAGGCTCGATATCGTCTCGGAAGTGCGGCAACTGGCCGCAGAAGGCGTAAGGGAGGTGAATCTCATCGCGCAGGACACCACCGCGTACGGTCTCGACCGGGGCGGAGACGGCGGCCTCCCCGGCCTGCTCGAAGATCTCGAACGTGTGGATGGAATCTCCTGGATACGCATCCTCTATTCCTATCCCGACCGCATCGACGAACGGCTTTTGCGCACCATCTCCCAATCCGAAAAGATCGTTCCCTATCTCGACATTCCCATCCAGCATGCAGTCCCGTCCATTTTGAAAGCGATGGGCCGGCCCGCCGAAGACCCTCAGCGCATCATCGATGGAATACGCTCGGTCATACCCGATATTGCCCTTCGGACCTCGATCATGGTGGGATTTCCCGGAGAAACGAGGCGGGATTTCAATGCCCTCATGGCATTCATGGAACGTGCACGTTTCGATCACGCGGGCGTTTTCGCCTATTCCCCCGAAGCGGGAACACGGGCCGCGAGGCTTCCGGGAAGGCCCCGCGACAAGACCGCGGAGAGCAGGCGATCCGCCTTGCTCGATCTTCAGCGCCAGATCTCCCGAAGCAAACTGGACAGACATGTCGGAGAGGTTCTGCCTGTCCTGGTCGAGGGCCCTCATCCCGAAACCGACCTGCTGCTCTCGGGCAGGCTGGCCACGCAGGCGCCCGAAGTGGACGGCTCCGTTATCATCACGGGTGGAGAAGCCACACAGGGGGAACTTGCCGAGGTGAGGATCACGGCTTCCCATGACTATGATCTCGAGGGTTTTCTTGAAACGCGCCAATGAATGGAACTGATGGAAAAGAGCGGGGGAAATGATTTCCCCCCGCCCCCTCAGGTTCGGCCCGCTGCAAGCGCCAAAATGAGCAGCGCAGCTGCGTGTGGGGCGTGGGGAGCAGGCTCCCCACGGTCTTAAAGCTTAATATTTTATTCCATGAAGGTTTTCAGGCAGGCCTGCCTGTTTGGATTCTTCAGCTTCCGAAGCGCCTTCTTCTCGATCTGCCGGATACGTTCTTTGGAAACATTGAACATCTTTCCGATTCTCTCCAATGTCTCCGCCGGCTGGCCGTCCAGGCCGAACCTGAGTCTCAGGATCTTCTCTTCCCGGGGCTGCAGTGTTGAAAGCAGCGAACGGGTTATTCCGGCCAGTTCCTTATCCGAACACTCTTCCATGGGCGAAAGAGCACGATCGTCTTCGATGAAGTCGCCAAGGCGCTGTTCGTCTTCTCCTATGGGCGTTTCCAGCGAAATCGGCTGAGCTGCGAGCGTCAGGACCATCTGCACTTTTTCGACGGGCAGCTTGGACCTCTCGGCGATTTCGAGCGGAGTGGGCTCCCTTCCGAGTTCCTTGAGAAGCTCGTAGTAAACCTTGAAGAAGAGGTTTTTCAGCTCGATGAAATGCACGGGCAAGCGGATCGTCCGCGTCTTGTCGTAGATGCCCCGGATGATGGACTGCCGCACCCACCAGGTCGCGTAGGTGCTGAACCTGTTGCCCTTCGTATGGTCGAAGCGTCCAACGGCTTTGAGCAACCCGAGGTTTCCTTCCTGGATCAGGTCGTCGAAGGTCATCCCTCGGCCCCTGTAGCGCTTGGCAATGCTGAGCACGAGTCTCAGGTTGGCGCGAACCATCTCCTGCTTGGCCATATCCACGGCCTTCATAATCGACCGCACCCGCGCGAGCGAGTTCGGGAAAACCGCGTAAGCGGGAAGATCCTGGCTTGCGCGCTCCAAAGTGCGCACGATCACCTTCAGCACTTTGTCCCGAACGCCGGGGAAGGTCTTCTCGTGTTCGAGAAGCTTCTTCACCTTCTCCGAGAGATCCTGGAGGATCCTATGCTCGGACGCATGCTCCTCGACGATATGGACCAGTTCGTCCTGGCCGTTCCTGATGATCTGGGCGAGTTCCGTTTCGCGTTCCTGAGTAAGAAGCGGATAGCTCGAAACCTCTTTCAGATAGCACGATATGTGGTCCTCTTCGAAGTCTTCCCCGGCGGGAATCCGGGCCTCGAGAAGGGCCTCTTCGTCCTCGTCTTCCTTTTCCACTTCCTCGACGGGAACAATTGCGGAATCGAGCGTCTCCTCGACCGGGACCCGATCAATGCTGTCGAATTCAAGCTCTTCCTCGCGGAAACTCCCTCGAACAACCTTGCCTTCGATAAGCCCCTCGAGGTCCTCTTCTTCCGCATCTTTCTTTTTCAGATAGAAATCGAACGGAAGGCATTTCTCAGAGGTATATGATTTCATGTTTGACTACTCCCCCCTGGAGCGGACGGTCGAAAGATCAATGCCGTCCAATTCCACCATCTTTCATAGAGATGGCAATCCCGAGCGGCAGGCGATACGGCTCGGGATATTGGTTCCAACAGTAACAATTTAAGTAAGTCTATAGATTTAGTCAATGTCAGCGAGTTAGCTTAGGATAAGAGCATGAGCTTACTATCGGCTAAAGCTTGCACGGGGAAGGAGAAAGTCGAACTTCGGCCACAATAGCTACTCTGACATTGGAACTTTTCACTTTAAACAATTTAATTTCGGATTGCAAGAGATTTTTTTAGGATGACGCTAAATATGGATCTCTACGATGTCTCCGTCCCGAAGAACGTAGTCGCGCTGCACCATCTGAGCGTCGAAGACCGTTGTCCCCCAGACCTTCGCGAATTTCAGCTTCGTTACGAAATCCTTGTGGATCTCTTCGGCCAGGTCTTCCAGGGTGGCACCCCTGTGGAGCACGAACGGGGACTTGAGGTCGGAGGCCTTGCCGGGGCTCCTCGTATAGACGCGAATAACCTCGGCCATTTCATACAGGCGGACCAGAAACTCGCTCATCTTCTTGCCCGAAAGCGTGGATATCGCCATCGAAGGCGCCTGCATGTCACACAGTTCCAGAAAAGCGCGGTAGTCTTGCTCTGCCGCCTCGTCGTCCACCTTGTTGACCGCAATCAGAATTTTCTTGATGAAGGGGGCCTTCCTGAGGTCCGCGGGAATCATCTCCGTAGGCGCGAAGATCCTCAGGCTTCGGAGAAAACCGAGCGCTTCCTCCAGAGCCTGCAGCGCATCCGCCTGGATATCGACAACAATCACAATGATGTCGGTTCTGCGCAGGAGGTCGGTGAATCCGGGATCGACAAACTCGGTGGGCACAGGCGGCGTATCGATCAACTGAAACTGGATGTTTTCGTAATTGGCCATTCCGGGGGTCGGTTTCCACGTGGAATGCGGAAAATCGGCAACTTCCGGTTTGGCGTTCGTGAGCGCAGACACGATTGAGGACTTCCCCACGTTGGGAACGCCAATGAGAATGGCCTGGGCCGCCCCCTCGGGTTCTATATTGTATGCCGTCTCGCGCTTACCCGCGCCCCGCTTCTGAAGCGCCTCGGACTTGTGTTTGGCTATCCGCTTGCGCAGGTCGGCCCTGAGCTTGTCCGTGCCCTTGTGCTTGGGCATGATCGTAAGCATTTCTTCCAGGGCTTCGATCTTCTCCTCCGGGGTTCTTCCATCCCGGTAGCGCTTCTCGGCCTCGAAATAGGGCGGCGGCAGATTGGCTGGCATGCCCCCTCTCTTCTCTTTCCGGCCCTCTTCCCGCGCGGAGCGCGAAGTGCCGCGGCGAATTGGCTCATCGGTTCTTGCAGTTCGTCCGAAATAGATATAGAAGCTACGTGGGCTTCAGGTCCCCCGTCACCCTTTCACGCACTGAAGGAGAAAAACTTTGGAATGCCGAGAATGCAAGCACGAACTGGTAATCGTAAAGACCTGACGAAAGGTGATACTGCGCTGCCGGGCATGTGGCGCGACGTATAACATCCAGGACTACCGGGAAGAACTCACCGACGACCTGGAAAAGCAGCTCGGATCCTGCCGCATGGATCAGATGTGAGTCCGCCGGCACACATTCCGGCGAACTCACGCTAGAATATTCCCGCTTCCTTCTCAGCCGAGCTTTTCGGAAATCAGCCGTTTTGCCAGAGCGAGCGCATCATCGAGCTTATCGGGCCTGTTGCCCCCCGCCTGCGCCATGTCGGGCCTCCCTCCCCCGCTTCCTCCGACCTCTTTTACGATCTCTTTGATCAGATTCCCGGCGTGAAGCTTGGACGTGAGATCCTGGGTCACTCCGGCCAGGAGGAAGACCTTCTCTCCGGATACCGCTCCGAAAACCGCAACGCCGCTCGGGAACTTCTCCCGGAACTTGTCGTTCATCTCCCGCAAAACCTTGGGATTGTCGGCTTCGATGGTCGCGACCAGAACGGGCACGCCTTTAACGTCGGCGGTCGTTTCGAACAGATCGGCCGAACGCCTGCTGGAAAGCGATGCCTTGAGGGCGGCAAGCTCTTTTTCGAGAAGCCTCTCCTGGGCGACGAGCTTTTCGACCCGGTCGGCCAGTTCGGCCGGAGCCACCTTGAGCGTGGCCGCCGCCCGCTGCAGGACTTCCCTCTGCCGGTTTACGTACTGGAGACCGTGGCGGCCCGCGAGCGCCTCGATTCTCCTCACTCCCGAAGCGATACTCGTTTCGTGCAGGATGACAAACACTCCGAGATCCCCGGTCTTGGCCGTGTGGGTGCCTCCGCAGAGCTCGCGGCTGAATCCCGGTATTTCGACCATCCGGACCCGATCCCCGTACTTTTCTTCGAATAGAGCCATGGCCCCGGTCTTAAGAGCATCCTCCAGATCCATGACATGAACAGTCAGGGGCTGATTTTCGCGGATTTCATCGTTTACCAGCCGCTCGATTTCCTCGAGTTCCTCCGGCGAGACGGCGGCAAAATGGGTGAAGTCGAACCTGAGCCTGTCCGGCGCAACGAGCGACCCGGCCTGCTTCACGTGGTCTCCGAGGACTTTGCGCAAAACGGCATGCAGAATGTGCGTGGCCGTGTGGTGAAGTTCCGTGTCCTTGCGCGCCCGCCTGTCGACGGCCAGATGCACGGCATCGCCGGAGCGGAAAGAACCCGATTCCACCTTTCCCACGTGGACGATGAGATCGCCCGGAAGTTTGATCGTATCGGTCACCGCCATGCGTCCGGAAGGTCCGGAAATGGTCCCGATATCGCCGACCTGCCCTCCGGCGGCCCCGTAGAAAGGCGTCTGCTGCACGACGAGTTCGATTTCGGCACCCTCCTCGGCGCCGCCGATTTCCTCTCCGCCGCAGATCATGGCCACAATCCGGGAATCGGCTTCAAGACTTTCGTAGCCGACAAAACCTCCCATGACTCCCCGGGTCGAAAGCTGACGGTAGACATCGGATACCTCGCGCTCGCCGCTTCCCTTCCAGTGCGCCCGCGACTGCTCCCTCTGCTTGTCCATGAGCACCCCGAAACCGGCTTCATCGGTCTTGAGGCCGAGTTCCCTCGCCATGTCCGTAACAATGTCAATCGGAAAGCCATAGGTGTCGTAGAGCTTGAAAATGAGCGCCCCGGGAATGGTGTCAGCCTTTTCGTCCTGGATACGCCTGATCTCGTTTTGGAGGAGGCGAAGGCCGACATCGAGCGTTTCGTTGAACCGCTCCTCCTCATTGACGATGACCCTGGTGATGAAGCTGCGGTTTTCGAGCAGTTCGGGATAGGCGTCCTGCATCGAAACCATGACGGATACCGCGACGTCGCTCAGAAACGGCTTATCAAGACCCAGAAAACGCCCGTGCCTCAAAGCCCTGCGAATGACCCGGCGCAGCACGTAGCCCCGCCCCTCGTTGCTCGGCAGGGCTCCGTCGCCGATCAGGAAAGCGGCCGCGCGGCTGTGATCGGCTATGACCTTTACGGAAACATCCTTTTCGGGTGTCGTCCCGTAACGATAGCCGCTAAGCTCCTCGATTTTCGCCATCATCGGCGTAAAAAGATCCGTGTCGTAGTTGGACGGAACCTTCTGAAGGACGGCCGCGACTCTTTCAAGACCCATCCCCGTATCGATGCTGGGCTTGGGCAGAGGCTCGAGAACGCCGTCATCCCTGCGGTTAAACTGCATGAAAACCAGATTCCACAGCTCGAGATAACGGTCGCAATCGCAGCCAGGCTTGCAGTCGGGGCTTCCGCAGCCCATCTCCGGGCCCTGATCGATCAGGATCTCCGAGCAGGGGCCGCAAGGGCCGGTATCGCCCATGGCCCAGAAATTATCCTTCGTCGGAAACGTAAGGATCCGCTCCCGCGGCAGGTACCGGGCCCAGTATTCGCGCGCTTCCTCGTCGGGACCGAGCTTCATGCCGCTGTCGCCCTCATGGATCGTCGCATAGAGCTTGTCTTTCGGAAGGCCCATCACCTCGGTGAGGAACGCCCACGCGTACTCGACGGCATTTTTCTTGAAGTAGTCGCCGAAAGAAAAATTCCCGAGCATCTCGAAAAAGGTGTGGTGCCGCGCGGTTCGCCCGACATTTTCAAGATCGTTGTGCTTTCCGCCCGCCCGCATGCATTTCTGGCTCGTGGTTGCGCGAATGTAGGACCTTCTCTCTTCGCCGAGAAACGTCCTTTTGAACTGAACCATGCCGGCGTTTGTAAACAGCAGTGAAGGATCGTCGTAAGGGATGACGGATGAACTCTTTACAATCGTATGGCCGCGCTCGTGAAAAAAATCGAGAAAGGCCTTTCGGATCTCACTGGCTTTCATGAATCGTTTCTCCTGAACTATTTATCCCAACTACACAAGGGCCCGGGGGCGCCCTTATTCCGCCGGTTCCACTGGTTCCGCTGGTTCCGCGGGCGCAACGGCGGCGGCGGACGCAACGGCAGCAGGCGCAACGGCGGCGGCCGAAGGCTTCAGGTCGTGCGAGCTGCGGATCTTGGCCTCGATCTCGGACAGCAGTTCCGGATGATCCCTTAGAAAGCTCTTCGAGTTCTCCCGTCCCTGCCCCAACCTCTCGCCATTATAGGAGTACCATGTGCCGGATTTTTCAATCAAATTGGCATCAACGCCAAGATCCAGGATATCGCCTTCCCTGGAAATTCCCCGGCCGTAGACGATATCGAACTCGACTTCCTTGAAAGGAGGGGCGATCTTGTTTTTGACCACCTTGACCTTGGTCCGGTTGCCCATCACTTCCTGACCTTCCTTGATGGGAGTGCCCCTGCGTATATCGAGACGCATGGTCGCGTAAAACTTGAGCGCGTTGCCGCCCGTCGTGGTCTCCGGCGAGCCGTACATGATCCCGATTTTCATACGGATCTGGTTGGTGAAGATTACGCTGGTCTTCGACTTGCTGATGGTGGAAACCAGCTTGCGCAGCGCCTGGCTCATGAGCCGCGCCTGAAGGCCCACGTGCGGTTCGCCCATGTCTCCCTCGATTTCCGCCTTCGGCACCAGGGCGGCAACGGAGTCGATCACAATGACGTCAACGGCGTTGCTGCGCACCAGGACTTCGGCGATCTCAAGGGCCTGCTCCCCGTAGTCGGGCTGGCTGACCAGCAGTTCCTCCACCTGGACGCCCAGCTTGCGGGCATACTTGATGTCGAGTGCATGCTCGGCGTCGATGAAGGCGGCAAGCCCTCCCGCTTTCTGAGCCTCAGCGATGATGTGCAACGTCAGAGTGGTTTTTCCGGAGGATTCCGGGCCGAATATTTCGATAATGCGGCCTCGCGCGATTCCGCCAATCCCCAGGGCCAGGTCCAGGGAGAGACACCCCGTCGATATCACGGGCACTTCCGCAATCGCACCCTCTCCAAGGCGCATGATAGCGCCTTTTCCGCACGAGCGTTCGATCTGAGTTATTGCCGCATCAATGGCCTTCTGACGGTCTTCCAATCCCATGACCAGTGTCTCCTCTTCCAGGCGAAAAAAGCGATGACAGAAAATTAAAACGGGGACGCCGGGGAATTTCGAGCGAAACTCCCTTCCCCGCATAGTATTCTCGGCATTTTCAAGAAAATATGGTTTATTCGTCCGTTAAGGCGGGGCGCCCGGCCAGAGGCGCTTTAAACAGTGGAATATAACGCGCGCCGTCCGGCCTCA